>JBDHED010000107.1:0-8685 GCA_039591175.1 Gemmatimonadota bacterium | reverse complement strand
CGCCAACGCGGCCGCCCTGGGCGAGGCGTGGGTCGGGGCCGGACGCGGAGCCAAGGTGATGCTCATGGTTACGCTCGGGACGGGTATCGGCGGTGGCGTGGTGGCAGACGGCCGTCTGTTTCACGGTGCGGCAGGCGGTGCGCTCGAGATTGGGCACCAGGTGATCGAACCCGGCGGCCAGGAGTGTACTTGCGGTCGGCGTGGGTGCGTCGAAGCGTACTTCAGCGGTCACGCGTTGGTCGAGCAGGCGGCGGCCAGTGGTGATCAAGAGGTATCCCTCGCGGACGTCTTTAGGGCCTACGTCGAAGGCGATCAGAGCGTGGTACCGTGGATGGATCGAGCGATCGACGCGCTGGCTCGTGGGGTGGCGCACGCGGTGATCTTGTTCGACCCCGATCAGGTGACGTTCACCGGTGGGCTGGCTGGCTCGTGGGATGCCTTTGGTGCCCGCCTCCGAGCTGGCATCGAGTCCGACGTCGGGCCCTCTGGCCCGAAGCCCAGCTTCGGGCTGTCGACCCTCGATGGCCGGGCGGGGCTGATCGGCGCCGCCCGACTCGCATTGCAAGCCATCGAGTGAGCCGCGGCGCGTCACCCAAGCCGCGATCGCGGTGAACATCGGCGTGACCGGGACGGCGGTCATCGACACGATCGACACCGCCGATGGGGTACGAACCAGCGATATGGGCGGGATCTACTACGCCGTGCACACGCTGAGCGCGCTGCTCCCGTCCGATGCGAGGCTGCACCCGGTGCTCGTCGTCGGCGCCGACGCGATCGAGACGGTGCGCGGTGATTGGTCAGCGTTGCCGGGTGTCGTGCTGGACGGCGTCAAGCCGGTCGAGGCACCCAACAATCGGGTGCATATCGAGTATCACGCCGAAGACGGACGGGATGAGACCCAGGCCGGCGGGCTCCCTCCGCTCAGCTCGCGGGACCTGGCCCGGTGGCCGGCGCGGCTCGATGCTTGGCTGTGGAACCTCGTCTCGGGCAGCGAAGTCGAGCGGTCGACTTTTGATGCGCTCAAGAGCGCATTCGAAGGACCGGTATACCTCGACCTCCACAGTTTATGCCTCGAACCAGCGTCCGATCGGGCGCGCCGTCCGCGTCGACCGCCGGATTGGGAAGCGTGGGTGACCGGCGTCACGTGGTTGCAGATGAACGCGGCCGAGGCGGCGCTCTTGTGGACCGGAACCCCGGAACCGTTGGAGCGAGAATCGGTGGCCAAGCTCGCCGCGCATATTCACAGCCTCGGCGTGCGTGGCGTGCTGGTCACCTACGGCGCGGATGGTGCCGCCTGGTACGGAGCCGCTGGCGATGTCGTCGAGCGCCCAGGACGATCGGTCGTCGCGGTTGACCCCACCGGCTGCGGGGATGTCTTTGGCGCCGCGTGGTTCGCCCTCCACTGTGGTTGCGGGCAATCACCGGGACAGGCGCTGGAGGGAGCCTTGGTTGCGGCGACCACTGCGGCCACGGTACGTGGAACGAGTCGGCTCCAGGAGGTCGTGCATGCACGCTAGCTCATCTCGCAAACCACACATCGATACGCTGGCGGTTCAGGCCGGTCGGCTCGAGGACGCTCACGGCGCGGTTGTAACGCCGATCTATCAAGCGTCGACGTTTGACTATCCAGCCGGGGATCGTCCGCTCGTCTACACGCGGTACGGGAACAACCCGACCCAGATCGCGGTGCAAAAGCGGATTAGCGCGCTCGAGGGTGCTCGCGCGGCGTTGATCCTGTCGAGCGGGATGGCGGCCCTATCGACCGCCATTCTCACCGTCTGCCGGGCTGGCGACCACGTGGTGGCGGCGCCGGAGCTGTACGGCGGCACTCACCGTTTGCTCGATGACGAGCTGCCGGGTTGGGGGATTGAAGTCAGCTACGCCTCGGATCACGGACCGGAGGCGTGGGAAGCGGCAATAAAGCCGAACACCAAGCTGTTCCTGTGGGAGGCGATCACCAACCCGTTGGTGCGGGTGGCGGATGGTGAGGCGCTGGCCGGGCTGGCGCGTGATCGTGGGCTGGTGTCACTCGTCGACGCGACGTTTGCGACGCCAATCAATCAGCGACCGGCCGAGTTCGGCGTCGATCTCGTCATGCACAGCGCGACGAAGTACTTGGGCGGTCACGCGGACCTGATCGGTGGCGTGCTCGCCGGCGATGATGGGCTCATCGAGCAGGCCACGCGAATGCTGGCGAGCTTGGGTGGCTCGGCTGACCCGCACGCGGTTTTTCTGCTCGAGCGAGGCATCAAGACGCTGGCACTACGGATGGCTCGGCACAACGAGAATGGGCACACGGTATCGGAACACCTGGCGTCGCACCCTAGGATCGAGCGGGTTTTCTACCCGAAGCTCGCCGATCACCCCGATCACGATGTCGCCGCTCGCTTGTTGAGAGGTGCCGGGGGTGTGGTGGCATTCATTCCGCGAGCGACGCCGACCGAGACGCAACGAATCGTCGAGCGGTTTAAGTGGATTCGCTTGGCGCCGAGCTTGGGCGGGGTCGAGTCGCTGGTCTCGATGCCGGCCATGACGTCACACCGCCATTTGACGTCTGATCAGCGCGCTCAGCGTGGGATGCCGGATCAGACGGTACGACTGGCGCTGGGAGTCGAAGCCGCGGAAGACTTGATCGATGACCTCGACCGCGCGCTGACGAGCTGAAGACCGTCGTCGCGGCCCCCAACGCTTTTAAGGGGACGTTCGGCGCGGTGGAGATCATCGAAGCGTGGGCGTCGGCGGCGGGTCCCAATCTGGAGATCATCGCTCGACCGCTGTCGGACGGTGGCGACGGGTTCATCGACGTCATTCGCTACTACCGGCCTCGGGTGCTCGACGTGAAGGCGCGGGTGCGGGATCCGCTCGGTCGACCCATAGATGCTCGATGGGGCTGGGACCCAGAGCACGAGACGGCCTACTTGGAGAGCGCCGCTGCGGTGGGGTTGGCGAACCTTGTGCCAGCGGAAGGCGCCCCGCTCGATGGTGATACTTTTGGGGTCGGTCAGCTGGTCGCCTGTGCCGCCGGTCTTGGTGTCCGCCGATTGGTGATCGGCCTGGGTGGATCGGCGACCGTCGACGGCGGTTTTGGGATGGCGCGCGCGTTGGGGTACCGGTTTGAGGATCGACGCGGCGAGTTGATCGTCCGCACCGGTGACCTGGCGGACTTGGAAAAGATCGTGCCTCCGGACGATCGGTCGTTGACCGATCGGTTGCAGTTGACCGCTCTCGTCGACGTCACCAACCCGCTGCTGGGCTCGTCCGGGGCGGCGCGCGTCTTTGGTCCCCAAAAGGGCGCTGATCGAGCCGCGATCGAGCGCCTGGAGAAGGGTTTGAGGACGCTCGCTCGGAGGTGGGTGGCGGACCTCGGCGTCACTGCCGACGTGGATGACGCGCCCGGAACCGGCGCCGCCGGTGGTTTGGGCGCTGGCTGTCGGGCGTTTCTCGGTGCCGAGATCGACCTCGGCGCCCGGTGGTGCGCGGAGCTGGCGCGGCTCGGCGAGGCGTTGGACGGGGCTGACGGTGTGGTTACAGGCGAAGGACGGTTCGACGACCAGAGCGGCACCGGTAAAGTGACTGGGTACGTCGTCGACGAGGCCCGACGGGGTGGCCTCCCGGCCGTCGTCGTCTGTGCGTCCTCGATCAAGACCGAATCTCCGCCGGGCGTGACGATCGTCGCCGGTGGGCGCGTCTCCAAGCCGAGCCCAGCGGACGAGTTGTTGCGAACCGACCTGATCGAACTGTTTCGAGTCGCCGTTGACGAGCTCGGATTTTGACGCTTTCGTTGTACGCGCTATACTTTGCTGCCCGAGTCGCAAACCGCTGTTGATCATGGGGCTGGGGTCATGCCCCAAAGCAACCCAAGTCCTAGGAGAAGGCCGATGCACATACTATTTCGCTCACTAGCAGTGTCTGTCTTGGTGGTCGGTTTGGCCGCTTGCGGTGGTGGTGGTGGGGACGGCGCCCCGGCGGAAGAGCCAGCCGGAGAGATGCCGGATGGGGGCGTGCCTGTCGATGACGCCATGGAAGCCGCCGATGGAGGAGCGGTGTTTGCCACCAATTGCGCCACCTGTCACGGTGACGACGGCACGGGTGGTGGTGCAGCTGCGGTCGGGTTGGAGCCCCCGCCAGCTGACCTCAGGGATGGCACTTGGACGACCGGTGACGGGTCGATGGCGGCGATCGTCAACGTCGTCGAAAACGGCAGTCCCGGAACGGCGATGATCGCCTGGAAGGGCACGCTCACCGACGCCGAGATCAACGCCGTCTCCGAGCATGTTCACGCGATGGGGGGCGGGCAGTAGGTTCCTCTCCAAACCCCTCCGCGGAGATCGCGAGACCCCGTCGGCTGACCCGACGGGGTCTCTTTCTAGGTAGGCCCGGATGCAGATCGTTTGTCGTGACCTGGTAAAGACGTACCCGCTCGCGGAGCGTGAGGTGGGTGCGTTGAACGGAGTCTCGTTCGAGCTGACGTCGGGCGAGGTGACCGTCGTTGTCGGTCGTTCGGGTTCCGGCAAGACGACGTTGCTGAACGCGTTGGGGGGCCTCGAACGGCCAACGTCGGGAACAGTTTTCGTCGACGGCGAGGAGCTGTACGCGCGCGGCGATCGTGAGCTGTCGCGTTACCGCAACGAACGGATCGGTTTCGTGTTCCAGTCGTTTCACCTGAACGGCGCCGAGACGGCGCTCGAGAACGTGCTCGTGCCGTTCCTCTTTTCCCGTCGCTCGCCAGCTGATCCGGAGACGCGCGGGCGAGAGACGCTCGAAGCGGTGGATCTCAGCGAACAGATCGATCAGCCAGCGGGTACGCTGTCGGCCGGGCAGCGGCAGCGCGTCGCTATCGCCCGGGCGCTGGTCAATCGCCCCGATTTTGTGCTGGCTGACGAGCCAACGGGTAATCTCGATGAGGAGACCGGTTCCGACATCGTAGCTCAACTTGAAGCATTGGCGCGGCAACACGGATTGGGGGTCGTGATCGTGACCCACGATCCAGCGATCACGGCGATCGCCGATAGGGTTCTCCGACTAGAAAACGGACGGTTGGTCGAATGAGGACGGGCCAGGCGTTAACGCGAGCCGTCCGTAACCTCAGGCGCCACGGCGCGCGCAGCGCACTGCTGATTGGCGGCGTGGCGCTTGGAGTAGCGCTGCTCGTCTTCTTGCTGGCGTTCGTAAGCGGCACGCGAAGGGCGCTCCTCGATCGGGTCGTGTCCTCGATTCCGATTACCCACATCGTCGTCGTCCCCAAAGCGTTTTCGCTTTCCGTCCTGCGATTCGAGAGCCCGCTGTCGAACCTGGACGATCAAGCGATCGAACGCATCGCGGCGCTGGAAGGTGTGGAGCGCGTCATGCCGATGGCGGGCCTCAAGCTCCCGGCTCAGATGCGAGCCAACTTTTTCGGTCGAGGGTTTGTCACCGACACGGGTGTGTTCGGAATCGAGCCCGACTTGGTGGTCGATCAGCTCCCAGAGGACGCCGGTTTTGAGGCCGAGGTCTCGGGTGTGATTCCGGCGGTCATCTCGAGTGACCTGATTGACATGTACAACACCGGGTTCGCGAAAGCCAACGATCTGCCCCAGTTGACAACGCAGATTCTCAACGGTCAACGCGCGACTCTGGTGGTAGGGTCGTCTTCGTTCAACCCGTCGCCTACCGGCGCCGTGCGCAGGGTGCCAATCAGGATCGTCGGTGTCAGCGATCGCGTGCCACTTGTCGGTGTCAGTCTGCCGCTGTCGATCGTGAACCGTTGGAACCGCGACCTCGTGGACGAGGACACATCCACCTACATCCAACTCAACGTTGTAGCTGAGCGTGCCCAGGACGTGGACGAAATCGCGGAGCAAATCGAGTCAATCGGCTACGCGGTCGCGACCGGTCGCGAGATCGCCAGCCGCGTTCGAACCTTGACCGACGTGCTCCAGGCGGCATTCGGGTTGATCGGATTGGTCGTTCTGGTGGTTGCCGGTATCGGGATCGCCAATGCGACCGCGCTTTCGATCATGGAGCGCCGTCACGAGATCGGCGTTTTTCGGTCGGTTGGTGCTAGCCGGAACGATATCCGGGTGCTCTTTCTGGCCGAGGCGGCGTTGCTCGGCTTGGTCGGCTCGGCGATCGGGGTCATCGTCGCGATCGGGGCCGCCCGGGTGGCCGATGTGGTGCTCGATCGAGTGCTCCCCGCGATGCCGCTCTTGCCGGAGACATATTTCTGGCTCTCGTGGCCGATCGTTATAGCTGGTCTTAGCTTGGGGTTTTTGGTGAGCGTCGTCGCAGCTGTTTCACCGGCCCTCCGGGCGGCGCGCATGGATCCCGCCCGAGTTCTGAGGACAACTTGACTCATTCATATATGCATGGTCTACACTCGCCGGTCGCGTAGCACAAAGGTCGCCAAGGCGGTCGCGTCCCGCTATCAGCGTGTCAAAGTGCGGACTGTGCCGCTTTCCCGGCTGGTCGAGTTCTTGACCGGGACGCCGGACCCGATGGATAAGCGTGGACGCGACCAGCTGATCGGTCGACGCGAGTGGGAGTCGTACGACACCCGCAAGCGCAACCGGGCGGTTGGATTCGTCGAACGCACATCGCTTGTGGGGCAACATTCGTTCAAGCCACCCCTCTGCTTCAGTCGCACTCCGAAGAACGAGCTGTTTGACGCTGAACACGCAAGAGCGATCAAGAGCCCGAAGCTCATGCTGAGAGCCAAGGACGCGCCGGTAACCGTGTTAGTGCCGAAGTACATGCTGCCGGTCAGTTCGCTGATCGGCATGGTTCCACGGCTCAAGACGACACCGAGTGAGGATCTGGCGGTCATACTCAATTCACGATTATTCAATTTCTACTGGCGGTACTTCTATCCGCGCCAAGCTGGGAAGCCGGCGGTGCCTCCAGTCGACCGTCTGGCAGAGTTCATGGTCCCGATGCTGACGAAGACGAACGGCGCAGCGTTCCGAAAGGTGCGGGACAAGATCCTCAAGCTCGGACGCAAGAACGCGAGCCTCTTGGGGAGTGTAGACCAGGTCCAGAAGATCGCCGACGAGGCGGGAATTCAGGTGATCCCGATCGGGGAAACCGAGGGCATGATTCGCGAGATCAACGTCCCGCGTCCGTTGGGATCGGTGGCGAGCGTCAAGCGGCGCGGTCCGGTGGTGATATTCACCCGTGGGTCGACGATCGTCACAACGACCGAGGAGGCGGCGACGTACTTGGAGTTCTGGCTCCAGCAACGATTCGATCAATTGGATGGCATGACGCGTGAAGACCTAGAGGAGTATATCCGCATGCCGATGTCGACCGCCCATGTGGTCGAGGTCCTTCAGCGCCAGGCCCGGATCGAGTCGCAAATCGAGACCACTCAAAAACAGATCGATGAGCTGCAAGCCGAAGCCGATAATCACCTCTACGACTTGTATGCGCTCGACGATAACGAGCGTGCCTACCTGATCTCCGCTTTTCCGTAGTCCGTCATGAAAGGTCCGCTCACCCTCGGGGTCGAAGAAGAATATCAGATCTGCGATCCGTCAACTGGTGACCTCGTACCCGTCGTGGACCAGCTGCTCGAGGCCGCACCGCGCGAGTTGCGCGATCGGTTGGGATACGAGCTGCTGCACACGGTTCTCGAAGGTGACATCCCGGTTGCGTCCGACGTCGACGAAGCGGTCGAGAGCGTGCGGCAGCTACGGTGCTCGATTATTGCTCTCGCCGAGGCCCAGGGGGTCGCGATCGGTGTCGGTGGTGCACACCCCTTCGCAGACTGGAGAGATCAAGGTTTCGTTGACACCCCGGGCTATCAGTGGGTCGGCCATCAACTCCGATACTTGGCGCTCCGCAACATGTCGTTCGGGCTTCACGTCCATGTCGGCGTGGAGGACGTCGAAGCGCGGGTGTACATCGCCAACCAGCTTCGTCGCTGGTGCGCGCCGCTGCTGGCCCTGTCGGCCAACGCGCCGTTCTTCGAGGGCGTCGATACCGGTTTCCAGACTATCCGAATGCACGTTTTTGGGTCCTTCCCGCGAACCGGTTTCGCGCCCCGCTTTCGAGACTGGGCGCACCACGTGGATGTGATCGAAGGGTTGGTCGCTTCGGGCGCGATCACCGCTCCGCGGCAAGTGTGGTGGAACGTTCGGCCGCATATGACATACGGAACGGTCGAGTTACGGATGCTCGACATGCAGATCGATCTCGAGCGTGTACGCACGTTCGTGGCGTTGTCTCAGGCATTGACTGCGGGTCTGCTGGCAGACTTCGGTGCCGGTCGACCGGAGTGGGAGCTGGAGCCGGCATACCTCGAGGACGGTTGGTTCAAGGCTCAACGCTTCGATTGGGACGCTGAGATCGCGCATCCGGTGAGTGGCGAAGTCGTCACTCTGCGACAAGAGATGGAGGCGCTCCGCGACGCTGCCGAGCCATCGGCGGTGGAGCTCGGCACGACCGGTGCCGCGATAGAGGGCTTGGATCGCATCCTCGCTGAGGGTCCAGAGACGGATTGGCAGCGCGCCCGATGGATCGAAGCCGACCATGACATGCACCACTTGCAGCGTGAGATCATCGAGCGGGTCAAGACCGAGGCTCGTTGCGAGCAGCCGGTCTCGCCATCGTGACGGAAAACGCCGGCTTCCTGTCGCTGGTTCCTCCGTTGCTGGCGATCACGCTGGCGATCATCAGTCGGCAAGTCTATCCCGCGCTTCTGCTCGGTAT
>JBDHED010000106.1:0-7193 GCA_039591175.1 Gemmatimonadota bacterium | reverse complement strand
CCAATATCCGGAGCTCCGCTGGCTCGACAAGCACAAACATCTGCCAGGGGTGCTGTTGGGCGTGGTGTGTTTCCTGGTAGCTGGTTGGCCGGGTTTGTTTATCGGCTTCTTCCTAAGCACCGTGCTCGTCTACCACGGAGCGTTCGCGATCAACTCGCTGGCCCACGTTTTTGGTCGCCAGCGCTACCTCACCGGCGACGACAGCCGCAACAACTGGTTTCTGGCATTGATCACCATGGGTGAGGGGTGGCACAACAATCATCACTACTACCAGGTCGCCACTCGCCAGGGTTGGCGGTGGTGGGAGATCGATGTCACCTACTACATCCTGAAGCTCTTGTCGTGGGTGGGTCTGGTATGGGATTTGAAAGGCCCCCCGGGCGATGTGCTCGAAGGCGAGCGCCGGCTCCCGCGCCGCGCGATCGAGCAGGTAGCGCACGAATTGGCGGCGACGTTCCCGGTCGAACGCATCGCCGAACAGGTACGCGCCACCTGGTCGCAACGGCCGAGCCTAGAGGAGGTCGTGGCGACGGCGCCCAAAGCCAAGGCGCGAGTCGAGTCAATGCTCCGGGATGTGTCGATTCCGCACCCGCAGCTTCCATCGGTTGACGATCTTCGCCAACGAGCTCGATCGATGGCGCCTTGTACCCCATCGCTGGAAGAAGTCGCTGAGCGGGCCCGGGAAGTCGTGATCGAGGCGGTTTCGGCACACTTGATCGCTGAGCTTCAACCCGCCAGGGCGTAGCGAGTCAACATGGATTGGTCGTTCACTGACGAACAGAAGGAGCTTCGTCGCACCGCGAAGCGCTTCGTCGACGAAGAGTTGCGGCCAGTCGCCGACCAAATCGACAAAGAGCACGCCATTCCCGAACACATCATAAAAATGATGAGTGAGCTCGGGTTTCTCGGCGTCGCCTTCCCACCTGAGTACGATGGCGTTGGAATGGGCGAGCTCGGATACGTCGTCCTGCAAGAGGAGATCAGCCGCGCCTGCGCTTCAACGGCGACGTTCATCGGCGCCCACCAGTCGATCGGCGCGATGACGATTCACCAGTTCGGGACGGAGGCGCAAAAGAAGAAGTATCTGCCCCCGTTGGCACGTGGTGAAAACATCGGCGCGTACGCTCTGACCGAGCCCGAGTCTGGTTCCGACGCGATGGGGATGAAAACGACAGCGGTTCTCAAGGGTGACAAGTACATAGTCAACGGCACCAAGATCTGGATCACCAACGGTGGGTTGGCGGATGTGGTGTCGATGTTCTGCAATGTCGAGGGCGAGACCGAGGCGGACTCGGGACCTGCGGCGTTCATCGTCGAGCGGTCGTTTCCCGGATACTCCGTTGGGAAGATCGAAGAGAAGATGGGAATCCGGGGCTCGAACACGTGTGAGTTGATTTTTGAAGACATGGAGGTACCGGCCGAGAACCTGGTCGGCAAGATTGGTCAAGGGGCGCACATCGCGTTCGGCGTTCTGGACGTGGGGCGGTTGGGGCTGGCCGCGGCGACGTTGGGTGCGGCCAAAGACTCTATCGACCGGTGCGTCGAATACGCCGGCGAGCGGCACGCTTTCGGGCAGCCGATCGGCAAGTTCCAGGCGATTCAGTTCATGCTTGCGGAGATGGCCGGCGACACGTACGCGATGGAGAACATGGTGTACCGAACCGCGTGGATGTGTGATCAGGGGATGCGGTTCAGCCGAGAGTCAGCGATCTGCAAGTATTACTGCTCGGAAGCCCTCGACCGGATCGTCGATAAGGCGGTCCAGATCCATGGGGGGATGGGCTACTCCGCCGAAATGTGGCCCGAACGCTTTTATCGCGACGCGCGGATCAATCGGATTTTCGAAGGCACAAACGAGATCCAGCGCCTCGTCATCGCCCGCGACGTCCTGAAGAACGGCGGCTACTGAGGACTGTGTACCACTGCTCGTCGGTCCGGATCGCTCTGCTCCTAGGGATCGCGATAGGCGCTGGCTGTGGTGAAGAAGAGCCGCCTGCACCGATCGCGCTGGGCGGTGAGCTTCGGGTGAGCGCCGACTCGACCGCGGTCCTGCTGGGTCCCAACGTCGTCTTCGACAGCAACCGGCTTGGCGTCGGAACAGGTGACACGCCCGTTCGTTTTGCTCGCGTCGCGATCTCTCCGGACTCCTCACACATCGCGTTTGCCACAGCTACCGGGCGGCTCGGGGTCTGGTCGCGTCTGGCTCAATCGGCGCAGATAGTCGTGACACCTGAGGACGGTCGGCTCGACAGTTTGGCGTGGGCGCCTGCCGGACCGTTTCTCGCCTACCAATTGGCCGACGAGGATGGGCGTGTGCACACCGAGATCTACAGCGCCCGTTCGGGACGGACAGCTCCGCACCCGGTTGCTGGGTGGCTCAATCGTCGCGGCCAAAGCGTCGTGTTTAGCGAATGGGTCGACCATCAACGATTGAGGCTGCAGGTCGCGTCGGGCCCCGATGCCCAGGAGGGTCTGGAGTATCTATGGGATCCGGTCAACGCGATGTTCGCGGTCGAGACACACCTCGAGCCACTGGCCGAAAGTGCACCGCCGGGAGCGACACTCGAGCGCGGCGGTGTGTTCTCGGTCGATCTGCTGGGTGACGCCACACCCGAGTCGGTGGCGCTGTACCGGTCGGCGGAGGGCGCTCCCTCGGCGATGGTGCTCGAACAGCGGGTTGACGGATACCGGGTGCGATCCACCGAGCCCTTGCTGGACCTCGACGTGCTCGGGTTTGACGCATGGGAGAACGTCTCTGGAGGTGCGACCTTGCGGGTCGTTTCCGAGCTCGGCGGTCGTCCGATGCTGTTGCTGACGTTTCCCTCTTCACGGCCGCCGCTGAGCGCGATCGGCCTGTTCGGGGTCACCTCTGGGGGACAGCTGGTCGCGATCGAGGCGGTCACGAGCAGCGGCGCGCAGCCGGCTTTCTTCTTTGACGGGCAGACAGCGATCGGCTCAAACGAAATGGGTCTGCTCGATTTGGACCAGGACGGTGGGTTCGAGGTCGTCGTCGCGATCGGACGTGTCGAAGGGCAGGTTCCCGAGCAACGCATGGCTTGGCGGGCGAGTGCTTTTCGGTGGGCCAACGGCCGGCTGGTGCCGGCGCCGGAGCTCGAGTCGGTTGCGATCGAGCGGATCGAGCGCCTCATCGCTGGTCGCTCGGAGGGTGACTGACGAAGAGCGGCACAAAGCTCGTTTTGGGGTTGATCGGTTTCGGCTTGGGCGTCGCGATCCTGCGAACGGTGTGCGTTCCAGTCGGCTCGTTTCGCTCCGGTGTCGACCGATTGGAGTGGGGGATGCCCGCTGATACCGTGCTCGCGGTTCTGGGTCCGCCCAACCGCATTTGCACGTACCCGACCGCAACTCACCTGGGACTCGTCGAAACCGGCGCCGCGGAGCTGATCAGCGTGCTCGAGGGGAACACCGCTGAACGTTGGATCTACACCAAACGGCCACCCCGGAAGCCGATACCGCGAATCACCGATCCGGCGTGTCGTGCGCCCGCTGGTGCTACCGAGCTAGGGTACGACGATCAGCGGCGATTGCGATGGCGATTGCGAGAGGCGGGTCGAACGTCGGTCGAGATCGATCCCGGTCTCCGGCGATAGCACATGACGCTTACTAGTGACGAACAGTCCGTACTGGACGGAGCCGATGGCCCCGCGGCCGCCGTCTGCATGCGCGTCGTGGTCGAGATGGCGGGGTTTCTGGGTGCGCCGCGCCTGATCGAGATCTCCTCCGCGCACATCGATGGATGCCTGTATCACGGCGACGGCGGGGTGGAATTCGCGCAGCGGCTCGTCGAGGACGGCGCCCGCGTAGCCGTGCCGACCACGCTCAACGTCGGTGCCCTCGATCTCCTCAACCCGAGCCGTGTGAACGCCGACCCCCACAGCTATCAGATGGCCCGGCGCCAGATGGCTGCGTACGAGACCATGGGATGCGCCCCGACCTGGACCTGCGCGCCTTATCAGGCCGGACATCGCCCCGGGTTGGGCGAGCACGTGGCCTGGGGCGAAAGCAATGCCGTCGCGTTTGCCAACTCGGTGCTCGGGGCGCGTACGAACCGCTACGGCGACTTCATGGATATCTGCTGCGCCGTGGTTGCGCGGGCGCCGTATGTCGGGCTGCATACCGATGTGGAGCGACTCGCGACCGTCGTCGTTGACACCAGCACTGTTCCCGAACGACTCAAAGGCGCGGACGTGTTCTTCCCTGTGCTGGGGTCGTGGTTGGGGAGGACGCTGGGGGCTCGTATCGCGGTCATCGACGGCTTGCCCCCCAGCACCGGCGAAGACCAGCTCAAGGCGTTGGGGGCAGCGGCAGCGACGACCGGGGCTGTGGGGCTGTTCCACGTGGCAGGCATCACGCCCGAGGCGCGCACCGTCGAAGCAGCGCTGGGGGATCGTCAGCCCGAGGACGTCATCCGCCTGACGCCCGAGGCGGTCCGGGCCGCCCGGGATGAGCTGTCGACGGTGGCCGGAGAATCGATCGACGCGGTGGCGCTCGGCAGCCCGCACTTCTCGTTGGAGGAGTTCACCCAACTCGAGGAGTTGCTGCCTGACCGTCGTTTTGAGGTGCCGTTCTACGTTTGCACCGGGCGGGGCGTTCTCGAGCAGCTGGATGCCCAGGGTCGCACCGGCCCACTGATCGATGCCGGCGTGGAGATCATCGTCGATACCTGCGTCGTCGTCACGCCTATCCTCCCATCGACGGGGGGAACGCTGATGACCAACTCCGGGAAATTTGCCCTTTACTCGCCCTCAAACATCGGCTACGACGTCGTCTACGGGAGCCTCGAGGATTGCGTCGCGTCCGCATTGACCGGGCGTGTCGAGCGTGATGAGTCCGTATGGGGTTGATGATGGGATCACGGTCGAACGCTGCCTATGACTGAGATTCGTGGCCGGGTCCTGTTCGATGGCGAGGCGGAAGGCCCGTTCTTGCGGCTCAGGGCCCCGATCAGCTTCTGGGGAGGTGTGGATCCCGAGTCGGGGACGATCGCCGACCCCCGCCATCCCGATCACGGAGCCGAGATCACCGGGCGGATCCTGGCCGTTCCCGACACGGTTGGCTCGAGTTCGTCCAGCGCGATCATGTTGGAGCTGCTCCGAAACGGGAGCGCCCCCGCGGCGCTGATCCTCGGCCGGGTGGACGCGATCCTCGTGCTCGGCGTCGTGGTTGGCAGAGAGCTCTCGTACAAAACCGTTCCCGTGGTCGAGGTGGCGTCGGAAGCGACCGCGGCCTTCCGTAACGGCGAGTTGGTCCGAGTCACGAGCTCGGGGTCTGTGCGGACGGTCTAGCCGCACCTCGGCCAAGCGTGCCGGTTGACACGCGCGCCGCGGCATCTATCCTTCGGGTAGTGACGGAAACGAACTTCACTCAGGTTCTTCGTGAACTCGATGCGTTGGACGCCGAGATCGAGGCGATCCGCGTAGCGGTCGATGAAGGCGAAGACACGTTCTCGGCTGCGCCCACCGCCCGCGAGACGGCGCTCAGGCACCTCGAGGGCGCGATGCGCCATACGGTGGTTTCGGCTCGAGCGCTGCTCAAGGGTGCCGAGTGGGAGGAGCCCGAGGACAACCTCGACGTGATCGAGATCCTGGTCGAGCACGACGTCCTCCCGGGGCGGGTTGGTGCCACCTTGGTCGGCTTGACCGAGTACGCGACCAACCACAAAGACGACTCCGGGTGGGAAGCCGAGGAAGACGCGACGAGCGCTTTCGAGCGGCTGTCGGAAGGTGTCGACGCGTTGGCCGAGTACGAGGAGTACGTACACCACTTCTTGAAAGAATGGGAGCAGTAGTCCGAGCGGCTACGCCCCCAACACCGCCGCGCGCCGACCTCGAGCGGATTTGGCCCTACATCCCGGGCCGACATCGGACCGAGATCATGCGCGATTACGGTGTCCGGGACGTGCTCAAGCTGGCGTCGAACGAGAACCCCGTGGGACCATCTCCACGCGCGGTCGCGGCGCTCGCCGGTCTGGGCGCTCAAGCACACCAGTACCCTGACAGCCAGGCGGTAGCATTGCGCGCCGCGCTTGCTGATCGTCACGGTGTGTCGCCGGAGCAAATCGTCATCGGCAACGGCTCGGTCGAGTGCATCGATTTGGTTGCGCGGGCGTTCCTCCGTCCGGACGACCAGGCGATCGTCGGCTTCCCATCGTTTCCACGGTTTCAGATCGCCTGCCAGGTTGTTGGGTGCAGTACGGTCGTAGTCCCTCATCGGGACTGGCGATTCGACCTGGATGGGATGACCGCCGCGATCAGCGACTCGACCCGAGTGGTGTTCGTTGACAACCCGTGCAACCCGGTCGGGACGCACATCGGACCGGATGAGCTGGCGACCTTTCTCGATCGGATACCGCCCGAGGTGCTGGTTGTGCTCGACGAGGCGTACCACGAGTTCGTCCCTACGGGGCTACTGTTGCCGGATGAGATCGAACGGATCAAGAGCGGCCACAACCTGGTCGTCCTGAGGACGTTTTCGAAAGCGCACGGGCTGGCCGGATTGCGAATCGGCTACGCGATCGCGCGGTCCGAAACGGCGCTAGCGATGAACCGGGTGCGAGAGGCGTTCAATGCCGGTGTCTATGCCCAGGCGGGCGCGTTGGCCGCGATCGATGATGATGAGCATCTCCGTGAGGTAGTCGCGCTGGTGTCTACCGAGCGCGACTGGTTGGCCGCCGAGTTAGCACGACTTGGATTCTCGACCATCCCCTCAGAGACAAACTTCTTGTTTACACAGCTGGGTGCCGACGCCGAACACCTGAACCAGGGACTGCTCGAGCGCGGGATCATTGTCCGGCCGATGGTGGCTCCCGGTATCGAGACGTGGGCCCGAATCTCGATTCCCGATCGGGTGGGCGGGCAACGTCTGATCACCGCCCTCGAAGAGTTGGTTGCATGACGCGTGTAGCGTTGATCGGCGGCGATGGCGTGGGCCCGGAGGTCGTCGACGTCGCGCGCCACGCGCTGGAGGTGGCCGGTCAACGAGCGGGCGTCGAGTACGCATTCGAGTCGTTTCCGTTTGGCGCCGATCACTATCTGGAGACCGGGGAAACCCTGCCGGACGATGCGTTCAAGCGGCTGAAGAGCGATTTCGACGCGATTCTGCTGGGTGCGGTTGGCGATCCCCGCGTCGAGGACAGCACCCATGCGCGCGACATCCTGCTGGAACTGCGGTTTAAG
>JBDHED010000105.1:0-7291 GCA_039591175.1 Gemmatimonadota bacterium | reverse complement strand
CTTGTCGGCCAAGAACTCGATCGCGTACATCGCCAGCGCGCCGTAGATGACGATGTCGTTGTCGAAGACCTGGAATTGCGCTGGCAGGTCGACCCAACCGTACCGCTCCGCCAAACCGATGATCGCGACGGTGGCGTACAGGTTGATGCCGGCGGTGAAGGAGAATCCGAACGCTCGGCTCAGCGTGACGAGATCCACGATGGTGCCTTTCGCCTAAATCAGATCAGGCGGTTTGAACGAGGCGCTGTTCGCGGCGGATCGTTTCGAGCAGTTGGTCGTACGAGGCGGCGAACTTGCTCACGCCTTCCTTTTCGAGCTCCTGCGTGACGTCATCGAAATCGATCCCCACGTGGCCAAGCTCGCCGATCATCTCGTGACACTCCTTGCGGTCCTCGTAGATCCGCACGACGGGGTCGCCGTGATCACGGAACGCATCGAGCGTCTTGGGTGGCAGCGTGTTTACCGTCTCGGGCCCGATCAATGAATCGACGTAGTAAACGTCGGGATAATCGGGGTTTTTGGTCGACGTCGAAGCCCAGAGCGGGCGCTGGACCCGGGCCCCGGCGGCAGCAAGTGCCGCAAACCGCGGCGCCTGGACTCGCTCCTCGAACGCCTGGTACGCGAGCCGCGCATTGGCGATCGCGATCTGGCCCATCAGGCGCTCAGCCGATTCCCGCTTGTCACCGGTCTCGGTTTCGATCACCTGGCTCAACCGCTTGTCGACCATCGAGTCGACGCGGCTGACGAAGAAGCTCGCGACCGAGGCCACCCGATCGACGGGAAGGTGGCGCTCGACGCGCTCCTCCAGCGCGGAGAACCAAGCGTCCATCACCTCGTGGTAACGGTTGACAGAAAACAACAGGGTGATGTTGATGTTGATGCCGTCGAGCAAGGACTGGTGTATCGCGGGCAATCCTTCGTACGTCCCAGGGATCTTCACCATCACGTTGGGCCGATCGCAAGCTTCCCACAGGCGGCGCACTTCTTCGGCTGTTCCGTCGGTGTCGTACGCCAGACTCGGGCGAACCTCGATCGAGACGAAGCCGTCCTTGCCTTCGGTGCTGTCGTACAGCGGTCGGAAGTGATCGGCCGCACGCTGAACATCGGCCACCGCCAATCGTTCGAAGACCACGTCCGGCTCGACGCCACTGCCGGCGCTGCGGATGTCGTCATCGTATAGATCGCTGTCGCTGATCGCGCCGTCGAAAATCGTCGGGTTCGACGTCATCCCCGCCAAGTCGTCTTCTTCGATCAATCGGGCGAGCTCACCGTCGAACAGATCGCGGCGGATGTAATCGAGCCAAATGCTCTGACCGAGCTCGCGGAGTTGGTTGAGCGGGTTGGCCACGGGATCCTCCTTGGGGTCTTACCGGTCGAACTCGCCGGCCAGCGCGTCGCGTTCGATCTCGATCACTTTGGCCAGGCGACGAGTGTGCCGATCGGCGTCGGAAAAACGGGCCGCCAGAAACGCGGTCGTGACTTCGGCTGCCAGCTCCGGGCCGATCACGCGCGCCCCGAGTGCCAACACGTTGATGTCGTCATCTTCGACGCCTTGCCGGGCCGAAAAGGTATCGTGGGCCACCGAGGCGCGCACTCCGGGGATCTTGCACGCCGCGACCGCGGCACCGACACCGCTACCGCATACGAGCACGCCGCGGTCAACATTCCCGTGTGCGATTGCGGTCCCCACTAGCCGAGCGTAGTCGGGGTAGTCGTCATCAGGATCGAGATCGTGCGCGCCGACGTCGGAGATCTCGTGACCGGCGTCGGCAATAGCGGCCATGACGCGTGGTTTGAGCGGATAACCGGCGTGGTCTGCGCCAATGGCGACGATCATCGTGCGATCGCCACGCCGCCGTCGCGTGGTCGCATCATGCGGACGCGGGTTGGCCGATCAATGCGCGGGTGGCGGTGGCCACCCGATCGGCGGTGACGCCGTAGCGCTCGAGGTTGGTCGGGCCCGGTGCTGAAGCCCCAAAACGGTCGACGCCGATCGCGGTGCCGCGGTCGCCGATCCATCGTTCCCAGCCGAGCGTCGCGCCGGCCTCGACCGAAACGCGGGCGGTGACTTCCGGCGGCAACACTTGATCGCGATACGTTGCGTCCTGATCGGCGAAGATCTCCCAGCTCGGCATCGATACGACACGAGCACCGATCCCCTCCGTGGCGAGCGCCGACTGTGCTTTGAGTGCCACCGAGACCTCGGAGCCGGTGGCGATCACAATGGCGTCCGGCTCTCCGCTTGGCGGGTCCGACAGCACGTACGCCCCGCGCGCCAATGTGTCGGCCTCGGGTCGATCGGTACGATCGATCGTGGCCAGCTTCTGACGTGTCAGAACCAGCGCCACCGGTCCGTCGGTGTGTGTCATCGTCCAGCGCCACGCCGCTGCGGCTTCGTTCGCGTCGGCTGGCCGGATGACGGTCAGGTTTGGCATCGCTCGGAGCGACATCAGGTGCTCGACCGGCTGGTGGGTCGGTCCGTCCTCGCCGATGGCGATCGAGTCGTGGGTCCAAACAAAGATCACTGGCAGCTCGTTGAGCGCCGCCAACCGCACCGCCGGGCGCATGTAATCCGAGAACACGAAGAACGTGGCCGCGAACGGTCGCACGCCGCCGTGATACGCCATGCCGTTCGAGATCGCCCCCATGGCGTGCTCGCGAATCCCGTAGTGGAAGTTGCGTCCGCTCCCGGTCTGGCCGTCAAAATCGTCAACACCAGCGATCGTCGTCTTTGTCGACCCGGCCAGGTCGGCGTCGCCCCCGATCAGCCACGGTACCCGCTGGGCGATCGCGTTGAGCGCGGTGCCCGCGGCAACGCGGGTCGCGACCGGCTCACCGGGTTCCCAGACGGGGAGGTCGCCGTCCCAGCCGCTTGGCAACGCCCCCGACAGCGCGAGTTGCCACTCTTCGGCAAGCTCCGGGTGTCGCTCGGCGTACCCGTCGAACATCTTTTGCCAACCGAGTCGCGAACTCTCCCCTCTCGCGCCCGCATCGGACATGTGGGCACGAGCCTCGTCGGGGACGTGGAACGTCTCTTTGGGCGCGGGCCAGCGGAGGGCTTCTTTCGTGCGCACCACTTCCTCGTCGCCGAGCGGCTCGCCGTGCGCCTTGTGAGAACCAGCCCGGCTCGGAGATCCAAACCCGATCGTCGTCCGTATCGATATGAGCGACGGTCGCTCGGTGTCCGCAACGGCGGCATCGATCGCCGCGTCGATCGCCGGCAGATCGTTGTCACCGTCGCCGACGGTCAACACCTGCCAGCCGTACGCCTCGTACCGCATGGCGACGTCTTCATCCATCGACTGCGACAGCGGGCCGTCGAGCGTGATCCTGTTGTCGTCGTACAGCAGGATCAGCCGGCCGAGCTTCAAGAAACCGGCGATCGAGCACGCCTCGGCGGCGACGCCCTCCATGATGTCGCCGTCGGAAACCAAGGCGAACGTACGGTGATCGACGATCGGAAAGTCGGGGCGATTGAAATGATTGGCTAGCCATCGTTCAGCGATCGCCATCCCGACGGCGTTTGCGCACCCCTGTCCGAGCGGGCCGGTTGTGGCCTCGACGCCCGGCGTCAGGTGGTACTCGGGGTGGCCGGGGGTCTGGCTCTCCCACTGGCGAAACCGTTCCAGCTCAGTGAGCGGAAGATCGTAACCATATAGATGGAGCAGCGAGTAGATCAGCGCCGAACCGTGGCCAGCCGACAGAACGAAACGGTCGCGGTTGGGCCACTTGGGATCACGCGGATCGAACGTCAGGTGTCGCTGCCACAAGACGTACGCCATCGGGGCGGCGCCCATCGGTAACCCAGGGTGGCCCGAGTTTGCCCGCTGCGGCTGATCGATCGACAACGTTCGGAGCGTGTTTACGCACAGCCGATCGATGTCGCCAAAACGGTTTTCGGTCATCGCTCTCCGGGTTCGTCGATCTGGGGCGAGATCGTGGCCACGGTGGGGTCGCTCTCGGCCTGTAGACGGCTCGCCGCCGCCTCGGAGTCGCGCAGAACCCTGAGCAGGTTCAGACCGAGCAGCTTCTTGATCTCCGTGTCGGTATAACCGCGCCCAATGAGCTCGGCTACGATCGCCGGAAACGTCGATACGTCCTCGAGCCCGATCGGCGTGGTATCGATGCCGTCGAAGTCAGACCCGAAACCGACGTGGTCGATGCCGGCCACGCTGATCAAGTGGTCGAAGTGATCCGCGACCTGCGCCAGCGTCGCGCGGGGCGCCGGGGAACTGTCGCCCTCTGTTTCTCTGTACTCGCGCACTTCGTCACTCACGTACGGGGGCGCGTAGTTGACCATTACGATCCCGCCGTTGTCGGCCAGTTGTCTCAGTATGGGATCGGGCACGTTACGCACGTGATCGGTCAACGCGCGCGCGGACGAGTGCGAGTAGATCACCGGCGCCTCAGAGAGTCGGAGCGCGTCGATCATCGTTTCATCCGAAACGTGGCTCAAGTCGATCAGTATTCCCAACCGGTTCATCTCGCGTAACACAGATTCGCCAAACTCGGACAGGCCCTGGTGACGGGGTTCGTCGGTGGCCGCATCGGCCCAGGCGTGGGTTCGCCAGTGGGTGAGCGTCATGTACCGGACGCCGAGATCGCTGAAGGTGCGCAATACGTCGAGCGATCCCTCGATCGCGTGGCCACCTTCGAGCCCGATCAACACCGCGATCCGACCGCTGTCGAACGCGGCTGTGACTTCATCCGCGGTGGTAGCGAGCGCGAACGTGTCCGGGTAGCGATCGACCATGCGATGAATCAGGTCGATCTGCATGAGGCCGAATCGCGTGGCGCCGTTGGCGATCAGGTCGGCCGGTACGTAGGCGACAAAGAACGCGCCGCCCATCAGTCCCTGACGGAGCCGCGGGATGTCGGTGTGGAGCTCCTCCTGGAGTTCGGCGATGTCGATCTGGGAGAAATCTCCAGCGGCGTGGTCACGCATCTGCCACGGCAGGTCGTTATGGCCATCGATCAGCGGTGTTTCAGCCATCAACGCGCGCGCATGCGCGACCGCGTCGGATCGGTCCTGAGGCGTCTGAGCAATGGCGGGCGCAGCCAATGCCAGGCCTGCGATAGTGAGCTTCAAGGCGGCGCGGAGGGGCATTGTCACGTCTTTTCGGGTTGGGCCTAGGCGGCGACGATGATAATGATCAGCAGCAACAGAACAATGATCAATGTCGTGGCGCGGATCGAGATCACGTCGTCCAGCGCGAACTGCTCTTCGATCACCCGCGCTTGTTGTGCCGCGCTGGCGAGGCGATCGCTGTCCATGGAGTTCACGGCAGCCATCGTCTGGCCCATGTCGACGCGGGCGATCACGGCGGCGCGACGGACTTCGTCACGACTCAGGAACGCGCCCAGGGTTTCTCGGTTGGCACGATCGATGTCGGTCTGGGTGGTCAGCTGAATCGGCTCGGAATCGACGACGCGGGCCTGTTGGGCTACCGACACCGACGGCATGGCGAACAGAAGGACGGCCAGTATGGACCAGCACAACGCTTTCATAGTGGAACCTCCGATTCGAACGACGATCTGATTGGCGACCGGCGCTGAGAACGCCCCGAGTGTACGGTCGCGCCCAGGAGGCGGCAAGAACTTACCGACCTAGCCGCACGATGACGTCGAACTCCCGCTTGGTGACCGGCGTGATCGAGAGCCGCATACCGCGTTTCAGCACCCACATCTCCTCGAGCCCCGGCGTCTTCTTCATCGCTTCGCGTGTGACCGGCTCGCCGAACGTCTTCTGGTGGCTCACGTCGACGCACCACCAGCGGGGATCCTCGGGGTCCGATCTTGAGTCGTGGTACCTGTTCCCGACCTCGAACTGCGAGGAGTCGGGGTGGGCCGGAGCGCTCACCTCTGCGAGCCCATAGACCCCAAGGACGTCGGTGTTGGAGTGGTAGTAGAGAACCCCATCGCCGACCACCATCTTGTCGCGCATGAAGTTGCGCACGCGGTAGTTACGCACTCCGTCCCACTCGGTCGAGCCGTCGCGCTCGAGATCGTGGATCGAGTACGCATCGGGCTCGGATTTGAAGAGCCAGTATTGTCGCGCCATATGTTAACTCCAAACGCGGTCGGGCCGCGTTCCAACCGAAGTGCTTTTACGGAAGACTTCGGGTTTTCCCTACAGAAGCGCCGGGGCGCCCGATCATGCCTTCAGGCGGGTTCGGGAATCGCCTACGTAGAACGCCGGACTCTTCCCTACAGACAAGCTTGTGACCATCGGGCGATAATAACAACGACTCATTCCGACGACACGAGCGATAACTGTTTGCAGGCGAGGCAGCGATGATAAGAATTGATATGAGACGACTTCTTGTTCTTCCGACGGCTCTCGTCCTGCTCGGCTCCATGCTGGGGTCGGTGTGTGAAGACGAGAAGATCGTGGAGGTGTTGGTCGATCGACCGCTCTTCGAGGACCCACCAGCGATGGCGGTCGGCTTCGTGGGCTACGACGAGGAAGCGACCAACCTTACCGTCTGCGGCAACTGTCTCATCGGCCAGCAGTCGGAGTGGGAGGAAACTGCGCACGCGGACGCTTATGAGTCGCTGATTAATAGCGGTCATGCGCAGCCGTTCTGCGAGAACTGTCACACGGTCAGCCAGGAAGGCAATCTCACCGAGACCGACGGTGGTTGGGCGACGACCCAGGACACACGCTACCACGACGTGCAGTGCGAGAACTGCCACGGTCCGGGTGAGGCACACGCCAACAACCCCGATGCGACCCAGCCGCTCGCTCAGGCGTCGGTCGGGTTGGAGCTCGACACCGGGTGCGGCGAGTGCCACGCGGGCACGCACCACCCGTTCGTCGAGGAGTGGGAGGCTTCGCCGCACTCCTTGGTGGTGGGATTTGCTGCCGCCCGGCCGGAGTGTGCAGCTTGCCACAATGGGCAAACCTCGATCTTGGCCTTCGGTGAGAACGCCGACTACACCGAGAAGTTCGATGCCGATCCGCTGCCGGTGGTGTGTGTGGTCTGTCACGATCCGCACGCCAACGACAACGAGCACCAACTGAGGTTCCCGGTCGATACACCCTCGATCGAGACGCATCTCTGCGCCCAGTGTCACAACCGGCGGACCGCGCCGGATCCAAACTCCTCGCACGGATTGGAGCCCCACTCCCCTGAATCGGCGTTGCTGGTCGGGGACGCCGGCTGGTTCCCGCCTAACGCACAGATCGATCAGGGCCAGATCCTCGGCACACACGGCACCGAGGCCAACTCGGAGCTTTGCGCTACGTGTCACCTGGCCACGTTTGAGGTCGATGACGCCGCGACCGGCG
>JBDHED010000104.1:0-7353 GCA_039591175.1 Gemmatimonadota bacterium | reverse complement strand
ATCCTATTCAACATTTTTGGTGGCATCACGCGCTGTGATGACGTCGCGAATGGGATCGTTCAAGCGCTCGACCAGATGGATGTCGTCGTTCCGATTGTCATTCGCTTGACCGGGACGAACGAAAAGGAAGCCCTCGAAATCCTCGAGTCGGTAAACCTGCCGGCTACGAACTCGATGGACGAAGTGGTCCGCAAGGCGATCGAGCTGGCTACCGCCAAGACCCCCGCGGGAGAGGGCGCACAGTGAGTATCCTCATCGATCGGTCGACCAAACTCGCTGTGCAGGGGATTACAGGCCGCGACGGTTCGTTTCACGCCCGCCGGATGAGCGACTACGGAACCCAAGTGGTCGCCGGCGTAGTACCGGGCAAGGGCGGACAGTTGTTTGACGACTCCATCCCGATCTTTGACACGGTTGCGATGGCGGTTCAAGAGACGGGTGCAAATGCGACGGTGATCTACGTACCGCCACGATTCGCCGCTGACGCGATCTACGAGGCGGCCGATGCGGGGGTCGAGCTCATCGTAGCTATCACCGAGGGGATCCCGGTTCTCGAAATGATGCGCGTGATGGCGTTTGTGCGCGAGCGTGGGGCGCGGATCGTCGGGCCCAACTGTCCAGGTCTGATCACGCCGGGCGAATCGAAGATCGGGATCCTTCCGGGCAACATCTGTACGCCGGGTAAGGTCGGTGTTGTCTCGAGGAGTGGTACGCTGACCTACGAAGTGATCCATCATTTGACGGCCAATGGACTGGGCCAATCGACGTGCGTCGGTATTGGCGGTGATCCGATCGTTGGCACATCGTTTATCGACTGCTTAGAGCAATTCGAAGCCGACCCCGACACGGAGGCGGTCGTCATGATCGGGGAGATCGGCGGCACGGACGAGCAGGAGGCTGCTCGCTACGTGGACAGCGAGATGAGCACGCCCGTGGTGGGGTTCATCGCCGGCCAGACCGCCCCACCCGGAAGACGCATGGGGCACGCCGGTGCGATTATCTCGGGCAGTGAAGGCACGGCGGCTGAAAAGATGACGGCCTTCCGGGATCACGGGATCGCCGTGGCTGAGCGTCCGGCGGATATCGTCAGACTGGTGGAGGGCGCCCTTGGCTGAGGCAACTCGAACGAAACCGATCCTCTCGGTTGGTCAGGTGGCGCCGCGGCTCGCCGCTACGTCCTACGCCGAGGCGTTGGATGAGCTTGCGGCTTTCGCCGCCAGCCAACCCGGCGTCGTCGACGGTGAACGGTTCTTGCGACAAGTCAGTACGCTGGGTGCCGAGGACACCATGGGCGTTGGAGCCGGAGCGTTTATTTCGCACCTTTGGTCGGACACCATCGACCGAATCGTGATTTCTGTTGGCATCGTCGAGCGACCGCTGAGAGTACCAGCCGAGACAGGTGGCGAAACCCGCGGTCGGCTGTTGGTGCTGGTCGCTGCGCCACCAGGAGAGTCAGCCGCCTATCTGGAGACGGTCGCTACTCTGGCGGCGCTGCTGCGCGAAGAGAGTGTGCTCGACGCGGTGCTCTCTGCCCCCGATGCGCAGTCGATCGTCGATCTCCCGGCAGTTCGCAGCGCGCCACGGGTCCAGAAGTTCTCGGTGATCGATGTCATGCAGCCCGCATCGCAGAGGATCTATCCGGAGATGCCGCTGCGTGAGGCGGCTCGGCTCATGACGCGCGGGGAGTACACTGGACTACCGGTAGTCAACAAGAGAGATGAGATCGTCGGTATGATCTCGGAGAAGGATCTGATCCGGGACTTCCTGCCGGGTTACCTGCGGGTGTTCGAAAGCCCGTCAGATTTGGCAACTAGGCAGGAAGCCGACCCCTCAGTCCGAGACGTCATGTCGAAAGCGGTCCTCTGCCTGCCGGTTGAAGCCAGCATCAGCGAGGCAGCTTCGATCATAGTCAACAAGAACGCCGACCCGCTGCCGTTGACAAAGGACGGAAAATGGGTTGGATTGATCAGTCGTCGTTCCCTCATTCGAAAGTTGCTACAGTTCTGATGCCAACCGAGCGAACCCTTGCGATCATCAAACCGGATGCGGTCGGAAAGAACCTGATCGGCGCCATTCTGGCACATCTCGAGGCGGATGGTTTCGTAATCCGTGAAATGCGCATGCAAACTTTGACCGACGAGCGTGCGCGCGACTTCTACGCGATACACGCGGAGCGGCCATTCTTCGATAGCTTGGTGGACTTCATGACCAGCGGTCCGTGTGTGCCGATGGTGTTAGAGCGCGAGGACGCCGTTGCTGGACTCAGGCGATCGATCGGCGCGACCGACCCGAGCGAGGCCGACGAAGGCACTGTCCGGCGCCTATACGCTGAATCGGTTGAGCGCAACGCCATCCACGCGTCGGACTCTCCTGACAACGCCACCCGCGAGATAGGGTTCTTCTTCGGGGCCTAGACCCCTCGCCCCGCGACGTTTGTTCCAAGTAACTATAGAGAATATACTTATACGGTTATGATCGTTGATCTCTCGCGTCTTTCAGGGGGCCGGTTAAGGACCGGCTTCACGATCGCGCCGGACGATCCCTTGCTGGATGGCTACGGAAGTCAAATCACTGAGCCGGTCCAGCTGGATGTCGAGGTGACCAGCGCGACTGGAGGGATGTACGTCGTAACGGTTGACGTCCACGGTTCGTCCGTGGGTTCGTGCAGAAGGTGCCTCGCGCCAGTGGAAGTCGCGATCGACGATCGTTTTTGGGTTGTGTACCAGCAATCCAAGGGTACGGACGATGAGCTCGGGGACGCGGACGTGATTCCGATCGACCCCAAGGCGACCGAGATCGAAATCGACGAGCCCGTGCGTGAGTGGCTGTTTTTGGAACGCAGTCGATTTCCGTTGTGTGATAAACAATGCGCTGGAATGTGCCCACAATGTGGTCAGAACTTGAACCAGAGAGAGTGCGACTGCGAAAGGGACGAAACTGACGAACGCTGGGGCGCCTTGAGTGCACTCCGCTTCGATGATTGAAGACAACCTGTATCTCGGAGATTGATACCGATGGCAGTACCAAAACGAAAGATCAGCAAAACGCGGCGACGCAATCGCCGGACCCACAAGAATGTGGACGCGCCGACTGTGATTAAGTGCGACAAATGTTTGCAGCCAAAGCTCCCGCATCGGGTCTGTCCGCACTGCGGCCATTACGCGGGACGCCACATCGTCGACGTGGAGGATTTCTAGACACCTCCAAGGCCTGTCGGCCAGAGGTGAAATACGAGCGATGCGAATCGTGCTCGACGCCATGGGGGGAGATCACGCTCCGGAGTATCCGGTGACGGCTGCGCTGGCGGCCGTCGAGGAAGGCGAGGAGCTGCTCGAGATCGTGCTGACGGGCGACGAGCGAAGGATCTCACCGTGTTTGGAAGGGCAGCACTACCCGCGTGACCGGCTCCGGATCCAACACGCCCCTCAAGTGATCGAGATGCACGACGCCCCGTCCGCCGCCATGCGGCGCAAACGGGACTCGTCGATCGCGGTGGGGCTCGAATTGCAGAAGTCTGGTCACGCCGACGCGTTTATTTCGGCTGGAAATACTGGCGCGGTGATGGCCGGAGCGCTGCTGACCCTGGGGCGCATCGTAGGCATCTCGAGACCCGCCATCGTAACGATCTTCCCAACTCAGGGTCTGCCCTGCCTGGTGCTCGATGTCGGAGCCAACGCCGAGTGTCGACCTGAGCACCTGGTCCAGTTCGCGATCATGGGTCACATCTATGCGATCGATGTCTTGGGCCGCGAACGGCCCCGCGTGGGGCTTCTGTCGATCGGCGAGGAGGCAAGCAAGGGAAACGATCTCACCGTGGCCACACACCAGCTGTTGAGCGTCAGCGACTTGAACTTCATCGGCAATGTGGAGGGACGCGACGTACTTAGGGGGGCCGCGGATGTGGTGGTATGTGACGGTTTCGTCGGCAACGTGTTACTGAAGTTTGGCGAGTCGTTTATCGACTTTCTCGCCGACTCGGTTCACGACGAAGTGAGCAAGAGCCGCCTGGCCGGGTTGGGAGCCCTGCTCATGCGGCCCGCGTTCGATTCGGTGAGAAGAAAGATCGATTATGCGGAGTACGGTGGCGCTCCCCTGTTGGGGGTGAACGGCATCGTGGTCATCGGCCACGGTGGTTCCAGCGTAAAAGCGTTTCGGAACGCTATCGACGTGGCGAGAACAGCGACAGCGCGAAAACTCAACCGCCACATCGAAGAGGCGGTCAGCGAGTTCGTGGCCTCGACGGTCACCGACGAAAAGCTGAAGGAGGGCGCATGAGAAGCCAGGCAGCGGGCGTTATCAGCGACCAGAAACAAACTCAACGCGAGGGCTTCATTCGGGGTACTGGGTTGGCTGTTCCAGAGCGCGTGCTCACCAACGCAGACCTCGAGAAGATGGTCGATACATCGGACGAGTGGATCAGAACTCGATCCGGGATTCGGGAAAGGCGCATCTGTGCCGACGGAGAAAACACGGCTGATCTTGCTGCGAGAGCCGGCTCAAAGGCACTGTTGGAGGCCGGAGTCGATCCGATTGACGTCGACCTCATAATTCTGTCCACCGCTACTCCTGACCACCTGCTCCCATCGACCGCCTGTGAAACCCAGGCCCGACTCGGGGCTCACTGCGCTGCCGCGTTCGACGTTAGCGCGGCGTGCGCAGGCTGGCTCTACGGCGTCGCCATTGCCGATGGTCTATTGAAAGCCGGACTGTTCGAGAATGCGCTCGTCATTGGAGCGGAGAAGATGTCGGCTATCATCGATTACACCGATCGATCGACGTGCGTCTTGTTTGGTGATGGGGCTGGCGCGGCACTGCTAGGCCCCGGTGGTGACCTGGCGAACGGCGGCACCGGGTTGTTGGCGACCCACATGCAGACCGATGGACGTTGTGCCCAGATGCTGTGGCGACCAGCGGGTGGAGCGGCCATGCCTTCGTCCCCACAAACACGGAGCGAGCGACTCGAGTTCGTCAAACAAGAAGGTCGTGACATTTTTAAGCGCGCTGTGTTGGCGATGGAGGAATCGAGCCGAATCGTGCTCGACAAAGCGGGGATGGCGATAGCTGACATCGACCTGGTCATTCCACACCAGGCCAACATTCGGATCATCGAATCGCTTGCTAAGCGGCTAGGCGTAGATCGCGAGCGTTTGTACATCAACATCGATCGGTATGGGAACACGAGCTCGGCATCGATTCCGATTGCGCTCGACGAGGTGCGACGCAGCGAGATGGTGCCGCCCGGAGGTACAATTCTAATGACCGCTTTTGGTGGTGGCCTCGCGTGGGGCTCGGCCGTGCTTCGCCTCTAGCGTTGTCGTCGATCGCATTCCAGTTCCCCGGACAGGGAAGCCAGTTCGTAGGCATGGGCGCCGATTTGGTCGCGGCGCGAACCGAGGCCAAGCGGACGTTCGAGGAAGCCGACGACGTGCTCGGTGTGGCGCTGTCGAGTTTGTGTTGGGCTGGTCCCGAGGAAAAGCTGCGGGCAACCGAGAACGCCCAACCGGCGCTGCTCACACACTCCATCGCGGTGGCGCGCGTGCTCGCGGCCGAAGGCATAGAACCGGAGTCGGCCGCGGGCCATAGCCTCGGTGAGTTCTCGGCTCATGTCGTAGCTGGCAGCCTATCGTTCTCGGATGGGCTCCGGCTGGTTCGGGCACGCGGGGAAGCGATGGCCGCGACCGGGCGCGAGCGGCCGGGCACGATGGCCGCACTCATCGGCATCGATAGAGCCGACGTGCTGGCACTCTGCGACGCGGTGCGGGGATCCGATGAAGTGCTGACACCGGCCAATTTCAACGCTCCGGGCCAGATCGTCGTGTCAGGATCGGTGAGCGCTGTTCGGCGAGCCATCGAGGAGGCACCGGAATGGGGTGCGCGCAAAGCGGTCGAGCTAAACGTCTCGGGTGCTTTTCATTCATCGCTCATGGCGCCAGCAGCGCGTGAGCTGGGAGCCGTTCTCGATGCCGTCGATGTCCAAACAGCGATCTGTCCGGTAGTGGCGAACGTAGACGCGGAGCCTGTGACCGAGCCGGACGCGATTCGCTCGCGGCTGCTGGAGCAATTGACAGCGCCGGTGCGCTGGGTCGACTGCGTGAACCGGCTCCGCGATCTAGGGGCTGCCGTGTTTCTCGAGGTCGGTCCCGGCAAGGTGCTAACCGGGCTATTGAGACGCATCGACCGGTCGCTCGTGGGACGCCCGATTAGCACCCAGGAACAGGTCATCGAGGAGGCATCGCGATCGGTATCACGACCAGCATAGATCTCAGCGGCAGAAAAGCCCTGGTCACCGGTGGCAACCGAGGGATCGGTCGTGCCATCGCCGAAGGCCTGGCCGCCGCTGGCGCCGATGTGGCGGTGTTTGCACGGAATGCAGACACCGTGGCCGAAACGGCGAACGCGCTGCGACAAAAGGGGGTAGCGAGCCTCGAGCTCATCGGTGATGTGGCGGACCAGGAACAGGTCGAGCACGCCTGGGGCACCTACCAGGACGAGTTTGGCCAGCTCGATGTGCTGGTCAACAATGCCGGCATAACTCGTGATAACCTGCTGCTCAGGATGAAACCCGACGAGTGGCGGAGCGTGCTCGAGACCAATCTGTACGGCGCGTATCACTGGTGCAGGTTGACGGCCAAGCGGATGATACGTCAGAAAGAGGGCCGCATCATCAACATCGCTTCTATCGTTGGTGTCACCGGAAACGCTGGCCAATCCAATTATGCCGCCTCCAAGGCTGGGCTGATCGGGTTCTCGAAGTCACTGGCCGAGGAGCTAGCGTCCCGAAACGTGACTGTTAACGTCATTGCGCCGGGTTTTATCGAGACCGAGATGACCGCGGCACTCGGTGATGGGGCGCGAGAGGAGTTTCTCGGCCGAATCCCGCTGGGTCGGTTGGGACTCCCCGACGACGTAGCCAATCTGGCGCTGTTCCTCGCCTCACCGATGAGCGACTATATTACGGGCCAGGTTATCTGCGTGGACGGAGGCCTAACGCGCTGAGACCGCTCTCTTCATTCTTTCGAAGCAGCTGATCAACCTGTATAGGGAGGAGATTGGATGACCGTCGAGGCACGGGTGAAAGAGATCATTGTCGAGAACCTCGGTGTGGACGGGGAAAAAGTGAGTGCTGATGCGTCCTTTGTCGAAGATCTGGGCGCTGACTCGCTTGACACCGTCGAGCTGGTTATGGCATTCGAGGAGGAGTTCGACATCGAGATTCCAGATGAAGATGCAGAGAAGCTCACCACTGTTGGGGAAGCGACTTCGTACTTAAAGAACAAGACCGAAGAGTAGCAAACCTCACCTTAGATCGAGACACCGTATCCTGATGGGACGCCGTGTGGTCGTCACCGGAAT
>JBDHED010000103.1:0-8634 GCA_039591175.1 Gemmatimonadota bacterium | reverse complement strand
GAGACCCGGCATAACATCTTGCGCCGTAGGCCATTATGGCACATCCCACGCGGCGCAAGGATCGCTGATCCAGGACAGGAGAACTCCATTTCCGACTGAAGCGGCACACGCGCGGCAAGTGCACACCAGCGTCAAATGAAGAATCGCGAGATTTCCGAAAGAATTCTATTGCATCCATCGGATCAACTCGCTACAGTTCCGCGCGTTCTTTCGCAAAGTGGGCCGGATCTAGAAAGAAAAACTAGTGGTTGACGCCAATCGATGCGCCTTGTGGTCTAGTGTGTATCGCTGCGCAGTGTGGGGCTGCCTCGTCGGTTCCCTGTTGATCGCAAGCTGTTCGTCGTGGCCGACGGACAGTTTCGATGACGGCGGCGCCAGGTCCAGTTCAACTCAAACCGCCAATGATCCCGACAACGCAACCGACGAAGCGGATGATTCGCAAGCGCCACAAAGCAGTGGTCTAACTTCACCAGTTGGGCAACATCGCGGGGCATGTTGCTTTGCCGCTGATTGCCAGGATGACGCAGCCGATGGCTGCTGCGCCGTGTTGACGCGGGACGAATGCGTCTCCTCCCGCGGTGTCTTTGTTGGGGCGACGACGGGTTGCGGAGCCAACACGTGCGATGTCCTGCACATGTTCCCGCTGGAAGATGAGGATGACATCGACGGCGACGGCATTCCCAATGGGGAGGACCGTGACGTCGACGGTGACGGCATACCCAACGCGTACGATCCCGACATCGACAACGACGGAGTTCCCAACCGCGCGGATCTCGACCGTGATAGCGACGGTCTGTTCAACGACGTCGACACAGACGACGACGGCGACGGCGTGGACGACGATCTGGACAACGACGACGACGCAGACGGTGAGCAGGACGACGACGACGACGATGACGACGACGATTGTGATCCGGACGAACAAGGCGACAACGACGACCCGGATACTCAGCAAACCAAGAAGAAGATCGAGGACGCAATGTCGGATCCGGAGAAGCGCGCCGCGACCGACAAGGATGGTGACGGTGCGGTCGATTGCGACGACGACGACATCGACGGCGACGGCATACGCAATGAGGAGGATGAAGACGTCGACGGCGACGGTGAGTTGAACGAGGATGACGACGACGTCGACGGCGACGGCATTCTCAATGCGCACGACAAGAACGTGGACGGCGATGACGAGCCCAACGACACCGACGACAACGACGACGGCGACGAGTTGGACGACGAGGATGACGACGACGACAACGGGGACGGGGAACCGGATCGGTGTGGCGAAGAAGATAACTGTGCGGAATCAATGTGCTCCTGCGGGGGCGGACGAGTGTGCGACGGCGGCGTATGCGTCGATCAAGAAAACGCCGCTGAGGACACGGACGACGGTAGCGAAGAAGAGATGGGCGAGCAGCCGGAAGGCGGGGGCGAGCAGGAAGACGAGACTTCCGGTGGAAATGAAGGCAGTCAAGACGGCGACGACTCGGATAACACCAACGGGACCTGACAGGTTTGTCGAGTTGGCGCGATCGCGCGTCGGTAGCGTTTTTCGGTTGCCTGTCTGTTGAAGGTTTTTCCGGAGCCGGAAAGAGGGGACAACGATGTTTCCGCTGCTCCTTCGGGGCCTTGGGCCAATTTGTCCGTAATCGAAGTAGAGCCAATAGGCTCACAGGAGAAATTGCGATGAAGCGTGTAACTTCACGACGTGCGTTGCTGTGGCTCGTACCGGCGACCGTGACGGCCGGCTGTGGCGGTTCCAACGTATCTGTGCCGGGGGGCGCGACTGTGCCGGAGATTGTTGCGGCGCGATCCCTGAGCGCGCATTACGCGGCGGTCGAGTTCGAAGGCTCTGTCTCCGGGACCATGGCCGAGGAACCTAACAGCTACCGGATCATGGATCCGTCGGGGAATCGACTGGCCGTCCTGGACGTGCAGGTGGAAGAGGACGGGATGGGAGCCATCCTGGTTACCGAGGAGCAAGAGCAGGTTGAGTACGAAGTTGGTTTTGTTGGTGCGACGGGAGATGGCTCCGGACAACCGATACCGGATGGGCTCGTCTTATTCATCGGCACGTCAATGCGTGAACCATTTCTCGAGAGTGCGGTTTCTTTGAGCAACACGGAAATCCTGCTGACCTACAGCAATCAAATGGCCCAGCAGAGCGCGGAGAACGTCAATTTCTACGAGATCGCGGACCCAGACGGCAACACCGATATCGATATCCGCATCACCGGGGCTACGCTTCAACCCGATTTGACCACGGTCATCCTTCAAACCACACCGCAGGAGAATATCGAATATCTGATTCGCGTGACCAATGTGGAGCGTCGCTTCTCCTGTGACGACGAGGGTCGGGTTTTCCTCGACGATGCAGCGCAGGGAACGTCGTGCGCCGGCAACTACCGCCCCGAGAATCCGGACGACTCTCTGACGAGCTTCGTCCTGACCGCCCGCACACAGATCGACACGAGTGCAGCCTCGGATCCGGACGCCACGGGTGTTGGGGGCTCGGTGGGGCTGGAAGCGAACGGCGCGGGCGTCAGGCGCCCGCTGTGCAACGGCGGACCCACCGGAATCGACGGCGGTAACGGTTCGGATCCCGACGAGGAGCTCATCTTCACGGCCGATCGGGCGGAACTCGCGGAGAACGTCGTCCTCGGAGTGCGCGAGCTCAACTTCGCGGTCGACCAGCCGTGGCTTTTCATTTCGAGCGAGGATTCTGCGGGATTTGATTTTGTGATCGACTCCCTGGAGATTCAGGCTGCGTTCAACACCGGCACTGAAGTCGGCGACATCGTGTTCGCCAATCTGGCGTCGCTGCCGGCGGGCCTGATGATCGACGCCATCAAGCTTCGCGAAACCAACGGCGAGATCTGGGTCCACTCGATCTGCGGCCTGGCGATCAACGGACGGCTGATCGATCCCACCCGTAACACCGCGCAGTTCTTCGGCATACCGGAGCCCGATTCGACGGGACCGTTTGTCGTCAGGGCTGAATCCGTCAGTGATACGGAGGTCATCGTGTCGTTCAGTGAGCCGCTGAACAGCGAAGCGCCGGATCCGTTGCATTTCAGCATTTCTCCGGATCTGATCGTCCTGGACGCCGAGTTGACGGTGCACGACACGCAGGTCATCCTGACCACAACACCGCAACGTGTGGACGTCTTGTACACGGTCACGGTCACAGACGTGTACGACAAAGCGGGTAATCTCATCAGTAATCCAAATACCGCGACCTTCTCGTTTGTCGGAGGGCCGGCGTCCCTCGGTGCCGATGCCCTGCCGCGCGTCGTCGGCGCCATCTCGACCGGCAACACCACGGTCACGGTGGCTTTCTCAAAACCGATGGGTCCCAGCGCCGAGGTTGCAAGCAACTACGCAATCGTACAAGAGAACGTGAATCCCGAGGTCGGCGCATTGGCCGTCGCCTCCGCGAGTTTTCTGACGCCGCAGATGGACGCCGTGGAACTGACCACGTCGGCGCAGGGCGAAGTGACGTATTCCCTGCACGTGGTCAACGTGCGTGATCTCTCGGGCAACCAGCTCGCACCACCAGAGCTGCTGGTTGATCCGTCGATCGCTGTTTTCGCGGGTAGTCCAGCCGCCTGCCGATCGGAGTGCACCAACGGGTACGTCGATCCCGAGAGCGGAAACAGCCTGTGCGTCACTGACGATGACTGCACGGCCGAGGACGAGTGCGAGCCGGGCGAAAGCTGTGAAGGTGCGTGCGAGCCGTGTGCCGTTCCCGACAGTGATGGCGATGGCATACCGGACACCGTGGAGCAACGCGGCTGGGTCGTGTTCATCGGATTGGGCAACGGAGAGATTACGCTTCGCGAAGTGACCAGCGACCCCTTCAGCAAGGATACCGACGGTGACGGGCTCGACGACGCCACCGAGCTTCGCATCGTGTCAGACCCGCGACTGCCGGACTCCGACGGCGACAGCCTCGACGACAACACGGAATGGAACGTCACTTTCAGCAGCCCGACCGACCAGGATTCCGACGACGACGGAATCGACGACAACAGCGAGGTAGAGTTCTTCAAGACCAACGCCAACCTGGCGGACTCCGACGGGGACGGATTCAGCGATCCGGAAGAGCTCTTCGAGATGAACCGCGACCCGCGAATCGCCGACCTGCCCGAACCGCGAATTGACATCGGAACGGTTGATCTTCATCTGGACGAGCAATTCACGTTCGTGGATGAAGTAGGCACCACCACGTCGACCGAATCGTCGACCTCCAGCTCGCTATCGGCTGAGCGGACACAAACCAGTTCATTGAGCATCGGCGCGGAGCTCGGCTTCGGAATCAACGCCGGTTTCACCGGCGGTATCGACGGCGGTATTATGAACATTACCGCGCTCGGCAACATCGGTTTGGAGCTGAATTTCGGCGTCTCATTCCAGTCAACCCGCGAATCGTCACAGACAACATCAGAGGCGTTTGAGACGTCGCTGAGTAAGGGATTCGAGATCACCGGTTCGCGCTCGACGACAAGAGAGATCACCGGGGCGCGAATCGACGCCCTCGTGACGCTGGCCAACGCCAGCGATGTGGCATTCTCACTGAGCAATTTGGAGATAACGGTGTCGGCCCCGGACCAGGTCGATCGCACGAGCTTGGTACCCGTGGCGACACTCGTACCCAACAGTGAACTGATCAACGGTGAGCCGGCCGTCTACAACTTGGGCGTCCTAAACGGCGGCCGGGGTCCGATTCTATTCTCCAGTCAGGATGTGTTCGCCACGCAGGTCGAAGAGCTCATGCGTGATCCACGCGGATTGGTATTCGAATTCGCCAATTACGATATCAGTGATGAATTCGAGCGAAACTTCGCCTTCGCGTCGCAGATGGCGCGTGATCGCACCGTCGGAATCGTCATCGACTTCGGCGACGGCGACGGCGAAAAATTCCTTGTGGCTATCGCCCCCGTCCGGAACAACGCCGGCGACATTGTGGGCGGTTTTGCCGGCTTCGAAGGAACCGGTCCGCCACCATCGCTGCCGTTGGAGTACATTCTGGAAGAGGTGCTCGGTCTGCGTCGCGGCGTAATTGAAGTCGTCACGCCGGTGTGGGAGGGGCTGTCGTTTATTGAGAACGACTCGGAGGGCGCGCCGATCGCCGCGGACGGCATACTCGTGGGGCCCAACGGTGTGTCCGACAGCATCGCCCAGGGTGACGACGTGCAGCGCATCCCATTCGGGATCGACGGGCTGCCCGAGGACGCAGTGGTCATTGATGCCGGTGAAAACGGAATTCTGGAAAGCGACAATCGTGATTCCAACGGTGACAACACGCCGGATGACGTAGAGGCGATCATCACGGGGTATTCCACTTCCGCAACATGCGGACCGGAGACTCCCAGCTCCATACGTCCCGGACCCAACGGCATTGTGGATACGCTCCGCGATCCCTTCAGCGACGACGAACAACTGGTGCCGTTTGGTACGAGCTCAGTGGCGCCGGGGACGGACATCATCGGTCCGGGTCCCAACGGCTTCATCGACACCGCGCCGGCCAGCGACGACGTATTCGTAGGCCCGGGGATTCCATGCGATGATAATGCAGACTGCGTGAGCCTCGGTGCTTGCGACGGTCAGGAGACATTGTTCCGCTTTGATCGCCGGACGCGCGGCCAGTTCGGTCGGGTCTGGGCGGTGCTGCTTCCGAACTCCGATCTGCTCGGGATCGATTTCCGCAAGACGACGCTTCGTCCCGGCGAATTGCTCAACCTCGCGTTCATTCAGGACCTAGATCGCGATGGACTGATCTCCGATGTGGAATTCCTGTTCGGTAGCTCCGACACGCGACAGGACACGGACGGCGACCAACTCGACGACTTCAGCGAAATCCGGGTCGGCTGGGAAATTGGTGTAGAGGGCGAGCCACTTCGCAGGGTGTTCCCCGATCCGCGGCAACCTGACTCCGATCGTGACGGTCTGAGCGACCGCGAGGAACAGGATATCCGCCGCGTACAGTGCGAGTGCATCGGCGGCCCGGACAAAGGTCAGGCGTGTAACCGGAACGAGGTCGTGACAGCCGGCGCAGCCTGCACTCAGGACAGCGACTGCGGCACCGGTGAATCGTGCGAAGACCTCGACGATGACAATGTGGTCGAAACCTGCATCGACGGACCGACCCCGGAAGTCTGCCGATACGAGAATGGGAATGATCCACCGTGCGGCAATATCGCAGACATTCGTAGCGACGGCACGATCCCCGCGTGCAGCACGCAAATCACTGCGAACCGAATTGATCCGCGGCGAAGCGACACCGATGGTGATGGCGTTACGGATGCCGAAGAAGTCCTCGGCTGGCTGACCCAGGCGGCCGTGATCGATCCCAAGGAAGTCATCCTCGCGGGTGCGGACCGCACTGCGGACTCCGTTGCTTGCCCGTTGGATCTTTGCTCTGGCGGTGCGGATCACGATGACGCGTGCAGGTTCCCAAGAGACTGCCGAGCGCTGAAGGTGTGTACCGGTGGCACGAACAAGAACGAACCCTGTACGAATGACATCGAGTGCACCGGCCCGACGCCGGCGCTGTCCGGCCTGTGCGAGTTCGCCGCGAAAATCTGCGACGGCGGCGGTCGCGATGGTCTGGCATGCCAGGAAACCGCGGACTGCCCCGGCGGGGGCGCCTGCGAGGAGCCGGCCGATGCGTCGGTTCTTAGCGGCCGCTGCAATCGCACCGGTTGCGACGACGTCCAGGTCGTTGCGGTCGGCACCGTGGGGCTTGATCCGAATACGGTTGTGGTCGCCCCTGGTCGCCTTGACGGGCTCGATCCAATCAACGGTGGCTTGCACGCTTCCACAACGGCGGGCGGTGACGATGTGTTTGATGAAAGCGGCGATCGGAAGGCGGAGACCGCCGCCTTGGGAGATGATCAGCAGATCGCGCTCGTCGACGACTCAAACGTGCTGGAGGATACGCCGATCGGGCGCGTCATTATCCGCCCGGGTGTCGACGGTATTCTGCAAACCCACCCCAACAACGACGATGCTCGCGACGGCGTGATCGGCTTGGCCGACGACGTGCTAGCGTTCGGACAGTTCATCCAGTCAACCGATCCGCTCAAGCCCGATACCGATCAGGACCAAATTGTGGACGGTTTTGAGCGCTTACTCGGTTCCGATCCACGCGATCCGGCGGACGGCGGTCTGCTCGGCGACACCGATGGTGACGGACTGACGGATGTCCAGGAGCAATTCGCCGGTTGGATCGCTCGTGTCGTCCATCAGGTCCTCGGTGTGACGGATATAACTGAGCGACCTGGACGAGATGTCGGTGGAGCAGTTGGACGAGTTTGAACGTTTCAACGACCTGTTTCCGGGGTTCTTCCTCGATGTCGACGCGTCCATGGCGTACGGCACGGATCCGCTGCTCTGCGATACGGACGGCGACTTCCTGACCGACGACTTCGAGGTGCTCGACGGCTTTACGGTGACGTTGCCCACGCAGGACGGACTCGCCGAGGTTCGGCACGGGTTTACCGATCCGACGAATCAGGACACCGATTTCGACGGACTCGCTGACGGCGAGGAACTCGTTCACGACCTGGCCGACCCACCGTCGTGTGAGAACGACTCGGATTGTCGGGGTGGTGAGTGCGTCTCCCTCGTATGTACGGTTGGGGCAACGGATCCCACGGACTTCGACAGCGACGATGACGGCAGGCCCGATGGAACCGAGTGTCGTACGGACCAGGTGCCGGGCGGGACTTGTACGCCGTTCGGCAGCCTCCCGCAGTTGGCAGTCTGTGACAGCAACCCACTCAGCGCCGACAAGAAGGTGACCATTCGATATGTCGAACTGACCGTGGAGGGTGGTGACCAGGACGGGGTCTTCGGGCTGGTGGATATCGGCTGGCGGTTCCAGGCACAAAAATCCGACGAGCAATTCCCGGGAGACTGGGCGGGTGTCGTCCTCGACGAGGCAACGGATTGCCCGGGATTGTTCCTGGACGAATGTGCCGGCGGACTGTGCGAACTTAACTTGGGCCAGGATGTTGTGTTCAACGCCACAAAAGCTTGTGACGGCGGTAGCAACCACGGACTGGCATGCACGGTGGCGGGGGATTGTCCGAATGGCACGTGCGCTAGAATGAATGAGCACACATACCAGCTCAGCCCGGGCGAAGGCATCCTGCTCAACGGCGAAATCAGCGAATACGACAATTGCGGTATAGCCATCTGCAATGGCGGTTTGAACGACTTCGAATTCGATCCGCTGGGCGGACTCCTAACTTACACGGCGTGTACGCAAGCCACCATAAACGAGGATTGCCTGGTTCCCGGCACATGCATCGGCGGAGACAACGACGGTGATGCGTGTGACATCGGCTCCGGCGGCCTCCCGAACGATTGCGATGTGACATCCAGCGATTGCTGCTCGGCAAATGGTTCCGCCGGTTGCGACGACGCGACGTGCGAAGCCGCCGTGTGTGCCGAGGACCCGTTCTGCTGCAATACGGATTGGGACGGAGTCTGCGCCAATGCGGCCATCGCCCTCTGTCCGCTTCAGTGTAACCCGGTATGTGGTGATTTCAACCAAGGGGGTATTACGTGTGAAGTAGTCGCACCGTTGGCCAACCACATCACCTACTTCAAGACGTTGTCATACGAGACGCT
>JBDHED010000102.1:0-7456 GCA_039591175.1 Gemmatimonadota bacterium | reverse complement strand
CGTCATAGTAATCGAACTTCTCGCCGTCGCTCGAAAAGCGATACGCCTCGTATGTTTGATCGGCCAGCTTGAGCACCACGGCGTCGATCGATGCCAGGCGGTACGATTCGTCAGGGCGCACATCAACAGTGAACGCAAGCGCGACGCAATCACCGGCGCGAAGATCCGAGTAGAAGTCAACCTGGCCGCCCAGGATCTGCGCCAACGTCAGTACCAGCGAGGGGGCCTCACCAGCCGTGCTCAGCGCTTCCCAAAACGAGCTCTCGATACACGTCGAGACCTGGCGGCGCTGACGCACGAAGGGCGTCTCCACGACCCGGGCTCGGAACCCTCCACTACTTCTGTCTGCCACCAACCGCTGATCCCGACCGAACTCGACATCGATGCCGCCGAGCGCGCCTTCCGACGTGAGCGAGATCAGCACTTGTGAACCGGGGCGCAACCGACGCCACGAGAAATCGGGCGTGTCCGATCCTGCCTCGACGAGCGCCTGGAGATCAGCTGGATCGAGCTCGTGGTCCTGCCACAGCTCGGAAAATGTCTCGCCGGACTCGAGCGTATCGACGATCGCGGGCAGGGTCTCCGCCTCCGGCGCCGTCACCACGGGGGGAGGTGTCGGCGGTGCGGGGTCCGACGTCAGCCACCAAGCCACACCCGCGCCGACCAGCGCGACCAGAAAACCCGGGCGGACTCGGTGCCAACCTCGATCGTGCGTTTTGTCGCGTGTAAGTATCCGACCGATCAATTCATCTGTCGACGAATAAAGGCCGGTATCTCGAGATCATCCTTCTTCGCCCCCGACTTGAGGTCCAACACCGAGAGAAGATCTTCCAACTCCTCGGGTGATTCGCCATCACTGCCGTCGGAATCGACCAGCGCCGCGAATCGATTCTCGACACTACTCGCCTCGACTGTCACGGTTGCCGGTTCCGACATCGTCAATGGCTGGTGACGGATCTCCGACTGGGAAGCAAACCCACCACTGCCGCCGATCCCGGTCGCGATTACGGTAACCCGAATCTCGCCTTTGAGGCTCGGGTCGATGACGGCGCCGAAGATAATGTTGGCGTCTTCTCCAGCGGCATCATGAATCACCGAAGAGACCTCGCTGACCTCATGCAGCGAGAGATCTTCACCGCCGGTGATGTTGATCAACACACCGCACGCGCCAGCGATCGACATGTCTTCGAGCAGTGGACTCGAGATCGCTTGTTGCGCGCTCTCGACGGCCCGGTGCTCACCGGTGCCAAACCCGGTGCCCATCAGCGCCTGTCCCTTCTCGGTCATGATCGTCTTGACGTCCGCGAAGTCTACATTCACGAGCCCGGTCACGGTAATCAGATCCGATATGCCCCGGGTCGCGTTCAGCAGAACCGAGTCGGCGACTCGAAACGCCTCCTGCACTGTGGTTCCCTTGTCGACGACCGAGCGAAGCCGCTCGTTCGGAACCACAATCAGAGTATCAACTACCGACTGGAGCTCGACGATCCCCTTGTCGGCCACCGTCATCCGCTTCTTGCCCTCGAACGAGAACGGCTTCGAGACGATTCCAACCGTCAGCGCGCCAAGCTCGCGTGCGAGGTCAGCGATCACCGGCGATCCACCGGTTCCCGTGCCACCACCCATCCCGGCGGTCACAAACACCATGTCGGCGCCCTGCAGGGCCTCAGCCACGTCGTCCTGGTCTTCTAGTAGCGCCTCCCGACCGATGTCGGGCCTCGAACCCGAGCCTAAGCCGCGAGTCAACGACTTGCCGATCTGAATCTTGCGATGCGCTTCGGAGTGCCCGAGCGCTTGCGCATCAGTGTTGATCGAAACGAACTCGACCCCCACCAACCGTTCTTCGATCATTCGATTGACCGCGTTACCGCCGGCGCCTCCGACGCCAACGACTTTCATTCGCGCGTGCTGTTCTTCTCCGTCGGCGAGCTGAAACCGCATGGGGGTCTCCTCCTGGCTTGTCCTGCGTTGCGTGTCGTCCCGGTCATATCCTTTAATGGTTGCGAATGTGGCCCATTCGCGCAATGCCTCCCGTCTGGTGGCACAAACTTTGTGGTCTCAGATGAAGTCCTGAAGCCACTCTTTCATCCGGTCGAGAACTCGATCCCACAACGAATCATCATCAACCGTCGCGAACTGATTGTCCGCCCGCCCTTTATCGCGACCATACAGGACGAGCCCAACGCCGGTGGCAAAGCGTGGATCGTTGACCGAGTCCACGAGTCCAGTGATGTGGATCGGATAACCGATGCGGACCGGAAGCTCGAGCGCCTCTTCGGCCAACTCGGCTGTACCCGGTAACGCCGAGGCGCCGCCCGTCAGGACCACGCCTGAGGGGATCCGCTCGTACCATCTGGTCTTCCCGATGTCGTTTCTCACGAGCGCCAGGATCTCCTCCATTCGGGGCTGGATGATCGACGCGATAATCCGGCGGCTCACCCGACGCTCACCTTGCCCGGCGACGCGTGGTACGACGACATCTTCGCCAGCATCCACCAATCGGGTGAGCGCTGCGCCGTAGCGTTCCTTGATCCGCTCCGCCTCGCGCCCGGGGGTTCTCAATCCGATCGCGATGTCGTTCGTCACGCTGCTGCCCCCCAGTCCGATAACTGACGTGTGGCGAATCGATCCCTCGTTGAAAACCGCGATATCCGTCGTCCCGCCGCCGATGTCGACCAGCGCAACTCCGAGGTCCCTCTCGTCTTGCGTCAGCGCACCCTGGGAAGATGCGAGCGGCTCGAGCACCAGGTCGCTGACCTGATAGCCGGCCTTTTGAATCGCCTTGACGAGGTTCTGCGCCGACGACACCGCCCCGGTGACGATGTGCACATCGACCTCGAGCCGTATCCCAGCCATCCCGGTGGGATCCTTGATACCCTGCTGCTCATCGACGATGAACTCCTGCGGCAAGATGTGCAGGATTTCGCGATCCATCGGGATAGCGACGGCTTTGGCGGCGTCGATCACCCGATTGATGTCGCTGCGCGTGATCTCGACCCCACCGCGCGACACGGCGATGACTCCATGACTGTTTATCGATCGGATGTGATCTCCGGCGATGCCCGCAAACACGTTGCGGACCTCGACCCCTGCCATGAGCTCCGCCTCTTCGATCGCTCGCCCGATCGAGACCACGGTCTTTTCCAGGTTGACCACCACGCCACGCCGCAATCCTTCCGATCGGCTGGTGCCCACACCCACGATCTTGGCGTTGAGATCCCCGTCGAGCTCGGCGATAATGCAGCCGATCTTGGTTGTCCCGATGTCGAGCCCGACGATGATGTTCTCGCGTGCCATCGTTAGTCTCCTACCCGCGTCGAACGACGATCTGGTCTTCGAAACGCAGATCGAGCTGGAAAAAAGTTTCACCCTTGTTGGTTAGATCGCGCAGCACGTCATCGACTAGCGTCAGTTTTTCGAACGGCGTGTTTTGATCGAGCAGCACCGTACAATCCGATCGCGTCAACCGCAATCTCACCGTTCCGTCGCCGTCCAGCTCGACGGTCGAGATCTCGTGATACAACGTCGGCATCGCCAACTCGACCTCGCCCAGCCAACCGAGCGCCCAGCGTATCAGGCCGACCTGGACCCGACCATCGAGAACGACCTCTTCCGTCGGCCAATCAACGGCCATCACCGGCACGTCCCAACCGCCGTGAAAAGCCGATACCGGCAACACTCGACCGGCTTCATCTACCGGCGTCAACCGCTCGAGCCCAAGCAGGGCCACCGGTTGACGCTCGACTACCACCAGCGTCAAACGATTTGGCAGTCGGCGCTCGAAGCTCGCCTCGACGATCAGCGGATCACGCAACACCAGGTCAAGATGGTCGTCGAGACGACTCCAGTAATGGAGCCGCTTGCCCACCAGGCCGGCTTCGGCCACCAGCACCCCGGGGTGGGCGACCTCGGCCCCAACGACGCGAACCTCGCGCACCAGGAAGGGGAATAACCACCCTCGTGTGTGCGCGAGCTTGCCGAGATGAAAGGTCGATAGGCCACAAGCGATTACGACCACACCCCAACGAAGCCCGTGCTTGATCGACGCTCGACGGGCAGCCATCTGCTCGCGATCCACCCACCGGTTCTGGCGACGGCCAACACGCAGTTCGGGCCTGCGTATCATCGGTCCTCCAGGAATGCCAGGTCGGACGGAGAGAAGCCGATCAGCCGAACTTCGGGTTCCAGCCGGATCTGAAACCGGTCCCGAACCGTCTGATAGGCTAGCCGGATGCACGCCAGCGCGTCGGCAGCTGTGGCGTTCCCGCGGTTGACAATGAAGTTGGCGTGCACTTCCGAGATCTCGGCATCTCCCACCCGGTGGCCTTTGAGCCCGGCGGCATCGATCAGCGCGCCGGCGGTTTGACCCGTAGATGAAGCGCCGGACGGATTCATGAACGTGCTGCCCCACGACGGAAACTGTAGCGGCTGCGCCTCGCGTCGCGATGACGACAAGCTCCGCGCGGTGGCGCGCACCGTCTCGGGATCGGCAACCTGCACTGCGCAGGTCGCCGCTGTCACGATGACATCCGCCGGCACGTTACCCTTCCGGTAGCCGGGTTTGAGGTCTTCTCGAGTCAGCTTGTGGCGCTTGCCATCCCAATCGATGGCCTCGATCTCGATAAACAGGTTCCAGATCGAGAGCTCTCGAATACCGGCGTTCATGACGATCGCGCCACCGAGCGAACCTGGCACCCCGGCCAGAAACTGAAACCCGTCCCAACCGCGCACAGCCGCCTCGCGAACCAAGCGTGGCGTGTAGATCCCAGCTTCGATACGCGCTGTCTGCGCGGTTTCGTCGAACTGTATCGCGTTGAATCGCTGACTCAGCTTCAGCACCAAGCCGTAGTCGCGGGCATCGTTGATCAAAACGTTCGCCCCGCCCCCCAACACGAAGGCGTCCTCGACAGCGAGCCCCGAGGCTTTGCGGTACTCGATCGCCTCCATCAAGTCAGCCTCGCTCTCCAGGACGCAGAAGACTTTGGCCACGCCGCCGATCTTGCAATACGTCATCGGCGCCAAGTCCACGTCGGACTGGCAGCAGGCCGGGAGGTCATCCTTGAGCTTAGCTCGACCCATCGTTTTCCCGTCCTGAACCGCCCCCCACTCGCCGCTCTTGCGCCAGGCGACGGGCAACTCGATCGACGTCTCCGGCCCCCAGGGTGACCACCAGATCGCCCTCAGTCAGCCGTGCAGCGACGATGTCACTCACCGAACCGTTCTCCACATACGTGACATCGTTGGCGCCGGCGCGCTCCACCGCGTCACACACCAACCGCCCACTCACGCCCGCGATCGGTGTCTCTCGGGCCGGATACACATCAGTTACGAACACCACATCGGCATCCGCCAACGCGGTACCGAACTCGTTCGCAAAATCGCGCGTCCGGCTGTAGAGATGGGGCTGAAAGACAGCCACCAAGCGACGCCCCGGCCAACCCGTCCGCGCGCTCGCCAGAGTAGCCGCAACCTCGGTCGGGTGGTGAGCGTAGTCGTCGACAATCATCACATCCTCATCCTCGAAGACGATCTCGAACCGCCGCTCGACTCCGCGCACGGATGCCAGGCCAGCGGTGAGGATTCCTGGTTCGAGACCCAAGGACCAACCCATCGCCGCGGCGGCTAGCGCGTTGAGAACGTTGTGTCGACCCGGGAGTGACACTTCAACGTCCTCGCGACGTCCGTCCGGAAGACGCATCTCGAACCGAGTGTCGAGTTGACGCGTTTCGATCTCGGCCCCACGCACATCGGCATCTGACGAGAGCCCGAAGGTGACGACACTCAGCCCAGCCGGCGGTTCGAAGCGCCGGACACCCGCGTCGTCGATACCGAGAATCAGCTTTCCATGGTCGTGAACACGAGCCGCGAATTGCGCAAATGCAGCGTCGACACAAGCGGCCGATTCATACGTGTCGAGGTGATCGGGCTCGATGTTGGTGATAACCGCATGATCTGGCTTGAGAGCGAGGAATGAGCGATCGAACTCATCGGCCTCGGCCACCAACCACTCGCCGGCACCGAGACGGACATTGCCGTCTTGTCCGCGTATCCGCCCACCGACCAGCACGGTCGGGTCCCAACCCGCGGCTTCCAGGATGGCGCCGATCATCGTCGTGGTAGTTGACTTACCATGCGTGCCGGCGACGGCGATCCCCCGGCTACCGGTCATCACGGCACCCAGGAGCTCGGCGCGCCGAACGATCTGACAACCCCGATCGCGAGCCGCCCCCAGCTCGTCATTGTCCATCGGGATGGCGGATGAGATGACAACCGCTTCGGTCGGCTCCGCGTGGTCGATCCCGTGGCCGATGCGGACTGCGACGCCCAACGCCTCCAACCGATCGGTGGTGGCGGAGCGACGTACATCGCAGCCAGTCACCGTGTAGCCGCGCTGAACCAAGAACTCCGCGAGGCCGCTCATCCCAGCCCCACCGATTCCCATAAAGTGGAGCCGACGGTGGGTGTCCAAAACAGTCACGAGTCACCGGCTGGTGTTCGTCCAGCCAGCTCGAGGATCTGGTCAGCGATAATCTGCGCCGCCTCAGGTTGGGCTAACGAACGCGCGGCTGCCGCCATGCGTTCGCGTCGCGGGGGGTCATCGAGCAAACCGGTGATCAAGTTGCTGAGTCGTCGAGCGGTAGCCTCGGGCTCCGAAATGGCGATCGCGGCGCCGGCCGCCTCGACAGCTCTAGCGTTCACCATCTGGTGATCGGCCGTAGCGTGCGGGTACGGCACCAGGATCGCCGGAATCCCCCAGGCGGCCAACTCCGCCAGCGTCATCGCTCCGGCTCGACAGAGCGCCAGATCGAGCAGTGGATAGACCGCCCCCATGGGTGAGAAGAAGGGCTTTATCACAACCCGTTCTGGCCACCGGCAAGCCGCGACCACGTGATCGTAATGGTGCTCTCCGGTTTGCCAAATCAAGTTCGGGAGCGCATCCCTCTTATCGGCGAACAGCTCGACAATCGCCATGTTGAGCGCCTCTGCGCCTTGGCTACCTCCAAGAATACCGAGTGTCGGACGAGCCACATCGAGTCGCGGGGCGAACTCCGCTTCGACCGGTTCTTGCGGTGCGATCGGGTTGCCGGTCACGGTGACTCGAGTGCTACCCGGCAGCGCACGGTCGACGTCGGGGTACGCCACGCACACCCGGGCGGCCCAACGGGCCAGGAATCGAGTCGCCAGTCCGGGCTGGCGATTCTGCTCCTGCAGAATCAGCGGCCGGTGCGCCAAACGAGCGGCTACGCCGATCGGCACCGAGACGTAACCCCCTGTGCCGACCACCACGTTCGGCTGAAAGCGCTTGACCACGTTTCGTGCTGCGCCAACCGCCCGCCCGAGCCGCCACGGGAGCGTCGCGTTCTTGATTCGTCGGTGACGATCCACAATCGGCGCATCGATCAGCTGGTACTGAAAACCTGACGCTGACAATAACTCGCGATCCGTTCCGCGGTGG
>JBDHED010000101.1:0-9529 GCA_039591175.1 Gemmatimonadota bacterium | reverse complement strand
ATCATGCCGGTGGAGACAATCGCCTGGGAGGGAAGCCACGTCCGGATGATCGACCAAACCCTCTTGCCTGGCGAGAAGGTCGAGATCGAGATCCGGACCGTTCCCGAGATGGTCGAGGCGATGCAGAGCTTGAGAATCCGAGGTGCGCCGGCGCTCGGAATCGCTGGGGCGCTAGGGTTAGTAGCCGCGTTGGCACCTCACCGGGATGATCCCCAAGAGATGTTTCGCGAACGATTCGATGAATACGCCGGTGCGTTGGAGGTCGCGCGACCCACGGCGGTCAACTTGAAATGGGCGATCGACCGGATGCGCCGAGTGGCCGATCAGCACCGCCAAATGGCTACGCAGGCTTTGTGGGAGCGGCTCGAGCAAGAGGCGCTGGAGATCCTGGATGAGGATCGCGAGATGTGTCGCAAGATCGGTGAGTCTGCGCAGCAGGTGATCCTCCAGAGCGCTGGCATTCTGACGCACTGCAATGCTGGTGGTCTCGCGACCTCGGGATACGGCACCGCGCTGGCATGTGCCTACGTCGCTCACGAGCAAGGGAAAAACGTCCGGGTCTTCGCCGATGAGACCCGCCCGCTCCTGCAAGGGAGTCGCCTGACGACCTGGGAGTTGATGGAGAGCGGAGTCGACGTGACGCTGATCTGCGACGACATGACCGCGGCGACGATGGCCAAGGGTGACATCGACATGGTGATCGTTGGCGCCGACCGGATAGCCGCGAACGGTGATACCGCTAACAAGATCGGTACCTACGGGGTGGCGATCCTGGCGAAGGAGCACGGGATCCCCTTCTACGTGGCAGCGCCGAGAACGACGTTTGACTTTGATACTCCGACGGGTGCGGGAATCCCGATCGAGGAGCGGGCCTCCGAGGAAGTGACGCACGGGTTTGGTGCCATGACGGCGCCCGCCGGGGTGAAGGTCTACAGCCCGGCGTTCGATGTGACGCCTGCCAAGTACGTGGCTGGTTTCTTTACCGATGCTGGGTTTCTGGAGCCGCCCTACGAGACCTCGCTGAATACGCTCCGATCTTGACTGAATACTAGGAGTTTTGTAAGTTAAAAAGCTGTATTCATATTCATTCGCGCTCCCCCGCCAGATATCCAGCGGGGGTTGGAGAAGCCATGAGCACACATGTCGTAACACCTGATCAGATCACCCGGCGGTGGTACCTCGTGGATGCCGAGGATCAGACACTCGGGCGGCTCGCGAGCCGGGTCGCGCAAATCCTCCGCGGCAAGCACAAGCCGATCTACACTCCACACCTCGACACCGGCGACCACGTTGTGGTCATCAACGCCGAGAAGGTTGCCCTGACGGGTCGGAAGATGGACCAGAAGATGTACTATCACCATTCGGGATACCCGGGAGGGCTCAAGGAAGAACCGATCAAGCGGGTTCTGGCGAGGCACCCCGAGCGTGTGATCGAGGACGCTGTCCGGGGGATGTTGCCAAAGGGCAAGCTTGGACGGGCGATGTATAAGAAGCTGCGCGTGTACGCTGGTTCGGAGCATCAACATGCAGCTCAGCAACCGGTGGCTATTGACCTCGATAAGTGGCCGCCACAGACGCAGATCACAGGCGGATAACAGATGGTAAAGCAATCAGTCGGTGTGGGTCGAAGAAAGACAGCCGTCGCGCGCGTTTATCTGCGACCGGGTAAGGGCGGATGGCAAATCAACGGACGAACGCTCGACACGTACTTCCCGCGGCCGCTTCATGCGCAACGGTGCCGTCAGCCGCTCGAGGTTGGTAAGGCAGAAGACAGTTTTGATATCGTGGTCAACGTACGCGGTGGTGGGCCGACGGGTCAGGCTGAGGCGATCCAGCTGGGTCTTGCTCGGGCGCTCGTGGTCTCGGACGAGGAACTGAGAGGTCCGCTGAAGGCGGCGGGATTGTTGACACGAGATCCGCGCATGGTGGAGCGGAAGAAGTACGGCCGCCCGAAGGCGCGGAAACGGTTCCAGTTCTCGAAGCGGTAAGGTGCTCTTAGCGTTTCGACTGCTGAAACGCGGCACGAAAAAATACCCACCCATGGCGGTCCCCACAGAGTTGCGTGTGCTACTCGAGGCGGGGGTTCACTTCGGCCACCAGACGCGTCGTTGGAACCCCAAGATGAGAAAATTCATCTTCGCCGAGCGGAATGGCATCTACATCATTGATCTCAACAAGACCCTGCGGCAGCTCAATCGCGCTAAAGAGCTGTCGGCAGAACTGGTTGGCCAGGGTAAGAAGATCCTGTTTGTCTGTACTAAGCGTCAGCTGAAACACATCGTGCGCGAAGAAGCTGAGCGAAGCGGGCAGTTCTATGTAACCAACCGCTGGCTTGGAGGAACCCTGACGAACTTCCGTACGATCAAGAAGAATCTGAAACGGTTGAAAGACATCGAGCGGCAGCGGGAGGACGGTACGTTCGATCTGTTGCCGAAGAAAGAAGTCATTTCAATCGAGCGCGAATACGATAAGCTACACCGAAACTTGGGCGGGATCGCGGATATGGAAGACCTGCCGGGAGCGGTGTTCGTCGTCGATGCAAAGAAGGAACGTATCGCGGTGAACGAAGCCAATAAGCTCGGCCTGCCGCTGATGGCAATCGTCGATACGAACGCTGATCCAGATCGGGTTACGATCCCAATTGCCGGGAACGACGACGCGATCAAATCGGTTCGGCTCATTACGGGACAGATTGCTGACGCGATCATCGATGCTCAACAGCGACTGGTTAAGGAGGAGGAAGTCGAACAGCAGGCGGAGGCTCCACCGGAGAAAAAGGAGGAGCCGACCACGCCACCACCGATCAAGCATCCAGCGCGCCCGCGGGCGCGACTGCCAGTCGAGGGCGAGAACATCCCGTCGGCGAGTGAATAAACATACGAAGAGGTGATTATGGCCACTGTTACGGCGTCACAGGTTCAAGAACTCCGACATCGAACCGGAGTCGGAATGATGGATTGTAAGAAGGCGCTCCAGGAATCGGGCGGCGACTTGGAGCAAGCCATCGATTTGTTGCGAACTCGCGGGCAAGCAAAGGCGGCCACCAAGGCGGCGCGAACAGCCGATGAAGGGTTGGTCGGTTCGTATGTCCACTTGGGTGGAAAGATCGGCGTGCTAATCGAGGTGAATTGCGAAACCGATTTCGTGGCTAAGACCGATGATTTTCAGGAACTAGTCCGGTCGTTGGCGATGCAAGTCGCGGCCGCGAGGCCGCTGGCCGTGGACCGTGAGAGCCTCGACCCCGAAGTGGTCGAGCGAGAAGCGGCGATTTACCGTCAGCAGGCGAAGGAATCAGGCAAGCCGGCCGATATTGTGGAGAAAATCGCGACTGGCAGGCTCGAAAAGTGGTACGCCGAGATCTGCTTGCTCGAACAGGCTTTCGTCAAGGACCCGGATCGGAAGGTGTCGGATGTCATCACGGAAGCGATTCAGCGGCTCGGAGAGAACATCGTTGTGCGACGATTCACGCGTTACGAAATTGGCGTCTAGGCGCAAGTCCGGGTGAGCCCACCTCTACGTTATCGGCGGATCGTTCTCAAGCTCTCAGGCGAGGTGTTGGCCGGCGAGCGCGGGTTTGGGATCAACCCACCCGTCCTCGAGGCGTTGAGTGATGAGATTCTGGCGATCTGCGGGACCGGCGTCGAGCTCGGGTTGGTGGTTGGCGGTGGAAATATCCTCCGCGGAGCGACCGCGAGCGAGCAAGGCACCGATCGTGTCGCTGCCGATTACATGGGGATGCTGTCGACGGTAATCAACGCCATGGCGTTGCAGGATCAGCTCGAGCGCAGGGGGTTGGAGACCCGACTGTTGACGGCGATCCGAATGGACCAGGTGGCCGAGCCTTACATCCGCCGTCGCGCGATGCGACACCTGGAACGTGGCCGGGTGATTCTGTTGGCCGGCGGGACCGGTAACCCCTACTTCAGCACGGATACAACGGCGGTTCTGCGGGCCATCGAGATCGGGGCCGAGGCGGTTCTCAAAGCCACCAAGGTCGATGGCATCTACACGGCTGACCCGCGGAAAGAGGCCGATGCCGAGTTTATCGAGCAGATCTCCTACCGCGAGGTTCTCGATCAGGATCTGCGTGTTATGGACAGCACCGCAGTCACAATGGCCAAGGAGAACAGTTTGCCAATCCTGGTGTTCAACATCCATCACGCCGGCGCCGTGCGGGGTATCCTGGCGGGCGAACGCGTCGGTTCGATCGTCGAGGGATAGCTATGGACAAAACGGAGATCAAAGACGTCAGCGCTCACATGGATAAGTCCGTGCAGGCGATCCGAAACGAGTTGGCAACAGTGCGCACTGGAAAAGCGGCGCCGAGCCTGCTTGACCTCGTCAAAGTGGATGCATACGGGCAGCAGATGCCGCTCAATCAATTGGCGTCCGTTACGGCTCCCGAGCCGCGTCTACTGGTGATCTCGCCTTTTGACCCGACACAGATGGCGGCGATCGAAAAAGCCTTGCTCGCAAGCGACCTGGGCCTGACACCCGCCAACGACGGTAAGGTCATTCGGCTACCGATACCGCCCCTCACGGAAGAACGACGCAAGGATCTGGTCCGGGTGACGCATAAGATCGCCGAGGAGGGTCGGGTCGCCGTGCGCAACATACGTCACGACGCCAACAAGAAAATCCATACGTCACAAAAAGCGGGAGATATGAGCGAGGACGAGATGCACCGTCAGCTCAAGGAAGTGCAGGACCTCACTGATCAGCATACCAAGACCATCGACGAGATGCTGGCACGAAAGGAAAAGGAGGTCATGGAGGTGTGAGCCACTTGTTGGCGCAAGGAGATCTGCCGCGCCACGTGGCGATCATCATGGACGGCAACGGTCGTTGGGCTGAACGCCGTCACAAGCCGCGCCTCTTTGGACACGAGGCAGGCATGAAGGCGGTACGCGAAGTGATCGAGACTGCGGCCGACTTTCAAATACCCTACCTGACGTTGTATGCGTTCTCACAGGAGAATTGGAAGCGCCCTCGGGCCGAGGTCGAGGCGCTCATGAAGCTGCTGCAGCGTTACATCCGTTCCGAGCGTAACAAGTTGATTGAGAAGGGAATCAAGGTATGCGCGATCGGTGAGCTCGATCGATTGTCCCCGGCATCCAGAGCCGAACTCGACAAGTTGATCGCCAAGACCGCTGACAACAGTCAGTTGGTGGTCACTCTAGCGCTGTCTTACGGTGGGCGGGCGGAGATCGTCGAGGCCACGCGACAGATCGCACGGCGGGTCGCCGACCGCGAGCTCGACCCAGACGATATAGACGAAACGTTGTTCAAGTCCTTCCTCTACAAGTCGGATCTTCCGGATCCCGATTTGCTGATCCGTACGAGCGGCGAACTCCGGATATCGAACTTCCTGTTGTGGCAGCTCGCCTACACAGAACTGTACGTAACCGATGTTCTGTGGCCGGACTTCGATCGCCAAGCGTTCGTGGACGCGATCATTGCGTTCCAGAATCGTGAACGGCGGTTTGGCACGGTCCTGACTTGAGAACCGCGAGCGCACCGATCGAGTCGACGACGACCGGCAGGCGATTGGACCGCAAACTAGGCCTTAGACTCGCTACGGCGGCGGTCCTGGTGCCTGCGTTCGTGCTCACCATGGTCGTTGGCCGGGAGTTGTTCCTGCTCGCCGTGACGGTGTTGACGGTTGCGGGCGGGGTCGAGTTCTTTGGTATGGCAGAGGGAAAGCCGTACCGCGCCCGACTCGCGCCTGGGCTCGTGCTGGGCTTGGTCTTTCCACTCTTGTTCTACCAGGCGCCGGGGGACACCGCGTTGTTGGTCGTCGTGCTCACCGCCGGCGTAATCGGTATTGCCGCGGCGCAAATGCTCGATCCACGGGGTCACGAGGCGATCGCGGCGGTGGCTTTCACGCTACTCGGCTCGCTCTACACCGGTCTGTTGTTTGGTCATCAGATCTTGGTCCGCGAGATCAGCCGTGAGATCGCCGGGGCACCATACTGGTTGGGTGCGATTCTACTGGCAGTGCCGCTCCTGCTGACGTGGACAAACGACACGGTCGCATACTTTGCCGGACTCAGGTGGGGGAAGAAACGATTGCTGCCCAGGGTAAGTCCAGGCAAGTCAGTTGAGGGTGCTGCGGTTGCACTCATTGCGACGATCATCGCGGGCGTCGTTGTTGGGAGCACGGTGCAGCGATGGTTCCCGCCACTTGGAGCCGGGCACGGTTTGGTGATCGGTGCTCTAGTCGGTGTGGCCGCCCCGTGCGGAGACTTGATCGAATCGGCATTCAAGCGGGATGCAGGCGTCAAGGACGCCTCTCAGATAGTCCCTGGGCACGGTGGCGTGCTCGATAGATTCGATGGCGTGTTGATTACCGTACCTCTTTTCTACTACTACCTGGTTGGAGTGGTGCTGTGAGCGAGCGGATTCGGGTTGTCATTCTTGGTGCCAGCGGTTCGATCGGCGCTAGCACACTCGACGTGATCGCTGAACTCGAGGACCGGTTCGATGTCGTCGGCCTGTCGTGCGAAACCAAGTGGCGCGAGTTGGCTGCCATTGCCGTCCACGTCCAGCCCCAAGCGGTAGCGATCGCAAACTTGAAGGCTTACAACGAGGCGGTGGAGGCGGCCGCGTTCGGTCCGGGTGTTCGGTGTCTTGCCGGTCCCGATGGCGTGGCGGAGCTCGCGACCTGGGACGGCGCCGATGTCGTACTGAACGGCGTTGTCGGAGCCGCTGGTCTACCCGCCACGTTAGCGGCCCTCAAAGCTGGGAGGCGGGTAGCGCTAGCGAACAAGGAATCGCTGGTCGTTGGGGGGGATCTGGTGATGGCCGCGGCGGGGCCAGGCCAATTGCTGCCCGTCGACAGCGAGCACAGCGCGATCTGGCAGCTCCTTTCGCTTCGTCCGGGGGAGCCACCGCGGCGGATAGTGCTCACCGCTAGCGGGGGCCCGTTCCGGGGAATGCCAACCGAACAACTCGCTGCCGTCGATGCGCGCGATGCGCTCGCTCATCCGACTTGGTCGATGGGACCCAAGATCACCGTCGATTCGGCGACGCTGGCCAACAAAGGCCTCGAGATCATCGAGGCCCACCACTTCTTCGGGGTCGGATACGATGAGATCGGCGTCGTCGTGCATCCGCAGTCGATCGTTCACGGCATGGTGGAGTGGCCGGACGGCGCGCTGTTCGCGGAGCTCAGTGAGCCCGACATGCGGTCCCCGATACGAGCCGCACTCACGTATCCTGATCATGTGCCTTCCGCGAGACGGGTCGAAATCACTCGCCTGAGCGGGCTCACATTTGAAACTCCCGATGAGGAGCGGTTTCCCGCGCTGGGCCTGGCACGAGCGGCCGGCGAAACCGGAGGGACTGCGCCGGCCGTCTTCAACGCGGCGAACGAGGTAGCTGTCGGCGCATTCCTTGCGAACCAGATCGGTTTTCTGGAGATCGCCTCGTTGTGCGAGCGCGTTCTCAGCGAGTATCAGGCCGAGAACGCGAGCTCGGTCGAGACCCTGATGGCAGCCGACGCTTGGGCGCGCCAGCGGGTGTCCGATTGGGCGGGCATCGAACGGACCCCGACCGCGACGGCGGGGTAGACGGGAGCGAAATGCAGACTCTTATCCTCACCATCCTCGTTCTCGGCTTGTTGGTCTTTATCCACGAGCTGGGCCACTTCCTGACCGCCAAGTGGGCTGGTATCGCCGTGCCTCGATTCTCGATCGGGCTCGGACCGCGAGTCGCTGGGATCCGATACGGCGAAACCGATTATTGCTTATCAGCGGTACCGTTTGGCGGATACGTCAAGATGGCTGGTATGGAGGGCGAAGAAGCGTTCGAACAGCTCGAAGGTGGCCCCGTGGAGGAAACGATCGACGAGGAATTGAACGTACCACCGGAACAGCGGTTCGATAACAAATCGATACCTGTGCGGCTGTTGGTTGTCAGTGCTGGTGTGTTGATGAACTTCGCTTTGGGGTGGGTGATCTTTGTCACGTTGGCGTTCAGCGAAGGTAGGCCGACTGTCCTGGGTACCACGGTCGAAGAAGTGGATAGCCTCGCTGTCCAACGTTTCGCCCCACTAGCTGTTTTGTCACGCGGCGCAACGATCCTCGAGGTCGAGGGTCATAGCGTGGCAAACTGGCACGAGGTCGATGCCGCGATTGCCGGTGGTCGAGATGGTGTTGTCGACCTCGCGTTGGCATCTGGCGAAACCGTTTCTGTGCCGGTCCGCGATGATGATGACCGACGAGCGCTGTCGAGTGGGCTGATCGCACGCGTCGAGCCCTTGGTGGCAGAACTCCAAGCCGATGGACCGGCTGCGCGCTCGGGCATCCAGGTTGGCGACCGAATCGTGTCGATCGATGGGACCGGAACTGACGCCTTCGTCGACGTTACGCGGCTAGTTCGTGAACGCCCCGACCAGAACATTTCGGTGGTTGTCGAACGCCCGGCGGGCAGTGGAAACTTGGTGACGCTGGACGTCCGCACTGGCTCCGAGAAGAACCCGCGTCCAAGCGACGGGAAGTTCGTGGATATGGGGTGGCTCGGTGTAACCGCGGCAGTGGGGAATATCGATCTCGGGTTCGGCGAGGCGATCGTGGCCGGAACCCAATCGACTTGGCGTGCTGGCTCGCTCATTACCAACGGTCTGTATCAGTTGGTCTCCGGCGGGGTCAGCCTACGCGCCCTGGGGGGGCCGGTGGCGATCGGTCAGATGACCGGCCACTTCGCACGTCGAGGATTCAGCAGCTTGTTGGGTTGGATCGCTCTTTTCTCAATCAATCTGGCGATACTCAACTTGCTTCCGATACCGGTGCTTGACGGCGGGCACGTCCTCTTTCTCGGGATCGAGGGGATGCGAGGTCGACCGCTGTCATCGAGCCAGAAGCTCCGCCTTTCGCAGCTCGGTCTCGTGTTCCTGCTCGTGCTGATGGCGTGGGCGTTTACCGCAGATATTCTGCGCCTCGTCGGGCTGTAATCACGAAAACGGACGTGCATTGCGGTGCCAGCGTACGGGTCTGGCGGGGTGCGGAGATCGAGTCGGTCCACGCACTGGATGCAGCGTTTGTCGACGCCGATGGCGCTGCACTCGCGCTGTACGGCAAGCCCGGTAGCCGTGCTTACCTGCGCTCCTCGGCGAAACCGATCCAAGTGTTGCCGTTGATCGAGCGGGGGCTGGTCGACAGGTTCGGATTCACACCGGCAGAAATCGCGGTTATGATCGCCTCCCACAACGGTGAGCCGGATCACGTCGATGTGGTAAAGACGATCTTGGCGAAAGCCCAGATTGATACCGAATCGCTGCAATGTGGCCCGCACGAACCGCTACATCCGCCAACAGCGAAGGCGCTGCGTCAACTCGGTGAAGAACCCTCGCGTTTGCACAACAACTGTAGTGGCAAACACGCCGGGATGCTCGCGGTGTGCAAAGCGGAAGGCTGGCCGCTCGATACGTACTGTGACCCGGAACACCCACTGCAGCGCCGGATTCGCTCGCTGGTGGCGGAGTTGGCGGGTGTCGACGAGGCATCGATCGGGATTGCGGTCGACGGTT
>JBDHED010000100.1:0-7529 GCA_039591175.1 Gemmatimonadota bacterium | reverse complement strand
TAAACCGAAAATCGAGGGGTGGCAAGGGGGATTTGCCCCATCTCAGATTGGCGGATAAACTGGGTAGAGATGATCTCTTCAGTCCGCACCTGCATGCTGATCGCCGCCGTATCGCTGGTGGCTTGCAACGGATTGGGCGACCCCAACCCGTTGGGCACCGACGACGGCCCTCTGTTCGGGCCCGCGGGACCGGGTGCTCCGACTGGTCCGACAGGACCCGGCGATGCGCTCTGCACGCTGCCGTTACCGCCGGAAGGGTGCCAGGACACACCCCCGCCGATTCCTTTCCCGGTTCCGGATAACTAGCCACCTAGCTACCACGATCAAAGCGGTCGGCGCGGTCGCGCTCCGCATCCTTGCATTGCTCATCGTTTGGGGCGTGTTGCTCGCGCCCTTCTTCGTCTTGCGTGGTGGTTTCGGGTCGAGCCAAGAGTCGATCACGCCCCTCGATCGACTGTACGTCGAAACCGCTAGCGCACTGATGCTGCTGGTAGCGCTGTGGCTGATGCTGCGATTTGTCGACCACCGGTCGTTCCGAAGCATCGGCTTTAAAGCCAAACAACTGTTCCGGGAGACGGGACTCGGGTTGTTGCTCGGCACCGCGATGCTAGGGATGGCGCTATTGCTGGTATGGGTGGGGGGGTGGCTTGGGGCGCCAGGCGGTAGTGGCTCGCTTGGGTCTCCGGTGCTGATTCTCGGGATCGCGCTGTTGGCTAATGCCGTGACCCAAGAGGTCACCGTGCGTGGTTACGTTCTACAGACGATCGAAGACAAGTTCGGCTGGTGGAAGGCGCTCCTGTGGTCATCGATCTTTTTCGTGGCTCTGCACGGTGGCGCACTCGCCGAGGGCGCGATCCTGCCGATCGTGAATCTGCTTCTGGCCGGCGTTCTTTTCGGGTTGGCGTACCTCGTTACCCGCAACCTATGGCTGCCGATCGGTGCGCATTTCGCCTGGAATTTCCTGTTGGGACCGGTGCTCGGGCTCACTGTGACAGGGCAGTCACTGGATGGTGGTTGGCAGCCGTTGTCGCTCAGCGGTCCAGCGCTCTTTACCGGCGGGGATTTCGGTATCGAGGGCGGATTGGCCGCCACGCTCGCGGTCTTTGCGGGCTGCGTGGTCCTCTGGATGCGTCGGCCGGATGGTTGGCGGTCCGCCGAGTAGTTTCAACGATCATGATTGGGATTCTCTGGATCGCTCGGGCACTCGCCCTGGTGGGTTTTCTCGATGCCACCTATCTGACGGCGACCCACTATTCGGTGGGCTCGCTGGCGTGTGGTCCGGGTGGTGGGTGCGACATCGTCACCACCAGTGAGTATGCCACCGTCGCGGGCGTGCCGGTCGCGCTGGTGGGTCTCGTCTACTACGTGGTCGTCAACCTGATCGTGTGGACACCGCCGTCGGGGTGGAGCCGGAATCTCGGCCTCGTCTTTGTCGCGATCACCGCCATCGCGGTCGGCGCGTCGGCCGTCTTTGTCTACCTGCAGGCGGCGGTGATCGACGCCTGGTGCCGGTACTGTCTGCTGTCGGCCGGGGTGTCTGCAGGACTTTTCCTGACCGCGCTCAAGCTGCACCGCAATCCGCCCGCGTCGGAAGTTGCAGATGGTTGAAACCGGATCCTCTGATCTATCCAAGCTGACCCTGGACCGCGGAACCGCTCGCGGTTCAGGGTCGGGACGGGGCCGGCGGACGCGCACGATCGCCGCTGTGGTGATCGTTTTGGGGTTGTTGGGGACGGCTTTTCTATGGACCCGAAGCCGCGGTGGGGTCGAAGTGACCACCGCGCTAGCGCAGGTGTCCGGTGGTGGGGCTGGCTCTTCCACTGGGATCACCGCCAATGGCTACGTGGTCGCTCGGACTCAGGCGTCAGTTTCGTCGCGTATCACTGGCCGGCTCGATTCGCTCCCGGTCGACGTCGGCACGGTGCTCAAGAAGGGCGACATCATCGCGCGGCTCGAGAACAGCGACTTCAAGGCGGCCGTCTCGCAGGAGCGGGCCAACGTGCAACGATCGCGGGCGGCGCTCGCCGACGCGATCGCGGTTCGCGATCAGCTGCGGCGAGACCTGGCACGGGTCGAAGAGCTGGGCGCCAAGGACGCTGCGTCCGAGCAGGAGGTTGAGCGCATCGCGGCCGAGCTGTCCAGTGCCGAGGCGCGTGTCGGGCTCCAGGAGGCGCAGATCGAGGTCGACCGCTCGGGGCTCGCGCTGGCACAATCGAACCTTGACCTCACGTACATTCGAGCGCCGTTCGACGGCACGATCTTGCGGAAAGACGCCGAGCTTGGCGAGGTGGTCGCACCGGTCGCTACGGGGAGCGGGTTGACCCGTGGTGCGGTTGTGACGATGGCCGACCTCGAGACTCTCGAGGTCGAGGTAGACGTCAACGAAGCGTACATCGCGCAGCTCGAGAACGGTCAGCCGGCCGAGATCCGGCTCGATGCGTACCCTCGAGATGCGTACGAGGGCGAGATCCGCCAGATCGTGCCGACGGCGGACCGGCAGCGCGCCACGGTCGAGGTGAAAGTGGCGTTTGTCGACGTCGACGACCGGGTGTTGCCCGAGATGGCGGCTCGGGTCGAGTTTCGTGAGCCCGCCAGCGCGGAAGAGGCCGCTGCACCTTCGCGTATCACGGTGCCATCCGAGGCGGTGCGCGACGAGGCCGGCCAGGCGGTCGTATGGCTGGTTCGCGACGATCGGCTCGAGCGACGCGTCGTCGAAGCCGGGCCCGTTTCCGGCGGACGGCGCGAGATCCTTTCGGGGCTCTCGGGCGGTGAGCGGCTAGTGACGAGCGCCGATGGAGAACTCGAGGATAGCGCTCGAGTGAAGGAAGCTGATTAGCTGATCTCTACACGCGAGAAAGGCAAACGCATGGCGCTGGTCGAACTGCGCGATCTAACAAAGCGATATCAGACCGAGGCCGAGGTCATCTCGGTGCTCGAGGACGTGGACCTCGATATCGAGGCCGGCGAGTACCTGTCTCTCATGGGCCCATCCGGGAGCGGAAAGAGCACGCTGCTCAACCTGATGGCAGGACTCGACCAGCCGGACTCCGGAACGATCACCATCGATGGTTCTGAGATCACGAGCCTCGGTCCCAACCGGTTAGCCGACTGGCGCGCCAACCACGTGGGGTTTGTGTTCCAGTTCTACAACCTGTTGCCGGTGTTGACGGCCTTTCAAAACGTCGAGCTGCCGTTGCTGCTCACGAACCTCTCAAAGGATGAACGAAGGGAGCGCGTCGAGGTCGCGCTCAACGTCGTGAGCCTGTCGGATCGCATGGAGCACTACCCGAGACAACTGTCTGGCGGTCAGGAGCAGCGGGTCGGGATCGCGCGCGCGATCGTCAGCGATCCGGTGATGATCCTGGCCGACGAGCCAACGGGTGATCTCGACGCGGCGTCGGCAGAAGAGATTCTGAGCCTGCTAGAACGATTACACTCGGAGTTCAACAAGACGGTGCTGATGGTCACTCACGATCAGCATGCGGCCGAACGGGCGCACAGGAAGATGTACCTCGAGAAAGGTGTGTTGCACCAATGAAACACGCACGGCTCGTGTGGAAAAACCTCACGCGTAACAAACGCCGCAGCATCCTCACCGTGCTGAGCGTCGGGGTCGCGCTCTTCCTGTTTGCGGCGCTGCAGTCGGTGCTGACGGCGCTGGATGCGACGAGCGAGGTCGGGAGCGAGTCGCGGCTGATTACCCGAAACGCGACCGGGATCGTGTTTCCCTTACCCGAGGCGTACACACAACGGCTTCGCGCTGTCGACGGAGTCGAGGCGGTCTCGTGGGCGAACTGGTTCGGCGGCACGTACATCGATTCGCGCAATTACTTCGCTCAGTTCGCCGTCGACGAAGAGACGTTTTTCTCGATGTATCCCGAGATCCAGATCGAGCCGGCGCAGCTCGAAGCGTTCAACGGTGAGAAATCCGGCGCCATCGTGGGCCAAGGACTCATGGAGCGGTTTGGGTGGTCACTCGGTCAGACGGTCGTGCTTCAGGGGACGATCTTCCCTGGCGATTGGGAGTTCTTGATCCGGGGCGTCTACGAGCCGGACAACCCGAGCTTCGGGGACGAGAACATGTACTTCCACTACGACTACCTGTTCGAGAACTCGGGCGAAGCGGCCACGCCGGGCTGGTTCATTGTTCAGCCTTCTGATCCCACCCTGGCTACGGAGGTCGCGGCCCGAATCGATGGCGGCTTCGAGAACTCGAGCGATCCCACCCAAACCGAGACCGAGAAGGCTTTTCAGGCTGGCTTTGTCACGATGTGGGGGAACGTGGGGTTCCTAGTCCGCGCGATCGGGACGGCGGTCTTCTTCGCCATCCTCCTCGTGGCTGCCAACACGATGATGATGTCGTCGCGCGAACGGATCAACGAGGTGGCGGTGCTCAAGACGCTCGGGTTCCGGGACGGTTTGCTGTCGCGGTTGGTCGTTGCCGAGTCACTCGCGATCAGCGTCGTGGGTGGCGTCATCGGGTTGGCCGCGGCCTCCGTGATGCTCGCCAACAACGAGATGCTGGGCAGCATCCTCCCGGGTTACACCGTCTTGCCGTCGACGATGCTCCAGGGTCTCGCGATCGCGATCGTGTTGGGTTTGATCAGCGGATTGGTGCCCGCGCGTCAGGCGGCCCGACTCTCGGTCGTCGACGCGCTCCGGCGCGTGGCTTGAGCGACGCCGCGCAGGGCCGAGCATGAAGATCCCGATCTTGTACAACCTGCGGAGCCTTAGGGCGAGACCGACGGCGACACTGACCACGGCGCTCGGCATGGCTCTCGTCGTGGCTGTGTTCATAGGAATGATGGCCCTCTCGCTCGGTTTCCAAACCGCGCTCGTCAAGACCGGTTCTACAGAAAACCTCCTCGTGTTGCGGAGAGGGGCCGACTCAGAGCTGAGCAGCGGCATCAACCGGGATGTCGCCAACGCCATCTCCGCTCTCCCGTTTGTCGCCAAGAACGCGGACGGCGAGCCGCTGATCAGTCCTGAGACGTTTGTCGTGGTCGGGTTAGAGCGGCGCAACGGCGGCATGGCCAACGTCGTGATTCGCGGCGTCAGCCCGAAGGCGTTCGATGTGCGCAACGGGATTCGTATCACCAAGGGTCGAACGTTCCGGCCCGGCAGCGGCGAGATCATCGTCGGCGAGACGCTGGTCAAGCGGATTCCCAACACCGAGATCGGTGAGTCGCTCCGATTCGCCGGTCGCGACTGGGAGGTGGTTGGACATTTCGGATCGGGCGGCTCTTCGTTCGAGTCCGAGGTGTGGGGGGAAAACGAGTTGTTCATGCCCGTATTCCGGGGTCAAGTCTTCCAGACGATCGCCCTGCGGATGGAGGACCCATCGGCCTTCGAAGGCGTTGTCGAAACGTTGGAGGCAGATCCCCGGCTGGCGGTGGATGCCCAACTCGAACGCGAGTTTTACGCCAACCAGGGAACGCTGCTGGGCGACATCCTCCGTTTCCTGGCGGTGTTTATCGCCGGGGTCATGGCGATCGGGGCGGTGTTCGGGGCGGTCAACACGATGTACTCGGCGGTCGATTCTCGGGCCCCCGAGATCGGCGTGCTGCTCGCGCTCGGCTTCAAACCGCGCTCGGTGATGGCTTCGTTCGTAGTCGAGTCGATGCTGATCGCACTGCTCGGCGGTCTGATCGGCTGCCTGATCGCACTCCCCATCAACGGCCTCGTAACCAGCACCACAAACTGGAACTCGTTCAGCGAAGTGGCGTTCGCGTTTCGGGTCACGCCGACATTGCTGGCGGCCGGGGTCGTGTTCGCGCTGGTCATGGGGGTGATCGGTGGTTTCTTGCCCGCCCGCCGTGCGGCGCGGAGACCGGTCGTGGAGGCGCTGCGCGAAGTCGGTAGCTAGCCGCTCGGTAGCAGTATCGCGCGTTCTTCGCGGCGCTCGGAGCCACCGGCTCCGGCGACGGCGAAGCGTCCCGGTCCATAGATCGACGCCGATCCGTACTCGCCGCCTTTGTTGACGGCGTAGAACGAGACATTGAAGGTCGGGTGGCCGTTCGGCTTTCTGAGCCGGTCCTCGACGTTGTTCTCGACGATCCGCCGGCACCCTGCCAGACACGCCTCGGTCGGTGATTGACCGCGGCGCATCTCCTCGACAACGAGAAACGACGTCAGGTTGAGCAGGTTCGCCTCGCCACGGCCGGTCGAGCCCGCAGCGCCGACGTCGTTGTCGACGTACAACCCGGCGCCCAGAATCGGCGAGTCACCGACCCGGCCAGGGATCTTGAAGAAAAGTCCACTCGTCGTGGTGACGCCGGCCAGATCACCATTGGCGTCGACCGCGCAGCAGTTGATCGTCCCTGCCGGCCGCGGTTCCTCGGGGTAGAAGAGGTTCGGGTTGTTTTCGATGATCTCCTTGGCGCGCGGCGTGAACTCTTCGGTGTCGGGCACCAGATAGTCGTCGATCTCGCTCTGCGAGCCGCGCCAGTAGAGCCAGATCTGGCGCGCCGTGTCGGTCAGCAGGTTCTCCTCTTCGAAGCCGTACTCGAGCGCGAACTTTCGCGCGCCTTGGCCGACCAGCAGTACGTGGTCGGTTTCCTCCATGACCAGCCGCGCGATCTTGGATGGATGTCGAAACCCCTCGAGCGAAGCCACCCCACCGCCGCGGTGGGTAGGACCGTGCATGCAGCACGAGTCGAGTTGTACTACGCCCTCCGCGTTGGGGAGACCGCCGTAACCAACCGTGACGTCGTCCGGATCCGCCTCGGCGATGTTGACGCCCGCGATGACCGCATCGAGCGGATCCGACCCCTCGTTTAGTAGCTCGAGCGCGCGGGCGACGGCGGGCTGACCGTTGCCACTGGAGACCGCCACTGGGCCGGCAATGGGGCGTGACACCGGGAGGACCTTGCGCCAACTCGCGGCTGCCTTGCCGGGTGCCAGCGCGGTCCCGGCCGCGGCCGATACCCCGCTAACCAGAAAGTCGCGCCGCGTCGTATTCACTGGTTCTCGGCAGCGACCTGCAGCGAATCCGACAAGACCCGCCTGACCCCGAGCACCGACATCGCGACCTCATGCGCGATCGACAACTCCAGCCGGGACGGCACTTCGCCAGCCAACGTGACGACTTGATCCTGGCTGCTCGCGGTGATCGACACGCCGTCTACGTCGAGGCGCGGGTCGGCATCGATCCGAGACTGAACGTCTTGCTCGATCAGCGAGTCGGCGACCGCTGGTGTTTCGTCCACGGGCACGTTGGTGTCGGCCGGGGCGGGCTCCTCGCCGCCGCCGCAGGCAAGAGCCAAGGCCACGCCGACCGCAGCAATCGCCCGCATCGGCACTTCGATCTTTTTCGCTATCATGGATTCTCTCCTGGTTCGAGGTTCTGAAATGGTCGCCACCGCGACTCCGGTGGTGGCGCCGTCGCCAAACTCACGACGATGAGCAAGACAACAGCGATAAGAAGTGCTGGTATCACCGCATCTAGCGACGCGATCCCGTCCGGCAGTCCCGGGATCCATCCGCGTGGTACACCGAACTGCCAGACAAAGGTCGTCACCATGCCGCCG
>JBDHED010000099.1:0-7540 GCA_039591175.1 Gemmatimonadota bacterium | reverse complement strand
AAACATACGAGGCGTATCGCTTTTCGAGCGACGGCGAGAAGTTCGATTACTACGACGCCGATGGGCAGACGCTAAAGCGCAGGTTCCTGCGCTCGCCGCTCAGATTCACGCGGATCTCATCGCGGTTCGGAATGCGGATGCATCCCGTGCTGCGGAGGCGCCGACAACACAATGGCGTGGATTATGCGGCTCCCACCGGGACACCGGTCCAGGCTTCCGGCGACGGTGTCGTCGTACGTGCCGGCCGCTTTGGGGGTTACGGCCTCTATGTCAGGCTTCAGCACGGCCGACAGTACATGACGGCGTACGGTCACCTGTCGCGAATTGCGAGTGGGATTACGCCTGGGACGAGGGTTCAGCAGGGGGACATCATCGGCTTCGTCGGCTCGACCGGCTTGTCCACCGGTCCCCATCTCGACTACAGCTTTATGAGGGATGGCAAATACGTGGATCCGCTCTCTGTCAGTCTTCCGATCGCCGAGCCGCTCGACGGTCAAGCCCACGCCGCATTTATCGCGCTACGTGACATCCACCGTCTCCGCCTGCCGGTTCTCGGCAAGCTGGCGGTCGAACAGCCGACCGAGGTTTCCGATGGCCACTAGCCGGTTCCTAGCGTTGCTGGCGGCCACCGCGCTCGCAGTCAACTGCAGTAGCTCCAGTGGTAGCGGTGGTGGTGGTGGGACGGGACCTGACACGACACCCCCTGCGGCTCCCGATCTCGGTCTGATCACCATTTCGTCACCGCTGCCCGGAACGACGTCGCAGGTCGTCGGCGCGAACGGAGCGGTCGAAGGCTCGTCGATGGTGAAGGTCGTCAACACCGACGCGACCCAACGCAACGGTGGTGAGTCGATCGAGGCTTCTATCGGCGCCGGTGGAGGCGGCAACTTCACGTTGTCGATCGCAGCCCAGTTGGGTGACCAGCTTACGCTTACCGCCACCGACCAGGCCGGCAACGAGAGCGTTCCAGCGTTGACTACGGCAGGGCCGGTGCCGCAACCGTTTAACGGTGGCGTCGGCACGGTCGAGCTCAAGACCGCGCTAGGTGGCACCATCGCCGTCGAACTGCCGTTCCCGACCGGCGCTGAGCGCTACACGGTGATCGCCGAGCCCCAGAATCCCGGCGGGGGTTCGTTCGCGATTCAACTGACCGGAGCCAAGGGTGTTTCGACCCGTCGGCTGGCGGGGGCGGCTCGGCCGGAAAGCGATCCGTCACCGGAAGCTCGCATTCGAAGGCTCGAGCGAGCCGAGATTTTCCCGCGGCTGCGCGAGACCACGCCACAGATGTATGGGCGCCGCGGCCTCATGTTGGCACAAGCCGCCGAGCGCATGTTCTTCGTCTCGAACAAGCTGGGCGGTGATATCAACGACCCCGATGATTTCGATGAGATCAACGCGGTCCTTCGGTTCCAGGGTGATAACGTACTGGTCTACGTCGACGATCGGACGCCACCGGCGGACTTGACGGAGGCGATGATTCAACAGATCGGTAATCAATTCGATGACAGTATCTTCCCGACTGACCTGGCGGCTTTTGGCAACGTCAGCGACGTCGACAGCGACGGTCGCGTCATCTTCCTGATGAGCCCGACGGTGAATGCCCTCAACACGCAGGAGATCGTCGACCAGGGGGCGTTTATCGGCGGGTTCTTCTTCGGTCTGGATCTCCTCCCGGCGGCGTTGTTCCCGACCAGCAACGAAGCGGAGATCTTCTACGCCCCGATCCCGGACCCGGATATGGATTGGAGCCCTGCCGTGTTCCCGATCATCGGCTTCGTAGACGGCGTCTCGGCGACCGCGGCGCACGAACTGGAGCACATGATCAGCGCCAACGAGCACATACTGGTTCGTTTGGGGCAGGCCGAGGATGTATTTCTCGATGAGGCGCTGGCTCATTACGCGGAGACGATCAACAACTTCAACCTGCAGAACCGACTCCGCTCGGCGCTTTTCTTGGAGATTCCAAGCGACGCGATTCTGGTCGGCACCAACGCTCCGGGCGACGATTCGCTGTCCCGCCGTGGCGGCGCGTGGCTGCTCGTTATGTATTTGGTCGACCGGTTCGGGCCGGGCATCGTCGGTGACATGGTGCAGACAAACTTCATCGGCATCCCCAACATCGAACAGGCCTCGAATACGTCGTTCCAGTTCCTGTTGCACCAGTTCTACACGGCGCTCGTCCTCGACGGACAGGGGATCACCAACGATCCGAACTTCAACTTCTCGAACTTGAATGTTCGAAACGAGTACGCGCTGGCTGCGCCGGGGTTCAGCCCGCCGCTGGGCCCGTTTCTGGATATCATGCTCAAGGTCTTGACCGTGAACGGGTCGACGATGAGCGAGATCATTCGCGGAACCGGTGCCGGGTACTACGACATCGGAGCCAATGAGTCAGGCGCGTTCCCGATCCTCGTGAGCGGCGACCCAAGCTCCGAGCTTCAGGTATCCGTCATTAGAACAGAGTGACTACGCGGGTCCGGCTAGTCACCCGCGAGTGGCTTCGGAACTTTGCGCCCGCCCGACCGTAGTATCCGCATGCAAAGACAACTCCTGTTATCCACTGATGGTGGCTGCCCACGGGTGGCGGCCATCGTTGTTTTACTGCTGGTCGTGGGCCCGACATCGGTCAGCGCCCAGGAGAGCGCTGGCCCCGACGAACGGGCTATCGAGGTCGCTCGCCAGGCACTCGACGCGATCGAATCGGGGTGGGCGCTAGCGCGATACGATGGTGCCCAGCGCGTTCGGGTGGCGATAAACGCTCGCGCCGGGGGCTCGACACCAATCGGGATCACATCCAACTTGGTAGTGGATCGCTCCGCTCAACGGTGGCGGTTGGACGCTGGCGGCGACGTCGGGCCGCTGACGCTCTACGCCGATCGTGAGCAGATGACTCTTGTTTCACCCGATCTGGAACAGTTCGCCCGCCAGCAAACCGGGATGTTGACGCTCGGGGATGGATCGGACGACGGGCTCGTAGCTCAATTGACCGCAACGCGGCAACGGCTCGATCGCGGTTACCGGTTGCTTCGTTACGTTGGCGAGGAGACGATCAACGGATCGCTCGCGCACCGAATCGAGGACACCCCGGCGCCGGGTACGACGGCCACGTATTGGATCGATGTGGCCACGCACCTGCCGCGGCGGGCCGAGTTGGCGCGACCTGGGCGAAAGGACGTCCGGATCGAGTTTCATTATGGTTCCAACCCACGCCCGGTGCGCGTCGAGATCTACGTGGAGGGCGAACACGACGTACAAACGATGGCGACATTGCGCTACGACGGGATGGGCAGAGTCTCGCAGGCTCACGCCGTCAGTCGTGTTGGTGGTGGGGACGAGTTCACCAGCGACATCAACGTCGACTGGAGCCCAAACGTGGCCGCCGGGTTCTTCAGTTTCGATCCGCCTGTTGGGGCCCAGGAGGTTCCGTTTCAGCAGCTCGTATCCGGGCTCCTCTTCGCCGCCGCAAACAAGTTGGCCGCGATCCTACCGCTGGTCCCCGAAAGTCGCTGATCACGATGCGTAACTGGGTGGTCGGCGCGGTGCTTGCGCCCGCCGCTGTCGTCATCTCCGGCGCTCCAGGTCTAGCGCAGGAACCGGAGTCTCTGACCGACTCCTTGGCGGCCGTGTTGGGAATCGCCGCCGTGAAGCTCGAATCCGGTGAACCCGATCGTGCGATCGAGGAGTACCGCCGTGCAGAGGGGTTGCTCGGCCTTTTGGTGCTGTACGGCGATGGCTCGGACGATCGTGGCGCCGAGACGATGGCGCTACGTCGCGGATTGGCGCGTGCGTACCTTGAGGTCGGTGACCCTTTCGCCGCGGCCGCCGAGGCCGAACGAGGAATCAACCTGCTCGATGATGACTCGGAGCTGTGGACTCTGCTGGGGTTGGCTCGGCACCAACTGGGGCAGCTCGGTCTCGCCCGCGACGCCCTTGATCGCGCGATCGAGGGCGACCCCGACGACCCGGAGGCTCACTGGGGCACGGCGTTGGTCGCGATCGCCGAGAACGACCCATCCTCCGCTCGCCACCATGCCCAACAGGCATACGATCTATCACCACGGCCCTCGTTTGCGCTGGCGCTGGCTCGGTGGGCCGAGGTGGAGGGTGACTACCGCGCCGCGGTGACCGCGCTCGACGACTACCTCGAGCTGGTGCCAAATGGGTCGCACGTCGAAGGGTACCAGCGATTGCTCCGTTTTTATCGTCACGTCGGAGCCCAACCAGCCAACCGCATCGATCCACGTGTCAACCGCGTTCAGCTCAACTTCGATCTGAAACAGGGGGACGAGATCCCCTATGTGGCGGTTTCGATCAACGGTGGGGAACCAGCCTACGTGCTGCTCGATACCGGGGCTGAGCGCAACGTTATCGATGTCGAGTACGCACAGGCGATCGGCATCCAGCCGATTCTGCCCGGGGGCCGACTTCGCGGTCCCTACCGGCCATCGCCGGGGGGATACGCAATCGTTGATAGCCTGCGATTGGGCAGCTTGCTGGTGGAACGTGTACCGGTCGCGGTTGGGGATTTCGCCGCGCTGAACCTGCGCGGTCAGGGTGAGTACTACATCGCCGGGGTGCTCAATCCGGCGCTTCTGTTTCGTGACTTCGTCGTAATCTTGGACTATGCCCACCGACGAATCGAGCTGCGCCGCAATGACCCTGAAAGCCAACCCTATGCCGAACGGGCTACCCGGCTCAGAAAAACCGTCGTCCCGTTCGCGTTTGATGCCAACGCGGTTTGGCCGCTCATCTCCGTCAGCCTCGATGGGGCACGGAGCTTGCCGTTCATCATCGATACCGGCGCGAGTGATATCTTGATCGGCCGGCGAACGGCGGGCATCCTGCGCGTCGATCCAGATGGTTTTGTGGCCTCGGCGGGGGACTACGTCGGCGAGGGCTTGCGGGCGATCTTGATCGATCTGCCGGTCGGCGACGCGTGGAGCGTGGCCGCTCAGGGGATCCTGGGGTTTCCGTTCTTTCGCGGTATGCGGGTCGTCTTCGACTACCGAGAGATGAAGCTGGTAATCGAGAGCTGAGACGACTACCTTTGGTGCTACTTCGGGAGCTTTGATTTTCTGAGGCTGCCCTACAAAGCGTTCTGCGCCTCCTTTGAGATCGACTGGAGGCGCGATTTCATGATTTCGATTCGTAAGAGTGTGTACAACATTGAGCTCTCACTACCGACCACCGTACGACGCGACCCGCGGGTTTCGAACGCGCCCGCATCTTTTTCTGCGTTCGAGCGTCGCCGAGATCTACTGCGACGCTGGCGCACGACTGAGGTTGCACGGCTCGACACGCGCTCCACACGGAGCTTATCTGCAGACCGAGCTAGGGTTCTAACAACGGTGTAGTGGTGTGACGGCTCGCACTGTCGCCCGCGGGTGGCGGTGTTCAAGCCGGAGACAAACCAGATTGTCCATCCATAAGCGCGGGCGGGTCCACCGCCCATGAAGCGCGAAATACTAGTTAGCGTCACCCCCAAGGAAACCCGAGTCGCAATCCTCGAGGACGACCAGTTGGTCGAGCTTCTCGTTGACCGCGAGGAGGAAGAGCGCCACGTCGGCGACATCTACAAAGGGCTGGTGACGGCCGTCCTTCCCGGCATGCAATCAGCCTTCGTCGACATCGGGATGGCCAAGAGCGGCTTCCTCCACGTATCAGATTTGGCCGGAGGCGACTTTCACGATGAGGAAGACGACGATGACGGCAACGGTCCCCGCCGCCGGGGTCGAAGTCGCCGGCGCGGCCGGGGTCGAAAGGGGTACGACGGGCCGGTCATTCAAGATCAACTGAAGCGCGGTCAGGAGATTATCGTACAGGTGACCAAGGAAGCGATCTCCACCAAGGGCCCGCGACTAACCGGGCAGATCTCCCTACCTGGACGCTTCCTGGTCTTTATGCCCGGCATCGACCACGTCGGCGTAAGTCGAAAAATCGATGATCGGGCCGAGCGGGCACGCTTGAGACGTTTGCTGCACGAGGTCAAGCCAAAGGAAGGCGGTGTGATAGTGCGCACCGTTGGCGAGGAGACGAACAAGACCGGGTTCGAACGGGAGATCCGAAGCCTGGTTGACACCTGGCGAAAAGTCCGCAACAAGTCAGCTCGTGTGAAGGCGCCTTCACTGCTTCATCAGGAGGCCGAGCTGACCAGTGGCCTCATTCGGGACATTTTCTCGGAAAAGGTCGACCGGTTGGTGATTGATAATCGGCAACTCTACACCCACGTGCGTCGATACCTGAAAAAGGTCTCCCCCGATCTCGTCAGTCGCGTACAGCTTTACTCGGATCGCATCCCGTTGTTTGACGCCATGGGCATCGAGCCCGAGATCGAGGTCGCGTTCCAGAGAACCGTTCCGCTGAAATCTGGCGGATCGATCGTCATCGAGGCCACCGAGGCCCTGGTCTCAATCGACGTCAATACCGGGCGTTACACTGGCAAGAAGAACCCCGAGGCGACGATCCTGAAGACCAACCTCGATGCCGCGCGAGAGATCGCGCGACAGCTCAGATTACGGGACATCGGCGGCATCATCGTGTGCGATTTCATCGATATGGAGCTGGCGGCGAATCGGAAGAAGGTGCTGCACGAGTTCAAGTCCTGGCTGGGTCGCGATCGAGCCAAAACGAAGGCGTTCGAGGTGAGCGAGTTAGGGCTGATCGAGATGACCCGGCAGCGTCGGCGTCCAAGCCTGGAACAGAGCGCCGCCGAAACGTGTGAGGAGTGTGATGGTACCGGCACCGTGCTGCAGTTTGGCAGCATGGCAAGGAAAGTCGAGCGCCAACTGAGACGGATCGGCTTGGAGAGCAAAGAGAAGAAAATCCTCGTGGAGGTTCATCCTGCAGTTGCCTTGTTCCTGCTCGAGGAGGAGAAGGACACCTTCGATGGCATCAAGAAACGCTTTGATCTGGAGGTTCAGGTTCGGGACGATCCGCTCCTGAAACGCGACGAATTTGACCTCCTGGCGATGCCCGGCAGACGGCCCATAAAGGCCGATGTCGGCTGACCCAAGTTCTTGACGGCCATTCTCTTGGGGGCTATTTTGGAACGCCGCGTCACGTCAGTTCCAGGATCCAGATCGAGCTGAGAGAGATGCGCGCCATAATTGAAACGGGCGGCAAGCAGTTTCACGTCGCTCCAGACGACACCATCCGCGTTCCATCCTTACATGGAGAACCCGGTGAGAGCGTTACTTTTGACCGCGTGTTGTACGCGGCCGAGGATGGAGACGTCCGTTTTGGAACGCCTCAGGTGGACGGAGCACGGGTGACAGCTGAGATCGTCAAACACGGTCGAGGTAAGAAGATCACGGTGTTCAAGTTCAAGCGTCGCAAGCGGTACAAGAGAAAGCAGGGGCATCGGCAGAACTTCACCGAGTTGAAGATCACCGATGTATCGGTGACCAAAGGTGCTTCCAAGACTCCGCCGAAGAGCGCCGAGGTCGAGAGCGAGGGTGGTTTCGCTTGCCCCGAATGCGGTCGGGAGTTCGAAACCGAGCGCGGCATGAAGCTGCACCACTCCCGCTCGCACAAGTAGTCG
>JBDHED010000098.1:0-7577 GCA_039591175.1 Gemmatimonadota bacterium | reverse complement strand
AGAATCGGGCCCAAAAGGCGTGCTTTTTGGAGCATTGCTGTCCTCCTGAAAACCAGCCTCAGTATATGTCCGTCTAAAGTAAACCGGCAAACGACGGAGGCGGTTTGGAGGTGCTCGCGGACCGGTTTTGCTTGCTTGCCGCGACAGCCACCAATAAATTCTGTCGTCTTCGATGCATGCCGCTCAGCCGACCCGCTCGCGGCCGGCAGAGGGTCCGGCCGATCGCCTCGCGACCGTTCGCGAAGCGATCGCCGAGGCTTGTGAAAGGGCTGGTCGGGATCCGTGCAACGTGCGAATCGTCGCCATCACTAAGGGGCATTCGGCGGCGGTCCTGAGAACGGCAGTGGACCTCGGGCTTACGGACATCGGAGAGAACCGGGTCCACGAGGCGATCGTCAAGTTCGACGAAGCCGTGGACGCGCTCTCGGCGGCCGGGATCGAGCGGCACATGGTCGGCCATCTCCAGCGCAACAAGGTTCGCGACGCCATCGCGTCGTTCGATTGGATCCAATCTGTCGATTCGATCCGCTTGGCGCGGGCGATATCGACTCGAGCCGAAGGTCAGAGCGTAAACGCCCTGGTTCAGGTGAACGTCGCTGGAGAAACTCAGAAGTACGGCTTTGCACCGGGAGTGGCAGTCGAGTCCGCGCTCGAGATCGCCGAGCTGGATGGTGTTCGACTGCGGGGGTTGATGACAATGGCGCCGTGGACCGATGACACGGCGGTTATTCGCAAGGCGTTTCAGGATCTGCGTCGGTTGTTCGAGGCTTTGCAGAGCCAATCGACCGGTGAGATACCGGACACGCTTTCGATGGGCATGACGAACGACTACGAGATAGCGGTCGAGGAGGGCTCGACCATGGTGCGGCTCGGCACGGTTCTTTTTGGACCTCGGCCCACCGAAGCTGAGAATCCATAATCTGAACGAGGCAGGGTTGTGACCGATCATCAAACGGAAGCCAGCGTGCAGTTGGCGCGCATCGACGAGGCGACCGACTACATCCGGACCCACTCAGACCAACGACCATTACTGGGGATCGTGCTCGGCACCGGATTGGGCGCTCTCGTCGACGACATCGCGATCGATGCTTCGCTCGACTATGAGCACCTCCCGCATTTCCCGACCTCGACCGTCGAAAGCCATAGCGGGCGGCTGATCCTGGGTTCGCTCGAAGGTCGAGCGGTCGTCGCGATGCAGGGTCGCTTTCATTACTACGAAGGCTACACCATGCAGCAGATCACCTTTCCGATCCGCGTCATGCAACGACTCGGCATCGAGACGCTGATCGTATCCAATGCGTGCGGCGGAATGAACCCGAGCTACCGGCGCGGGGACCTGATGCGGATCGACGATCATATCAACCTGCTCGGCGACAACCCTCTCTGCGGGCCGAACCTGGACGAGTTTGGTCCCCGGTTCCCGGACATGAGCGAACCCTACGATCGGCAGCTGGGTGCGCTCGCAGATCGGGTGGCGCTCAAGGCCGGCATCGACATGCATGTCGGCGTCTATGTCTCCGTCACCGGGCCGAACCTCGAGACCCGTGCCGAGTACCGCTTCCTGCGCGCCATCGGCGCCGACGTCGTCGGCATGAGCACGATACCGGAGGTGATCGCAGCGCGACACGGGGACACTCGCGTTTTGGGGATATCGATCGTCACCGATGAGTGCTTTCCCGATACACTGGAGCCGGTCGACGTGGAGACGATCATCCGCGTCGCAGGGGAAGCTGAGCCCAAGCTCACCGAGCTCATCCGTCGCACCGTGAGCGAGCTGGATGAGGCCGATGCAACGGTGAAAGCGAGCTGACGGACTCCGATGGCGAAAGAAACACAGCAGAAGGACTACAAAGAGACGCTCAACCTGCCCCGGACCCCGTTTCCGATGCGCGCCAAGCTGCCCGCACGGGAGCCCGAGATCCTGGCTGGTTGGAAGGAAAAGCGTCTGTACGAGCGATTGCGGGCCGATCGACGCGGCCGGACCCGCTATGTCCTGCACGACGGGCCGCCGTACGCCAACAATCACATCCATCTCGGGACCGCAGTCGACAAGATCCAGAAGGACATGATCGTCCGCAGCCGCTCGATGATGGGATTCGACGCGCCGTACGTCCCGGGGTGGGATTGCCACGGGATGCCGATCGAGATCTACGTTCAGCGTGAGTTTCGGGAGCGCGGCGAAGAGCCCGGGCTCGCCGAGCTGAGGCGCCGCTGCCGCGAGTTCGCGGGCGAGTGGGTCGCGATCCAGCGCGGAGAGTTCGAGCGCTTGGGTGGCTGGGGAGCGTGGGACGATCCATACCTCACGATGTCGAAGGATTACGAAGCCGACATCGTGGAGACGTTCGCCGATCTCGTCGAGAAAGGGTTCATCTACCGCGGCCTGCGGCCCATTCACTGGTGCGTCTCGTGCCAGACCGCGTTGGCCGAAGCGGAAATCGAGTACGACGACAAGGAGTCACCGTCGATCACCGTCGTGATGGGGGTGCTCGAGGATCCGAATCGCGTCTTCGCGGGTTCCGAACCGGCCGGTGTGCTGATCTGGACGACGACACCGTGGACGATCCCCGCCAATCGTGCGGTCGTTGTGCACCCCGAGCTCGAGTACGCGATCGTCGACACCGACCGTGGACACCTGCTCTACGCGCACGGACGGCACGAGGCGCTGGCGAATCTGTTCGAGCATGCCGAGGTCGTACGCACCCTGCCCGGCTCAGAGCTCGAGGGGCTGGTGTTCTCACACCCGTTGGAAGAGCGGCCGAGCCCGCTGTTCGTGGCCGATCACGTGACGCTGGAGGAAGGAACCGGGGTCGTTCACACCGCGCCCGGACACGGCGCTGAGGATTTCGCCGTTGGTCGCGAGTACAACCTCGAGATTTACAACCCGGTTCGGCGCGACGGCGTATTCGTCGACGACACACCGCGCTACGGGGGTCGCCACATCTGGGAAGCCAACGAGCAGATCGTCGACGATCTCGATCGCGCCGGTCGGCTCATCGCCCGCGAGGACGTAACTCACTCGTATCCCCACTGCTGGCGGTGCCAGAACCCGGTCATCTTCCGCGCAACCGTGCAGTGGTTTCTGGCGATCGACCACGATCAGTTGCGTCAGCGAGCGCTCGGAGCGATCGATGACGTGGAGTGGATCCCATCGTCGACGATCAATCGGATCCGGACGATGGTCGAGCAACGACCCGATTGGTGCCTATCGAGGCAACGCGCTTGGGGTATCGGGATCCCGGCTGTCTATTGCGAGGCGTGCGATGAGCCGCACTTTGATGTCGCGTTCGTGCGACACGTGGCCGAGCTCGTTCGCCGAGAGGGCGCCGACTTTTGGTTTGTGGCACCGATCGAGGCGATCGTGCCGGAAGGTACGAGCTGCCAGCATTGTGGGCCGGACGCCACAAGCTTCCGGCGTGAGGTCGAGATCCTCGACGTATGGTTCGACTCCGGATCGTCTCAGCGTGCGGTGCTGGAGCGACGCGATGACCTCGCGTGGCCAGCGGACATGTACAAGGAGGGTCCGGACCAACACCGTGGCTGGTTCAATTCGTCGCTGATGTTGGCGGTCGCGACGCGTGGCGCAGCACCCTACCGGACGGTGCTGACTCATGGCTGGATGGTTGATGCCCAAGGTCGGGCGATGCACAAGTCGCGCGGCAACGTGATCGCACCCGATCAGATCACCGAGAAGCGCGGCGCGGACATCCTACGGCTCTGGACCGCGGCCAACGACTTCACCCGCGACGGCCGGTTCTCGTGGGAGGCGATCGATCAAGTATCAGAGGCGTATCGTCGGATCCGAAACACTTTCCGATTCTTGCTCGGCAATCTGGCGGACTTTGATCCCGACAGCGATGTGGTGCCGTCGGCAGAGCTGCTCGATTTCGATCGCTGGGCGATTGGTGATCTCGAGCGGCTTGCGACCGAGGTTCGGCAGGCGTACGAGAAGTACGAGTTCCATGCCGTCTATCAGCTACTGGTCAACTACTGCACCGTCAACCTTTCGGCGATCTATCTCGACGGCATCAAGGTGCGGCTCTACATCCAGCCGGCGGGTAGTTCCGAGCGCAGGAGCGCCCAGACGGCGCTGTACACCATCCTGGACGCGTTGGCACGACTCGCGGCCCCGGTTTTGCCCTTTACCACCGACGAGGTATGGGAGACGAGCGACTCGAATCAAAGTGACAGCGTTCACCTGGAGGAGTTCCGGCCCTCCGAGCCGGAGCGAATCGATGCCGCGCTCGAGGCCGACTGGACGACGATTCTGCGTGTCCGCCAGGCGGTGACCCGGGAACTGGAAGGGTTGCGTGAGGGCAAGGTCATCGGATCGTCACTCGGAGCCCAAGTCGAAGTATCGGCTGAAGATCCAGCCGAACAGGTGATTCTCGAGCGACACGCTAGCGCGCTCGAGGAGGCGTTTATCGTGTCAGCTGTCCAAGTCCGGCCGGCAGAGGCGATGTCGGGCGTGGAGCCAACCGAGGAGGGGTTCCGAGTGGTGGTCGAGCCGTCGTCGGGCGAGAAGTGCGACCGGTGCTGGCGATTTCGAGAAGATGTCGGGCATTCCCCGGAGCACCCGGGGCTTTGCGCCGAGTGCACGGCCATTCTATCGTCATAGAGGAGGATAATTTGGATAAAGAAAAACTGGATCATATCGAACAGCGGCTTCTCGAGGAGCGCGAACAAGTCCTCAAGGAACTCGGTTTCTTCGACGAGAACTATCACGAGACGACCCGGACAGCGTCGGGGGACTTGAGCGCCTACTCATTCCATATGGCCGACCAGGGGACCGACGCGATGGAGCGCGAGAAGGCGTTCCTTTTCGCGTCCAAAGAGGGTCGGCAACTGTACCGCATCGACGACGCCCTGCGTCGCTTGTACCGCGAACCTGCAGGTTTCGACCGTTGCATCTTGTGTGGCGAGACGATCCAGTGGGAACGGCTGGAAGCCCTGCCCTACGCTACCCAGTGTATCGAGTGCCAGGAACGCGAAGAGAACGGTGGCAACGCCTGAGCCGGACGCTCTTGCTCGTCCCACCAGTTGTTCTTCTCGCCGACCAACTGACCAAAGCCTGGGTGCGAGCTGAGCTGACACTGAATCAACCGGTCCGCGTGGTTGGCGACAACGTGCGATTGCTTTACATACAGAATGAAGGGGCTGCCTTCGGCCTGTCGGTCGGAGAGTACTCTTCGGTCGTGTTCCTGGTGCTCGCCAGCCTGGCGTCGGTGTTGGTCCTCTACCTGCTGCTCACCTCGCCCAGGGGCGATCGCATGCAGCGACTCGCGTTGGGGCTGATTCTGGGTGGAGCGTTGGGGAACATCGTTGATCGCGTGCGCTTCGAACGCGTCGTGGATTTCATCCAGGTCGGTGTGTCGGGCCACTATTGGCCGATCTTTAATGTGGCCGACAGCGCGGTCACCGTCGGTGCGGCATTGCTGGCCTTTACGTATTTGCGACGGAGCGATGCAAGGACCGGGTAGGGCCGCGCTATCCACTCTACCGATTTGTCGACACAAAACGAATCAGCCGGACACCGGCACGAGGTAACGCTCGCCGCGGCGTCGCCGCGGATCGATCGGGCCCTCGCCGAGCTGTTGCCGCTTTCCCGGACGCGGATCCAGGCGCTCATCGATGGTGGGCGCGTGGCGGTCGACGGGGTGGTGGTTCAGCGAGCGAGCCAGGAGGTAGCGGTCGGGTCGGTGGTGATCGTTGACGAGCCCCCCAAGCGGGCACCGTCGCTTGCGCCCGAGTCGATCCCGCTCGACTGGGTGTACGAAGACGACGATTGCATGGTGGTCGACAAGCCAGCCGGTTTGGTCGTCCACCCGGCTCCCGGACATCCAACCGGCACGCTCGTCAACGCGCTCCTCCATCATCGGCCGGAAGTCGGCGGCGTCGGGGGTGAGCGGAAGGCTGGCCTCGTCCACCGGCTCGATAAGGACACCTCCGGTTGCTTGCTCGTCGCCAAAAACGACCACGCCCATCATTACCTGGCCGATCAGTTCGCGGCCCGCACCGTCACCAAACGGTATTGGGCGTTCGTCTGGGGTCACTTGAGTGACGCGGATGGCGTCTTCGATGCCCCGATCGGGCGCGCGCAGCAAGATCGTCAGCGGATGTCGACCCGCACACGTAAAGGCCGTTCCGCGCGCACCGAGTGGCACGTCGTCGAGCGGTACCTGGTTGGGGACTGCGTCGAGCTGACACTCGAGACCGGCCGGACGCATCAAGTCCGGGTCCACCTGTCCGACGCCGGCCATCCGGTGCTAGGCGATACGCGCTACGGGGGCGGCCCGGCGCGCGCGAGAGGGTTCCACGGCGCCCAGCAGGCGGTGGCGCGTCGGGTGGCCTCGATCGCTCGCCGTCAAGCGCTCCACGCCTATCGATTGGCGTTTGACCGGCCCTCGGACGGCTCGCGGGTTCAGGCCGAAGCGCCGCTGCCGGCCGACCTGATCGAGCTTCGAGCGCTGCTCCGGCAGCATCCGATCGCGTGAGCGTTCGGCTTCAGCTACTGCTGGTGCTCCTTCTGGCGCTGGCGGGTGCAAGCCTGCCGCGTCTGGCGCACGGCCAACTCGTGACCCGCGAGGTTACCGGACCTGCTGCTCGACCGATCGTCTTCCATTACGCCGCGCGTGATTCAACGATCGCCACGGCGCTCGCCGAGTTGGCGGTCGCGTTTGTACCGCGGCCGCTCGTCGCGGATGGACTGCCACCCGATACCCTGCACGTCGTCGTCGCCCCGACCGAGGGCGCGTTCGTCGAGCTGACCGGTGGGCGGGCACCGGACTGGGGGTTGGCCGTCGCGTTTCCGAAGTTGCGCCGGATCGTAGTCCGTTCACCGCGCTTGACTGGCGGCGATAGCGCCGATCCGGCGACGATCCTGCGCCACGAGCTGGGACATCTGTACCTCGATCTGGCAGTTGGCGGGAGTGAGCGTGTGCCGCGCTGGTTCAACGAGGGGTTCTCAGCGTTTTACGCCGACGAGTGGCGGTGGGTCGATCCAGCTCGGCTGGCTTGGGGTCGGTTGACCGGTTCGCTGGTGCCCTTGGAGGAGCTTGATGCCACGTTCCCCGAGCTGCCCGCACCCCGACTGTCCTACATCCAGAGCATGGCTGCGGTGCGAAGCTTGCGGCGTCGCGGGGGCGACGACTCCGTGCGCCTGTTGTTGGACCGCGTTCGCGACGGCGCGACGTTCGATTCTGCACTGCGTGCGACGTACGGTCTAACGCTAGGGCAGTTCTACGCTGATTGGAGCTCGGAGCTCGGTCGTGAGTTTGGTTGGGGCGTGGCGTTGACAGACGAACGTGCGCTGTGGATCGCGGCCGCGTTGCTCGTGCTGGGCGGGTATCTGACTCGCCGGCGTGCTCTCAGGCGCGAGATCGCGCGCCGCCGTCACGCCGAGGACATCGCGCTCGGTCCGCCGGACGATCACTCGCTGGGGGTTGAACGCTGGGAGCGGTACTGGGAAGACGACGATGAGGAATGGAAAGGCGACTCTGGCTAGCCGCTGTTGGCGACGGCGTTGCTGCGCTGGTTACTTTTTATATCTAACCATCGGGAGGGGTGGCCGAGCGGTTTAA
>JBDHED010000097.1:0-7647 GCA_039591175.1 Gemmatimonadota bacterium | reverse complement strand
CGCGCGAGCTTCCTGGTCGGCGAGCTCCATCACGATTCCATAGGCGCGACTCGAAGCGGATCGCAGCAATGTTGCTCGCTCGCCGATGTGGATGCGGTAGTCGGGTAGCACTGCTGGCCCGATAATCTCTGGGTGAAGACCCTTCTCAGCGAGAAGAGACCGATCCATGAACAGGCCGTAGAAGAAGATCCTGCTCATGGGACCACCACCCTTTCTGGGATCTGCCTAACGGTTATGCGGTTCTGCTGCGCGGCCAACTTGGCGACGCCGGAGCGTGAGCTGCCAGGCGAACGTCTAACGGAACACCGCGATCACTCAAAACGCGGTCGATAGTCGGCGAGCACCGAGTACGGCTCAGGCCAAGGCAGGCTGTATCCCAGTTTTTGGGCCGCGTTTCGCGTCCAGTACGGATCCCAGAGATGTGCCCGCGCCAATGCACACAGGTCCGCCCGGCCAGCAGCTAGGATCGTGTTGACGTCCATGTATGACGAGATGTTGCCGACGGCCATCGTCGGGATCTCTGCTTCGTGACGAATCCGATCGCTAAACGGCGTCTGGAATTGCCGGCCATAGATCGGCTTGGCGTCGGGCACCGTTTGACCGGCCGAAACGTCGACGATATCGCAGCCGTGAGCCTTTAGCGTCCGCGCGATCTCGACCGCGTCGGTTACCTCGGTCCCGCCGGGTAGCCAATCGACCGCCGAGATTCGAACCGAGATCGGTTTGCACTCCGGCCACACCGCGCGGACCCCATCCAACACCTCGAGCGGAAACCGCAACCGATTCTCGAGCGATCCCCCGTACTCATCACGACGTTGGTTAGTCAACGGCGATACGAAGCTGGCTAGCAGATAACCGTGCGCGAAGTGGAGCTCGATAATGTCAAACCCGGCTTCCTCGGCCATGTTGGTGGCGCGCACGAAGTCGTCCCGGATCGCGTCCATGTCCCCGCGATCCATCTCCCGCGGCACCTGGCTGTGTGGGAAATACGGAATCGGCGAGGGGCCTACGATCTCCCAGTTGCCGTTCTCGAGCGGCTCGTCCATCCCCTCCCACGCCAAGCGCGTCGACCCCTTCCGACCTGCGTGGCCGAGCTGCAGGCCGATTTTGGCCTCGGTGTTGTCGTGTACGAAGGCGACGATTCGCTTCCACGCCGTGACGTGCTCGGGTCGATACATGCCGGCGCAGCCGGGCGAGATCCGCGCTTCGCGGCTGATGTCGGTCATCTCTGAGAACACCAATCCGGCGCCACCGACGGCCCGGCTCCCGAGGTGAACGAAGTGCCAGTCGGTTGGGCTGCCATCGTCGGCTGAGTACTGGCACATCGCCGAGACGACGACCCGATTGGGGAGCACCATCTCGCGCAGCTTGAACGGCGTGAAGAGCGGTGGAGGCGGATCGTCGAAATCGATCGGCACCCCGCTTTGTCCACTCGCCCGCTCGGCGAACCACCGATCGATCTGGTCCGTCAAGTCGGGGTCACGAAGTCGTAGATCCTCGTGCGTGATGCGCAGGCTCCGGGTCAACAGGTTGAAGCCGAACTGAACGGGCTCGGTTTCCATGTAGCGCTCCGTGCCCTCAAACCACTGGAGACTGGCCTGCGCCGCCCGTTGCAGGCTCTCGACAAGCGGTCTCCGTTCCTGTTCGTAGGCGGCCAACGCCGCGGGCACATCGGTCTCGGCGCGGAGCGCGTCGGCGAGCGCAATCGAGTCCTCCATCGCCAGCTTTGTCCCCGAGCCAACCGAAAAGTGGGCGGTGTGGGCGGCATCGCCGATCAGGACGATGTTGCGCACCGACCACGAACCATTGCTCACGGTCGGAAAGCGACGCCAGATCGAGCGATTCGAGATCAACCGGTGGCCCTCCAGCTCGGTTGCGAACATCGCCTCGCAGAAAGCCACCGTTTCCCTCTCGGAGGCGTCTTCCAGCCCGGCCGCGCGAAGCGTCTCCTCGGTGGTCTCTACGATGAACGTTGATCGGCCTTCTGCGTATCGATAAGCGTGTACCCGCCAAAGCCCGTGGCCATCGTACTTAAAGTAAAACGTGAAGGCCGGGAACGGGCGCGTCGTGCCCAGCCACACGAACCGATTCGGGCGCCAGTCGATGACGGGCTCAAAATCGGCGGCATGCTGCTGGCGGAGCGTCGAGTTCGCACCGTCCGCGGCCACCACCAGGTCGGCGTCGGTCATATCAGCGAGATCGCTGATCTCCGACTCGAAGTGAAGGTCGACGCCCAGCTCGGCGCACCGCTGATCTAGGATCTCCAAGAGTCGCCGGCGCCCGAGGCCGCTAAAGCCATGCCCAGTCGAGCGCACCACCTGGCCCTGATAGTGGATCTCGATATCGTCCCAGTGCGCGAACTCAGCGATGATCCGAGCGTGTGTCTCGGGGTCGGCGACGGCCAGGTTATCGAGCGTCGCATCCGAGAACACGACCCCGAACCCGTACGTATCGTCCAACCGATTGCGCTCGTGAACGGTGATCCGATGCGCCGCATCGGCTCGCTTCATGAGGATGGCCAGGTACAACCCCGCCGGACCACCGCCGACGATCGTGACCCTCATGAGCCTTCGTCTTGTAGCAGGTGGCGAGCGATGATGAGGTGTTGGATCTCGGTCGTGCCTTCGTAGATCCGCAACGCGCGAACCGAGCGATAGAGTCGATCGACCGGATGGTCGGCAACTACACCACGTCCACCCACTATCTGCACTGCGTCATCGACGATACGCTGCGCCTCCTCGGTAGCAAACGCTTTGGCCATCGCCGATTCAACCGTTACCCGCGCGGCACCCTGATCTTTCTCCCATGCGGCGCGGTAGACGAGCAATCGCGATGCGGCGAGTCCAACCGCCATCCGCGCCAGTTTCTGCCGCACGATCTGGAACTCGGCCAGCGGCTTGCCGAACTGGACCCGCTCCAGCGCGTGTCGCCGGGCCTCTGCGAGCGCGCGCTCGGCCATGCCACATGCTGCCGCGCCAACGGTTGCTCGCAGCCGATCGAGGGTCGCCAGCCCGAGCTTGAACCCCTCCCCTTCTTCTCCCAGACGAGCGTCCTTGCCCACCCGGCAACCGTCAAACCGGATATCGCCCAGTGGGTGGGGGGCGCTCATGATCTGGGGGCGGACAAACTCGAGCCCCGGGTGATCGGCCCCCACGACGAAACATGAGATTCCTTCGGCACCGCAATCGCGATCGGTGGCCGCGAACACGGTATAGAAATCGGCGATACCGGCGTTGGAGATCAGCGTCTTGGCCCCGTCGAGGACGTACTCGTTGCCATCACGCTGAGCGGTCGTCGCCAACGACGATACATCCGAGCCGGCCTCGGTCTCAGTCATTGCGAAAGCGCCCATCACGCGGCCCGCGCAGGCGGGCTCGAGCCACTTCTCTCGCAGTGCTTCACTGCCAGCCAACAGGATCGGCGTTGCGCTCAACCCTTGGAGGGCGAAAACCGCATCCGCGAGCGGCGACACGCCAGCCAACGCCTCCCGCACGAGCGAACAAGCGCGTAGATCCTGACTCTCGATCGGTCGGAACCAGCCGGCCTCACCCACCAGCGCGAGTATCTCGCGCGCTTGCAGACGACAAGCCGGGTCGTCGGGTGGTTCAGGAAGCGGAGCAAGCTCGCTGTCCACAAATCGTGAAACGTCGTCTGCGAGTTGGACGTGTTGGTTTTCGAGGAACGCTCTGACCGTGGCGACGTCGGGCACGAGGGTTACGTGAAACGCGGTTGCCGCTTCTCACGGAACGCCGCGTGTGCTTCCTTGAAGTTCGGGTTTCGCATGCAATCAGCCTGAGCTCGAGCCTCTGCGTCGAGGGCGGCATCGAGCTCCAGCGACGCTTCGGCGTTCAAGGCCGCCTTGGTAACCGCCAGCGCCTCTGATGGTCCCGCCGCCAAGCGCACCGCGAGCGACTCCGCTTCGGCCAGGACGTCACCATCACCGTCAACGACTCGATTGTAGAGCCCGATACGATACGCCTCACGAGCATCGATAAAGTCGCCGGTCATCAATAGCTCGGTCGCTCGACCCCAGCCGACCACCCTCGGCAACAACCACGCCGCACCCATGTCCGCTCCCGACAACCCGACCTTGGTAAAAAGGAATGCGATCTTGGCTGATTCGTCGGCGATCCGAATGTCACATGCGGTAGCGATCACCGCACCGGCGCCGGCGACCGTACCATTCAGGGCAGCGATCACCGGTCGTTTGCACGACCGAATCGCCGCTATCAGATCACACGTCAAGCGCGTAAACGCCAACAGACCCTCGGCGTCACGATCGAACAACGCGCCGATGATGTCTTCGACGTCGCCGCCTGAACAAAACGCCCGTCCGGCACCAGTGATGACGACTGCTCTTACATCCGCCTCCTGATCGAGGCGCCGAAACGTGTCGGTCAGCTCTTCATACACCTCGAACGTCAGCGCATTGAGACGATCGGGACGATTGAGCGTGATCGTCGCCACCCCGGTATCGCTATCGACCGCGTACAGGAACGATCCGGGATCCAACATCACGATCCTCCTTTTTCGGACAGGACGGCGGTCGCTTCGATCTCGACGACGGCGTTCTCCTCCACCAGACCGGCTACTTCGACCAGCGCAATCGCAGGGTAGTGGGACCCCATGAGGGCCCTGTACCTCTCGCCCAGGGGCTTGCGGCTGGCCAGATACGCCTCGCGATCGGTGACGTAGATCGTCAGCCGGCCGATGTCCTCGGGTCCCCCACCGGCATCTCGCACGACGATCAACACGTTCTCGAGGGCGCGGCCGAACTGCTCGACAAACCCAGAAGGCTCGACTTGCCCCGCCTGATCGCTCCCGACTTGTCCCGCAACAAACAGGATCCGGCCACCGGCCGGTGCCAGCATACCGTTGTTCCATCCCTTGGGTGGCCCCAGCTCGTCAGGGTTTACGATCTCGAAGCTCACGCCACCAACCCTCCGCCGTCGATGACGATCGCCTGGCCATTGACCCCGCCAGCCCCGTCTCGACATAGCCAGAGGGCTGCATCGGCGACCTCCATCGGTTCGATCAATCTGGTTTGGCGGGCCGACTTCAACATCGCCGCCAGCGTGTCTTCGCGTGAGCGACCCGTCTGTTTCATGTTGCGCTTGAGCCACGCTGCCGTCATGTCGGTGTTCACATAGCCCGGGCACAACGCGTTCACTGTGACGCCGGTAGCCGCCAGTTCGACCGCTACACTGCGGGTAAGACCGACGACCGCATGCTTCGCGGCCCCATAAGCCGCGATGTATTTGGCCCCTGTGAGCCCAGCGATCGAGGCGACGTTGACGACCCGTCCCCAACCCCGGTCGACCATCGGCCCCACAAAAGCCCGCGTGCATAGAAATGTCCCGTTGGCATTGCTCGCCAATACACGGTTCCAATCCTCGAGTGTGGTCTTGGCGAGCGGTGCCGCCTCTGCAACGCCGGCGTTGTTGATCAAGATGTCGACTCCATTCCCGGCTTCGGTTGCGCGGTCCACCAGACGCTCCACGCTCTCCGGGTCAGTCACATCACACGTGATCGCCGATGCTGTGTGGCCCCCCTGGGTGATCTCGGCCGCGACCGCCTCGACCTCGGCCTCCGAGCGCGCGGCCGCCACCACCGCCGCTCCCGCCTCGGCTAACGCTCGGGCGATCGCCGCACCGATCCCGCGTCCACCACCCGTTACCACTGCGGTTTTGCCGTCAAGCCTCATCGGTGTCTTCGCTCCTCTGCTCGATCGCTTTGACCAAGATCGATCCCAGTACCCGAATCGTGCTCCGGCCCTCTTCACTGCTGGCAGCCGCTGGATCCCCAAAATATGCTGCCGGTCCGCCGGCTTCCTCGAACGTCTTCTGACCGGTCCGGATCGCCGCTGTGAGCGAAACCAGGTTGGGCGCCAACCCGCGGCGGCGATCGTCCGCCACGAGGCTCGGATCAGCGGCCATCACGATCGAGCTCTCGTACCGACCCGCGTGGCACGCGCCACTCTGGAACTCCTCGGTCAGCTCGAGCGCCCACGGTTTCCTGGTGATATCCGGGAAGATGACCTGAATGGCGTCGTTGCCGCACATTTCGACCGCAGCGTGCAACGCCGCGACGTGGTCTGGATCGAGATGCGCGTTGGCGATCGCGAGCGTCGGAAACCCGTGACTGGCAAGGCTCCGCACCACATCGACGATCGTCGCCGTCACGGTCGCGGGCGATACTGACATCGTTCCCGCAAAACCGGCCGCGAAGCCGGCCGCCGTGTAGCAAATCGGTGGCAGGAGCACGGCCCCCCGATCGCGATCCACCAGCTCCTCGGCCGCGGCTTCGGCCATCGCGCTCGCGATCACGACGTCGGTCATCAACGGCAAGTGCGGGCCATGCGCCTCGATCGCGCCCACCGGGAGGATCGCGATCGCCCCTGCACGTGCCTGGTCACGGGCCTCTTCCCACGTCATATCGGCCAACTTCCGTATCGCCATGCCGCGCCTTTCCCTACGCCCGTGTACTGCGTATCATCGGCGGATGTCCTATCGACCGCCGCCGGATCTCAACATCGCCGAGTACTTCTTGGATGCCCGTGTCGCCGAAGGACTCAGAGATCGCAAGGCGGTGTTGACCGATGACGCGCGGTACACGTACGCTGAGATCCAAGCCCTCGCCAACAAGTTCGGAAACCTACTTCGTCAAGCCGGTGTCGAGCCCGAGCAACGGGTCATCATCGGTCTGCCCGACGGAGTCGAGTTCGTCGCCGCCCTGTTCGGCATCCTCAAGATTGGCGCGGTCGTGGTGATGGTCAACCCGGACCTCAAACCCGAATCCATCACCTATTTTCTCAACCACACGCGAGCTCGGCTCGCGATCGTGCATGAAGACGCGCACCCGAGGTTTGCCTTGGCCGCCGAGACGGCGCCGTATTTGGACACGATGCTCGTCGTCGGCCGCCCCTACTTTACCGATCAGCTGGGGGGTGCCCTTTCGACGCTCGAGAACTTTCCTACTCATTGTGACGACCCCGCGATCTGGCTTTTCTCCGGCGGAACGACGGGCCAACCGAAGGCCGTCGTGCAGACCCATCGGTCGTTCGCGAACACCACCGAGTGCTACGCCAAGCAGGCGCTCGGCTACAAGCCGGAGGACGTCACACTATCGGTCCCTAAGCTGTTTTTCGGTTATGCCACCGGTTCGAATCTGTTGTTTCCGTTCGCTGTGGGTGCGTCCACGGTCTTGTTTCCCGATCGGTGCACGGCAGACGCGCTATTCGAGAGGATCAATCGTTTCAGACCGACGATTCTCGTCACCGTGCCCACGATGGTCGACCGGATGGTCAATCATCCCTCGGCTGCCGATGAGGACTTATCGTGCCTCCGGTTCGCCACTTCGGCCGGCGAGGCGCTACCGATCCCGCTGCACGATCGCTGGAACGAGCAGTTTGGCGTCGAGCTCTTGGATGGGCTCGGCACGGCCGAGATGTGGCACATCTTCATCTCGAACCGACCCGGTGATGTGCACCCCGGCACGCTCGGCAAGGTCGTGCCAGGTTTCGAGGTTCGGATCTGCGACGACGACGGGAACGAGGTCAACCAGGGCGAGGTCGGGTGGCTCTGGGTGCGAGGTGGATCGAGGGCGATCGGCTACTGGCAAGCGATGGAAAAGACTCAACGCGCTTTT
>JBDHED010000096.1:0-7660 GCA_039591175.1 Gemmatimonadota bacterium | reverse complement strand
TCGCGACGCGTCTGATCCGGCGACGACTCATTCGTTGACGACGAACCTCGTTCCAGAGCTCGAGACGATCGCGGCCGATCGACGGTCAACCGTACGTGGCGTTCCTCGCGCCCGGCCTCATCGCGTCGACGGCGATGACGGCGGCGGCGTTCGAGACGACGTTCGGATCGTTCACGAGGTTGACCGAGCAACGGACGTTCGAGGCGATCGTGAAGACGCCGGTCGCGGTCGAGGAGATCGTCGCCGGCGACATCTTCTGGGGAGCGTCGAAAGGCGCGCTCGGGGGTTCGTTCGTGTTGGTGATCATGGCGTTCCTGGGTTTGGTCAACTCACCGATAGCGATCGCCGCGCTGGGAGTGGCGTTCGTGGTCGGCGTCATGTTTGGTGCTCTCGGGATGGCGTACACCGCGCTATGCCCGTCGTACACTTTCTTCAACTACTTCTTCACGCTCGTTATCACCGTCATGTACTTATTCAGCGGCGTTTTCTTCCCGTTGACCGGCTTGCCTGAGTGGGCTGTGGCGGCGGCTCAGTTTCTGCCACTGACGCATGCGGTAGTGCTTACACGGACGCTTACGACCGGCGTCCCGAGCCCGGATCTGTGGATGCACGCTGGGGTGCTGGCGCTCTTTACCGTTGGTGCCTTCTGGCTCGCGACGCGTCTGATCCGGCGACGACTCATTCGTTGACGACGAACCTCGTTCCAGAGCTCGAGACGATCGCGGCCGATCGACGCCGGGGCGCGGCTGAGGTCGCCGATAAGCTGATCGCATGGGGCGAGGGTTGGGTCGACGATTCTGGTACCCAAGTAGTGGAGGCGACATCGCAGCTGATCGATGTCGCGCGTTCGCAAGCGGCGCTAGCGCCGGTGCTGCGGATCGCCAACGACTTCCTGGTCGAGCTCGAGCGTCGCGAGGGAGCGGATGAAGCTGTTACGCGCGAGGGCATCGCTACTGTCGCCGGTGATTGGCGCAAGCGGCTGGCGGCCGCTGCCGAATCGGTCCGGTTACATCTGTGTCGCGCCATCGAGGGCGTCGAGGTGGTCTATACGTACTCCGCGTCGAGCACGGTCCGGCGCGCGATCGAGACCCACCACGCGGCCGGCAACTGGTTCACGGTCGTCATGTCGGAGAGCCGGCCGGGAAGCGAAGGGTCGCGGATGGCGGCGGGATTGGCCGAGCGCGGCGTGCCGGTCAAGCTCGGCGTCGACGCGTGGTTGTGGAGTGCGCTCGAAGATGAAGGTGCGTTGCTCTTAGGTGCCGACGCGCTCTTGCCGGGTGGTTGGGTCAACAAGATCGGCTCCCGGGCGCTGACCGCCCGCGCTGCGGATCAGGGGATCGATGTCATCGTCGCAGCCGACACGAGCAAGCGGTTGCCGTCGGGATTGGCCGGACTGCCACGCGTCTACGATCGCGATCCTGCCGAGATCGTTTTCAAACCCCCGGAGTCACTCGACGCGTGCAACGTGTACTTCGAGGAGATTCCATACAGTGCGGTCGATCGGCTGATCACCGAGCGTGGGGTTACCCGCCCGGAGGATTTGCGATCGGGAGACGTGGAGGTCGCAGCGGCGCTTACGCCGTATTCGCCCGAGTAGCCAGCACCGCGATGATCCGGCGCTCGAGCTCAACCAACGCGTCGCGGTCCCACTCGAGATCACGGTGCTCGGTTCCGTCGACGTGCCACACCCTGCCACTGACTCGCCCGAGATCGAGGGCGGCTGCCGCGGCCAGCGCGTAGACCGCCAGCTGCGCATCGTGAAAAGCGTCCAGGTCGGGGTTCGGGCCGCCAAACTTGTAGTCCCAGATCCACCATTCGCCGTCGGTGCCTTGCCACAGACAGTCGATCGTTCCGACGACGGTTCCGGCGTCCGGTAGGCGGAGCCGAAACGGGTGCTCACGGTCCACCTTTTGGGCGGTGCCGAGAGTCGGCTGTACGTGGTCCTCGATGAACCCGGCCAGCGTGGGGATTTCGTCCGCATCCACGCCGACCACACGATTCAACCAGCCTTCCAGATCGAAGTCTGACGGTGGGTGGAGCGGGACACGCTGCAACGCTTCGTGACCGATGAGACCGCGCCAGCGCGCGGCGCGCATCGAATCGTGTGCTGCGGAAGCGCGCGGTCCAGCGTCGGCCGGCAAGCCAGCCAGCAGTCCGGCTACTTCGCGAGCGGTTGTGTCGCCCGGCGCGGTCGGTAGCGGCTCCAAGTACGACCGCGCTGGATCGGGCAGCTCGGACTCGATGACGGCCGCCGTTGCAAACCGGTCGGTCCACTCCGATTGCGACGGGGTCACGAGCCCCGGGTCGTCGCGCTGAGCGAAGGCCTCGACGAGCTCGAGCCACACATTGCCCTTCACGCCGGCCGACAAGATCAAGCGATCGCGAGCCCGGGTCGACGCCACGTAGAGCAGTCGCTCTTCCTCGGCCGCGTCGCGCTCCTTTGCGTGCTGCTTGGCACGTTCGTGGGACAGCGTCGGGATCCAATCGCCCAACGCGTCGTCCCAACGCTTGGCGACGATCCCGAGCTCCGAGTCGAAGGCGACTTCGTCGATTCTGAAGCGTGACCTCGATCCGATGTCGGCCACCGCCACGATCGGGAACTCGAGGCCCTTGGCTTGGTGAATCGACATGATCACCGCGCGGTTACCGGCGTCGGGGAGCGGGGCATCACGCTCGCGCGGCGGGACGTCGGTGCGACGCCTGAGACCCGCCGCAAACTCGGCCAACAGCTTGGTGCCGTCACGCGGTGCGCGATCGGCGATCGACACCAGCCGTCGCAAGTTCGCACGTCGTTGGGCGCGGTCGGGCAACGCATCGACGATCGCAGTGTACGCGGTTCGGTCGAGTAGCCACGCCAACGTGTTACCTGGGGACTCGGTGTCGGCTCGGTTCACCAGCTCGTTGAGAATCGATCGGGCGTCTTCGATCACCGCTAGCTCTTCGTCCGACAGGACGCTTTCCGGCGAGCTGAACACATGATCGCGCAGCGGTGACCCCGAGCGTCGATCCCAATTACGCGCCAACCGATAGATCCCTTCATCGGTCAGCCCAGCCATCGGCGACCGCAGAAACGCTATCAACGGTATAGGATCTCGAGGCGTGAGCGCGGCATCGATTGCGTTCAAACAATCGTAGACTTCTTGACGCCCGTAGAACGAACCGCTGCCAACCACCACCGACTCCAACCCAACCACCTGTAACGCGTGACGATACGGCTCGACGTCGGTCATGCGGCGCAGCAACACGGCGATGTCGCCGGGCTTGGCGGGCCGGGTCTCTCCGTTCGCCGGGTCCTCGACCCGGATCGTGTCTACGCCATCGGGGTCGCAGGCGGCTTTGAGTCGCATGGCGAGCGCGCGTGCTTCGTGCTCGCGCTGCGAGACCGCGGGTTTCGCCTTGCCGTTGTCGCTCGGGTCGAACGGTCGCAGAAACTCGACCGCTACCTCACCGCTGGGCTTACGATGTGCTACCTGCTCTTCGTAAGGTGCCTGGCCAGCGTGCGTATCGGGATCGAGCACATCTGGAAAGAACGCGTTGTGGAACGCGACCAGCTCGGGTCGTGATCGGTAGTTGGATCGCAGGATCCTGAGCGCGTCGCGCTGGTCAGCCTGGGTCGCCAGCTCGCGGTACGCCTCGACACGCGCGCCGCGGAAGCCGTAGATCGCTTGTTTGGCGTCGCCCACGACGCACCATCTGGGAGCGCCTTCGATACTCTGATCGGCTATCGCCTCGGCGCCGAGCAGTAACGTGAGGATCTCTTGCTGGACCGGGTCGGTGTCTTGGTGCTCGTCGACCAACACGGCGCGAAAACGCTCCGAGTAGTGACGTTGCACCCCGGGGTGGCTGATCAGCAAGTCGCGGGTTCTCAGTAGCAGGTCGTCGTAGTCGAGCACTCGCCGGCTGACCCGCACGTCGCGGTAGGCGGCCCGAATCGAGACCGCCAGCGCCGGCCAGCAACCGAGCTCGGCTTGATGTTCGAGTTCGGCGCGTGCGCCGCGCAGCAGCGTGATCGCGTCGCGCGCCGCATGGCGAAGCTCGGTCGCCGCCTCGAACCGCCAGCTCGCGTATGGAGCTTTGCACGCCTGGTCGAGGATCTCTTCGTTGGCAGGCGTGGGCTCTTCGCTCCAGGCGTCGTACGCGGCTTCGATCGCGGTCAGGTAGCCACGCGCCTTTGGCTGCTTCAGGTTCGCGTCACGCGCAGCGGCGATCAAAGCCTCGACCGCGGCGGCGACCGACCGCGGAAGATCGTGCTCGATCGCAGCGGCGACCTGTTCGAGTTGTTCTTCGAACCGCACGATCGGTTGGCGCGTCTCCCACCCCGCCGTGCGGATCGCTTGCACGAGGTGAACCAGTCGCTCGCCGGCCCGAGCGAGCCCCAGGAGCTGCACTGCCTGGCGCGCCGCGAGATCGCCACCCGCGACTCCGCGGTGCAGGGTCTCGACCGCGATCCGCATGAGCAGCTCCTGGGCGACATCGTCGGAGAGGACCGAGAAGCCCGGATCGATGTTGGCCTCCAGCGGATGGCGACGCAGAATGCTGGCGCAGAAGGCGTGAAAGGTGGAGATCGGAGCGGTCTCGAGTTGCCGGCGATGCTCCGGATCGGAGATCACCTCGCGGATGCGCTCCTTTATCTCGCGCGCCGCACGCTCGGTAAACGTGAGGCAAAGGATCCGCTCCGGACCGAAGTCGTCGCTCGCCATGCCGACCGACTCCGGCGACTCGACGAGGTTGGCGTACAGCTCGACCAGCGTGCGGGTCTTGCCCGAGCCGGCACCGGCGGTCACGACCAGATCGTCATCGAACCTGACGACGGCGAGCTGCTCGAGGGACAGCTCTCGCTGTCCCGATGATCGGATGCTCGTGTCGGTCACATCTTCGATCCCCATCCGCTCAGCGAGCGACAGCTCGAGCTGGTTGCTCATTCGGCGTCACCCCTGGTCGGGTCGAGGCCGGCGTACGTGGGTGTCGAGCTCGCGATCCGACAGGCGCGACGAAAGTCGCACCACTTACACAGGGTGGAATCCGCCGGCGACGGATCGTAGCCACCGTCGACAGCGGCGTCGATCGTGATCCCGATCATCTCACGGATTTTGTTCGGGTTAGGAGCCTCCACCTCATCGAGTGCTTTAGGTCCGCGTAGACAATGGATCGTCCCGGTCACGCTCGGCGGGGGTACCACCTGCTCGGCTTCGGCCCACGCCAGCGCGCCGAGGAAGTAGACGTACAGCTGAAACTGATTGATACCGCACTCCGCCGGGTCGACAGCGCGGTTGTGATCCGCTCTGGGACGGCTGTACTTGTAGTCGACCACGTGAAGGGTGCCGCTCGCCGGGTCGCGATCGAGCCGGTCGAGGCGTCCCGACAGCTCGACCGGCTCGGTCGATGTCGTGACGAGTACTGGCGGTAGCTCGTCGTCCGGTCGCCCGAATGACAACTCGAAAGCGACCGGAGCGCGGCCGCCAGTGGGGACCTTCTCGCCCACGTATTCGAAGTAGCGCACCAAGACCGCCGTCACCTGCTCCGAGAGGACACTCCAGACGGCCGGGTCTCCCCGCTCCCGCGCCGGCAGTGACGCGCCGGCCGCGTCGACCGCAGCGGCGATCGAGTCGCGGCTGGGTTTCTGTAGCGCCGGAGTCTCACCATAAAGGCGCCGCAAGGCCTCGTGCGCAACGGTGCCGAGCGCCGTCGGCTCGGCCTCGAGCGGTTGTTCGTCGGGCTCGTACAAGCGCAGGACGTGACGCATAAAAAACTGATGCGGGCACTGGCGCCAACTTTCGAGCCGGCTGGCCGACCAATGCGTCAACCGACCGTCGCTCAGTTCGGCTGCCAGTTCGGCCGTCGTTGCAGGTGATAGCTGGCCGTCGAAACCATTCCCTTGACCTCGGCGCTGATCGGCGGCGTGCGCGAAGTAGACCGCGCGCTGGCGCTCCAGCTCTTGGCTGCGGATGACGAGCTCGGAAGATCGATCGAAACGCCAGGCTTCGACCGCGTGTCTCTCGCTTGTGGCCGCCGGCTCCAATTCGAGCTCATCCTCGATCGCGGTGAGCGCGTACGCCGGTAGTTGCGGGTTTCCGTCATCGTCCTGATCGGCATAGCTCAGCATCACGTCACCGGAGGTGACACCGACGCGCTCGGTGAGCAGCAGCATCGCTTCGCGTGCTTCGTCGGTCGCGGTGCGGAAGACGCGTTCGCCGATCTGCTCATTCAGCCACTCACGCTCCCCATCCCCTAGAACCGCGGTGGCCGACTGTTGCCTAGCGTAGGCGCCTTCGCCGAGACCCATGACGGCGGTGTGGTGAAAGACGAGCGCCCGGGCATCGAGTGGGGTCAGCACGGCGACCCCGCGGCTGGCCGTCCCGATCGGGGCGGACTTGCCGGAAAGCGACTCCAGCAAGTGGCGCCGATGAGTGCGCCATCCGACGGCCGACGTGTCCCAACGACCAAGCATCGTGAGCGACTGTCGGACTTGATCGATCGTCTCCTCCCATCGATCGCGATCCCGGGTCGGAATCACGGTCGTTTCGCTGAGCCCGACGACGTCCAGAATGTGCTCGTACTTTCGCCAGAACGCGGCCGGCGAATGCTCGCGAGTCGCCAGCTCGTGGACTTGATCGAGGGCGGTGTTAAACGCTGCCGCGGACGGGCTCTGGATACCGGCCAGCGCGTGTTTCCAGATCGCCGGCGAGTCCGAGGCCGGTGGCCCGGTTCCAAGCGGCGCAGCGAGCAGGTTGGCGTCGAGCCGCGATGTCAGCGCGGTCGATACCCATGCCTGGAGGTGCTCGCGTTTGAACCCTTCGTCGAGCAAGCGGAATACCATTAGCGTCGCGCCGAGGAGCGGGGTCTCGGCCAGTCGCACCGCGCGGCGGGCGTGGTGGCACACGCCTACCCGGTCGAGCTCACGCGCGAGCAGCGCGTACGTGCGATCGCCGCCGGCGGCGACGACGCTGATCTCTTCGAGCGCACATCCAGACTGGGCACGCTCACGGATCCACTCGGCGACCCGAGCCGCCTCGTCAGCCGGGTCTGCGGCTCGGAGTATGACCGGTAGATCGGACGCTTGCTGATCACCATCGAGGAACTCGATGTCGATCGCCAACCCGGGATCGACGACGCCCTCCCACATCTTGATGTACGGAAACGCGTAAGCGCACAGACGCTCGTGGTGTGGATCGAACGGAACAATGATCGTCGTTTGCGCCGCGCGTCTCGCGAGCTCGATCAGCAGTCGTCCCTGAAGGCGAGTGACGTCGTACAAGCCGCTGACTCCGAGTTGGTCGAGCCCCGGGGGCGCCCATTCACCGGAACGGACTCGATCGGCGGCGGAAACCAGTACGTCTGCTTCGTCCCACCAATCGTTGGCAGTCAGTTTCCGTTCGTAGGCGTCGAGAACGCACGCCAGCGCTTTGAGGCGTCGCCTACCGCCAGTGGCCCGCGCCAAGTCGAGCGCTGACAAACCCGCCTGACGGATCTCTGCAATCGCGGCTTCGACTGCGCGAGCGGTGCCGGCCAAGCCGATGCCAGGACCGAAGAGCGACCGCACCTCGGGCTCGAGTTGCTCCAGGATTTCGGCCAAAAGGAATCTCGGCGCAGGGGACTGGAGCAATCGACCGGGGCTCGGGTGGTCGCGGTACGCCCGTGCAGTCAGCTCTCGCAGCGTGGT
>JBDHED010000095.1:0-10777 GCA_039591175.1 Gemmatimonadota bacterium | reverse complement strand
GCCCATCTCGCCCTCGATCTCGGCCTTGGGAACCAGCGCCGCGACCGAGTCGATCACCACCACCGACACGGCGTTCGACCGCACCAACACTTCGGCGATCTCGAGCGCCTGCTCACCGGTGTCGGGCTGCGACACCAACAGGTTGTCGATATCGACGCCTAGCTTTTTCGCGTACTCGGAGTCCATCGCGTGCTCGGCATCGATAAAGGCGGCGATGCCGCCTTCTTTCTGTGCGTTGGCAACGATGTGAAGCGCGAGCGTGGTCTTGCCCGACGATTCGGGACCGTAGATCTCGGTCACCCGACCTCTGGGGACCCCCCCGATGCCGATCGCAGCGTCCAGGTTGAACGCCCCGGTCGGGATCGCATCCACCTGGAGCCGGGTATCCGTCCCCAGCCGCATGATCGCCCCCTTGCCGTACTGTCGCTCGATGTGGTTGATCGCCAGGCCGAGGGCCTTTTCCTGCTCTTTCGTGTCCGTCATCGTTGCCATTCGTTCTCCTCCGCCGCGCGGGGGTCCCGAGCGGCCTCACTCGTTCAATAGACTTTCGGTTTTCTTTCGGTTACTATAACTACTTCCGGCCCGCTAGGGAAGGGGTCCAGCCACGGTATCCGGAACCGCCAGCTTTAGCAGCTGAACGGCCGGCTCCAGCCGGGTGGTGAAGTCGATCTTCCACCGGTCCCCTTCCCGGCGCAGCGGGAAGCGCTCCTCGATCCCCTCGACCCGGACGTCGACGGTCGCCGAGTCGCCGAGCAGCGTCGAGCCCACCACCGCTCCACCACAGAACATCTGACACCACTCTCCGATGTCGAATGGCCGACCGGTATCATCAGCCACCCCGCTCAACCGCTCGATCTCCTCGACCAGGGTCAACGTCTCAGTCGTAAACGACGTCTCGAAAGCGACGGTGTCCTCGCTCTCGAGTGCATCGAGAAAGTTGCGCACCGTTCCCTCCGGCGACGATTGTGGACCGCCGCACGCAGCGGCAAGCAAGAACAGCGCCAATCCTACTTGTCTCAATCGATGCCTTTGGGCACGATCAGGTTCATGAACTCGAGCCGCGTCGAGTGATCGTCGCGGAACTTCCCCAACATATGGCTGGTCGTCATGTACGAATGCTGCTTCTCAACCCCACGCATGACCATGCACAGGTGCCGCGCCTCGACCACGACGGCGACACCGTGAGGGTCGAGCTTCTCCCTCATCATCTCTGCGATCTCCTTCGTCATCCGCTCCTGCACCTGGAGTCGCCGGGCGAAAACGTCCACCAATCGTGGAATCTTCGACAGCCCAACGATCTTTTTGCGTGGCAAGTACGCCACGTGAGCGCGACCAAAGAAGGGCAGCATGTGGTGCTCGCATAGGCTGTAGAACTCGATATCCTTGACCAGCACCATCTCATCATACTCTTCGGTGAAGAAGGCGTTGTTGAAGAGCTCGTCGACGTCCTTCTGGTACCCCTCGGTCAGGAAGCTGAGCGCCCGCACGACCCGCTCGGGCGTACTGAGTAGCCCCTCGCGATCGGGATCTTCGGCCCCTCGCGATCGGGATCTTCGCCCACGAACTTTAGCAGTTCATAGACGTGGTCCTCGGCGGCTTCCCGACTGGCCGGGTCGCCGTCGGTGGTCGCTGGGGAAACGATTGAACGGATGTTCTTGGCATCGCTCATTAGGAACCCTCAAGATCGTCGAAATGGTGACAGGTGTCGATGTTTACCGGGGCCCAGCGCTACTGCGGGGTTCGGGGTCGGGCCGATAGAGCACAAAGGCAAGGTCATCAGGATGGCTGGGCTTCCCGGGCATCGGCTCGACCATGCGGGAGTGGGCGAGACTCGCCAGTCTCGACGATCTCCCCCAAGATCAAGTTGTCGGATAAGCCATCGCTGGCGATGACCAGCGTGTCTCGCGCAGCGAGGCGGATCGACGGGCCGACGTCGATACGCATTTCGGGGTCGCCGACGACGTTAGAGACCAGGGTCCGCTCCTCGTGATGGATCGCGTCGGCATGGTCGAGAAACCCCGACTCGACCGCATAACCGGTTGGCGAGTGGGGAATGTTGCGGAACTTGACCTTGCCACGCTGGCCGGTCAGCAGGATCAGCGAGTCACCGACATGAAAAGGCCGGACGACCTGGTCATCGATGGCGATCACGGCGACCGTCGTCGCAGCGCCCCCAAGCTCGAGTACCTTTTCGTTCGCTGTCTCGATGCCGTCCAGCACCGCGCCACGAATGGGCTCGCCTTCGGCTAAACTGCCCAATCGTTCGGCCAACGTTTCGACGGCGATTCGCGATGCCCGCGCTCCGCTCGGCATCCCGCCTACGCCATCAGCCACCACGAGCACACCGGAGTCGGTGCCGATCGGGATCAAAGCCACTGAATCCTCGTTCCCGGTCGACTTCTGGGGCTCGGCACGACAGAACACGATCACGTTCCCGCGCGCAAACGGAAACGCTTCAACCTCGGAGAGATCCTTCTGTGAGTAGAGCTCGGCTATTCCCACTCCATCGTCTCGAGGTGCTCCCGCAAGCGGGTCATCGTCCGGTACTTCTTGATGATTAAGGAGCGCTTGAGACCGCAGCAAATCGCCTTGATTTCTTCAGGTTGATTCGCGTAGTGCCGCTGGCCGCCCAAGACATCGTAGAACAGGCGGATCACGTCGGCGACGTCGTCGTATCGATTCTCGGCTGTGGGCGGACCCCAATGAAACATGTCAAGCAGCTTTAGCTCGAACTCAAGCCCGTAGCGTTGAACGATAATGTTTTCGATATGAAGGTCCCCGTGGTACTCCCCTGCCCGGTGAATGCATTCGATACCGCTCACCAGAGCGTGCAGCAGGTGAACGGCCTGGAAGGGCTGCAACCGCTGACCAGGTTGGCGCTTCATGAACTGCGCGAGCAGCTCGCCCTCGACGAACTCCGAAACCAGGAATCGGATCGGGACACCATCAAACAATATCGTATCCTGGGTGTGGTACTGAATGACGATTGGACAATTTCGCAGTTTGTGGAGCTTTTTGGCGTAGAACTTGGATGTGGCATCGCGGACGTTGCGTTGTGGGAAGAACAACTTGACGGTGCGATCGATCTTGGTCGTGATCTCCGAAACCAGGTAGACCGTAATTATCGGTCAGCGTGTCGCCCGGCTCGAGGTTGAAGGCCTCGATTCGAATCTGTCCGCGACGTGTCATCGAACGATCCGGATGTCGAGACCCGAGGCCTGCATCTGGAGCACCAGGATCGCCATCCAAACCAGAGCGAGCACCCAACTCAGAATTCGCATGAGTCCGCCCAGCCGCCGCGTTTCGGGTTTTAGCTTGGACAGGAGATCGAGCCCGGTTTGTGTCTCGAGGCGCGGGATCTCGCGCCGCCACAACGCGTGCCAACGGAGCTCCCACTCGGTTGTCAACGCGTAGAACACGTTGCCGAGCACTCCGATCGCCGCCGGCAACCACCCGGCTACACCACCACCGGGTAGCCGCCACGCCAAACCGGCCAGGACCAGGTTCGCAGACACGTACATCGCATTGCCGCGCAGGAACCGGCGCCGGCTCGCCTCGAGTTGCACGGCCAGCGTTTCGGTGAGTCGCGTCAGGTCATTTCGGGGTGTGGGGGCGCCCATCGGCGGCCGAATATAGCGCCGCCCGAACTGTGTCAGGAACCGCTAGCTACGCGAGACTCGGGCTTCGGCCCAACCGCCAATGAGCTCGAAGTACCCGGGAATGTACCCCGCTCGATGCGGCCATTTCCAAGACCCCAGGCTGTGGCCCGCGTGCGGATAGATCTGAATCGTGAAGTGCTTGTCACCCGAGCGCTTTATCGCCTCCAGAGTCGCCGCCGACCGTTCGCTCGGTATGTTCACGTCCCGGCCCGCGAGAACCGCCAGCAAGGGCACTTCGAGCTGCTCGAGATAGGGGCGGGGATCGTAGTACACCCAGTCGACGACTTCGGCGTACGCCTCGCGGTTATTCGGTACCAACTCGAGCGGCAACTTCGAGTACCAATCCGACTCACGGGCGCGCTCAATTTCGGCCTCGATCGCCTCACGGTCAGGCTCCACCGCGAACGTGCTGTCCTCGATCGCGCGGCGATAGTGCTCCCATATCCGCCGTCTCAATGCCAGCGCATGTTTGATATCGCTCTTGGCGATGCCCTCGGCGACGAGCTCGTTCTCGTCTTCGAATAGCACCGTCTCTCCCCACGGTAGCGGGGGACCGCACTTGTTGATGACAAACGCCGCATCCTCCTCGACCGCCACCAGCGGCGTGATCCAACCACCTTCACTGGCCCCAAAGAGTCCGATCGCATTGGGCTGAATGTCGGATCGTGTCCTGAGATAGCGCACGGCCGCCGCGGCATCCGACGCGAAGTCGCGTATCGTCGCCGCGTCAAAGTCACCCGTCGACTCACCTACACCACGCTTATCGTACGAAAGGACGGCAAAGCCACGGCGCACGAACAGGTTCGTATGAACCCGATATCCGGGGAGACCGCGGCTCTCCCGTCCGGATCCATGGACCACGACGATCGCTGGGTACGGGCCCCCTGGGCCGGGTTTGACGAGCACACCAGCTAGCGTCACCGTATCGTTGGAAAACTCGATCGGTTCGGTGTGTCCGGTATACCGGAGGTGGTAGTACGATACCGCACCCACGAACAGCAACGCGGCCACGACGAGCGCGAGGGGTATGAATACCCAGGGGGTTCGAAACCAAGAGCGCAGCTTCTCTACTTTCGGCATGTCAGCCCCTACGGCGCGGAAAAAGCTCGAGTTTCAGGCTGGAGCGATGCGGCGATCGAGAGAGACCTGCTCTCAGCCATCGAGAGCAGTTAGAATTCTGCGCACATCAGCTAATTCGAAGGGAGTTTCGATGCGACGATTGATCTTGCTACCCGCCGCGGCGTTCGTGTTCGCCGCCACGCCGGGGCCGACCATAGCGCAGGAGTCCGGAATGGACGATACGATTCACTATCGGCTCGGGTGGGAGAACCCGGCCAGCCAGCTGTACACGGTCAGCGTCACCGCATCCGCCGGCGACGAACCGATCGTCTTCTCGCTCCCCTCCTGGCGGCCGGGGCGCTACATCATCCAGAACTACGCCGCCAACGTGCAAGCGATCCGCGCGCGCGATGAAAACCAACGGCCGCTCGATGCCGAGTGGATCGATCTCGACTCGTGGCGGGTCGAGCCCGACGGCGCGACCGAAGTAACGCTCGAGTACGAATACTATGCCAGCACGTTGGACGCCGGTTCATCGACACTTAGACCCGACGTGGCGTATTTCAACCCCGTCAATCTGTTCCCGTGGGTCGAGGGGCGGATGGATCACCCGGTAGCGCTGACGTTCGAAGTGCCACCCGACTGGGCGACAGCGACCCAGCTCGAACGCATCGATGGTCGCGACCGCGTCGAGCGGCGAAGCGACCGCGAGGTCATGCCGGCCAAGTTCCACGCGCCTGATTACCACCGCTTCGTCGACTCACCGACGTTCGCTGCACCGGAGCTGACTCAATGGAGCTTCACCGTCGACGACGTTCCGTATCACGTCGTCATGCGCGGTGAAGTGCGGCTGGGTGAGCGCACCCAAGAGTCGATCGTCGCCGATTTCGAGGCCATGACGCGCGAACAGGTAGCGTTTTTCGGCGGTGCTCCGTTCGACGAGTACTGGCACCTGTATCAACTCGTTCCCCATCCCTTTGGTCACGCCGTCGAGCACGAGGCGAGCGCGTCATACGTAATGCACGACGGCGTGTTTATGAACGATTTCGCGTACATGGGATTCATGAGCACGACGTCACACGAGCTCTTCCACGCCTGGAACGTCAAGCGTCTTCGCCCGGCCGCGTTGTGGCCCTACGACTACTCGACGCCACAGCTGACCCGTCTGCATTGGGTCACCGAGGGCGTGACGTCGTACTACGACAAGCTGTTCCTGGCGCGTTCAGGCGTGGCCAGCGAGGAGTTGTACTATGAAGCCCTTGGCAATACCATCCGCTCGCTGCAGCGCTCGCCTGGGCGCAACGTGACCAGCGCGTCCTTGGCTTCGCTGACGTCGTGGCACTCCGGGTACGGGGACGGCAACCCCAACCAATCGATCTCGTTCTACACCAAGGGATCGCTGCTGGGACTCTTGATCGATCTACGGATCCGCGACTTGACCGACGGCGAGAAGAGCTTGGACGACGCCATCCGACACCTGTGGCGCGAGTACTACGAGCAGGATCGTGGCTACCCCGAGGACGGCCTGCAGCGCGCGGTCGAGACGATCGCTGGCCAATCGTTTGACGGTTTCTTCGCTCGCTACGTCCACGGAGTTGACGAGCTGCCCTACAACGAATACCTGAGTGTAGTCGGGCTCCAGGTGAGTGAAGGGGTCGACGAGACGCGGCCCGCCGCGACGATCGGCCTCGCTCCCCGCCCGACCGGGCAGCGGGTCGCGATCGACAACGTGTTCCCGGATTCACCCTCGTTGGCGGCCGGTCTCATGCGCGGCGACGTCCTGGTATCGATCGCTGGCACGGAGATCTCGACCAGCGCCGACATCATGGAGGCGATGAAGGCACACCAACCGGGTGAAGTTGTAGAAGTCGTCTACGAACGCGGCGGGAATGAGCACACCGTCTCGGTCACACTCGACGGCGGCGCAAACGTCAAATGGGTCGTCGAACCGGTGGCCGAACCGACCGAACGCCAGTCGCGACTTCGCAAAGCGTGGTTGGCGTCAGACGCAGGCGCCTAGCTCGCACCACCAGCCAAGCTCGTCGCTTTGTAGAGTACCACGATGTTGTCGACCGTGAAAGGCTCTGGGCTCGTCATCTTGACCTGCAAGATGTTTCCCAGGGGAACGAGCAGGTTTGGATTGACGAGCATGATATTGCCGTTCCAACCGCTGTTTCCAGGAGGCACCCCACCAAAAACGACCTCTCCATTGATCCGCAACTCCTGTTCAGCCGTGCTGGATTTGGACTGAAACAGCAACAACGCCGGCTGCGACGGGTCAACGTTGGGACAGTTAAAACCGAACTCGGACTCGCTGCCAGCAAAAACGCCGGCCTCCTGATCCTCGCTCCCGAACTGATGGCTGACCGGTGTAATGACGGTGAAATCGAGTGGCATCCATCCCTCCTTAGGGGTAATTCTCCTCGACGGTTTCGCGAATCGCGTTCCGCAGCGCCTCTTTCGCTTGATCGTCGTCGCGGCACTGTTCGTTCATCTCGATCAAGACAGCTGTTTCGTTGAAGCGCTCGAGTTCCGACCCCTCCGGAACCCGCACGATGTCGCGTTCCAAATGATAGGGCTGGTTGATGGCGGCTGTATAGCCTGCCGTCCGTAGTCGCTCCTCCAGGAACGGCGCCAATTCGCGGCCGCGATTTGCGATCAGCGCAAAGTCCATCTCCCGCACCTGACCCTCGAACTGCTCCGCCATGGCGTGAATGGCGAAGAAGAACACCCTGCCGTGGAGTCGCTCACACGCCAGTAGAGAGTCCACCAACGCCTGGTGGTACGGTCGGTAGTACATCTCTATCCGGCGCGCCCGCTCATCATCACTCAACCCTATGTTGCCGGGGATCTCCTTGCCGCCCCAGCGCGTCGGGACCAGTTCGTCCTGATCCTCGTACCGATTCGCATCGATAACGAGTCTCGAGATTCCGTTGCGCACGCCAAGACAATCGAGCTCGCGCACGAGGTAGTCGAAGAGATCGGCTGCACCCTGATCCTTGCCACGCGCACACTCCGTCAGGTGATCCTCGGTCATGCCGAGATCACCAAACTCTTCGGGGATCTTCCCCGATGCGTGCTCGCAGGAGAGAACGATCGGCAGGCGCGATCGACCATGGGAGATTTCGAAGGTCCGCAAACTGCTACGACTTGGCCCGCAGCGCGGCGACGGCGAGCGCTACCCAGCCCGCGATAAACGCCAAGCCACCGAGCGGCGTGATCGCGCCCAGCCAACGAACCCCGGTTACGGTCAGCAGATAGAGACTGCCCGAGAAGAGGACGATCCCAAACAGGAAGAACCACCCGGCGGCGTCGGTCCACGCGTTTCGCCAGCGGGTCCATGCCCACGCCACGACGATCAGGCCGATCGCGTGATAGAGATGATACCGGACGCCAGTCTCGAACACCGCCAACGCATCGGGGCTCAGCCGGTTCTCAAGACCGTGAGCCCCGAACGCACCGAGGACCACGCCCAGCGCCGCCATCGTAGCGCCGATAGCAAACCAAACACTCATGTTCGCCAACTTGTCCCGCCAATTCGCGAAGGACAAGACTTTTGTCGGGGTTACCCCTACATCAGATTCGGGATTTCTCCTACAGCAGGAGATATTTTTTTCGGACAAGCTACTAGTAAGATGAGAAGATCCTCCGCCTCGATCGAGGATAGGCTCACCGCCGGTCTGAGTGAGCGCTTTGACCCCGTCGCCCTTGAGAATGGATCGCGCGTAGGAGTCATTGGCGGTGGCCCGGCAGGGTCCTTTTTTAGTCTCTTTCTCCTCAAGATGGCCGAGACGATCGGTCTCGACGTCAACATCGACATCTACGAGCCTCGCCACTTTGTCCACAAGGGCCCAGCAGGGTGCAACCACTGCGGTGGCATCGTATCCGAGTTCCTGGTTCAACTTTTGGCAGCAGAGGGGGTTCGCCTGCCGCCCGAGGTCGTCCAGCGTGGGATCGACTCCTACATGCTCCACATGGACGTGGGAACGGTCCGGATCGACACGCCGCTGCAGGAGAAACGAATCGCGGCGGTTTACCGTGGTAACGGTCCGCGTGACGCGGGGCCAGCCCCAACCCGTGTTGTCGGCTTCGACCGTTACCTGCAGGACCTGGCGGTTTCCCGCGGCGCGAAGATCCGACGTCAGCTGGTGAACCAAGTCTCCTGGGAGGAGGACCGACCGCACGTGCACTGCTCCACCGGCCCCAGCGAGGTCTATGACCTCGTCGCGGTGGCTGCAGGGATCAACAGCAACGTGCTCCAACCGATCGAGGGGCTGGAGTTTGGTTACCGGATTCCGGAAGCGGCGCGGACATTCATTTGTGAGTTCCACCTGGGAGAAGAGACAATCCGGGAACATCTCGGCACATCGATGCATCTTTTTCTGCTCGACATCCCCCACCTCGAGTGCGCCGCCATCATACCCAAGGGGGATTTCGTGACGCTGTGTCTGCTAGGAGACAAGATCGATGATTCGCTGGTGACAACTTTCCTGGACGCGCCCGAGGTTCGAGCGTGTTTCCCGGAGGCGATCGTACCGCGCACGGTCTGCCACTGTTTTCCTCGCATCAACATCAAAGCCGCTGTTCGACCGTTTACCGACCGCATCGTCCTGATCGGAGACAGCGGAGTAGCCCGTCTTTACAAGGACGGAATTGGTTCTGCCTACCGAACCGCCAAGGCAGCCGCTCGGACGGTCGTGTTTCACGGGATTTCTGACGAGGCGTTCGCAAAGCACTACTGGCCAACGTGCAAACAAATCGATGCCGACAACTCGATCGGGCGGTTTATGTTCACGGTCAGCCACGTAATCCAAAAAACCCGGCCGACCCGCCGGGCGCTGTTCAGAATGACAGCCACAGAACAGACGCGCACCGGTAATCGACGCCACATGAGCAGCGTCCTATGGGACCTCTTCACGGGCAGTGCGCCCTACCGAGAAATCCTCCTCAGAACGTTCCGGCCGGCTTTCGTGGCTAGATTGGGATGGAATCTGGTTGCGGGAAACGTCGCGCCGGGCAACCTAGCATCTGCGAATGGCCAACCGACCAATGGAGATGCAAATGGGCATTAGATCGTTGGGCAAACGCTATAGATCTGGCGAATCGATCGTCCGTCAGGGCGCGGCCGGCAACTGCATGTACGTCATCCAGGAAGGCCAAGCCGAAGTCTACCGCGAGGAAAATGGCCGCGAGATCCGGATGGCGGTTCTCAAGGAGGGCGACTTTTTTGGCGAGATGTCGATCTTCGATCGTGAGGTGCGCGCAGCAACCGTGAAGGCTCTCGGTGACGTGCGAATCCTTACGATCGACAAGAAAACGTTCATGCGGCGAATTCAGAAAGATCCGTCGCTCGCATTCGACATCGTTAGGACGATGTCCCAGCGCATCCGACAGCTGAACTGTGACCTTGCAGAGATGCGAGCTCGCGAGACAGAAACGTGACGGATCGACGGGTGACAGAAACCAACATTTACAACGACAGTCTGGTCTATCCAGAACAACTTGAAAAGCGCCCACCGTGCCAGGCAAACTGCCCCATCGGGACGGACATTCGCGGCTGGGTCGGACTGATTGCGCAGCGCAAGAAACTGGGGTACACGCGGAACGAAGCGTATCGTCGGGCGTGGGAGCATTTGACCGAGTTCAACCCGTTCCCAGCGACAACGGGGCGGGTTTGTCCTCACCCCTGTACGGTCGATTGCAACCGAACCGAAAAGGACGGTCCGATTGCAGTTAACGCATTGGAACGGTTCTTGGGGGACTGGGCGATCAAGAAAAAGCTCCCGACCCCAAAGCTAGAAAGCGATACCAAGCACGAGTCGATCGGTGTGATCGGCGCCGGCCCCGCCGGGCTTTCGTTTGCATACCAGATGGCCCGCCGCAACTATCGCGTCACCGTCTACGAAAAGGCATCCGAGCCCGGTGGGATGCTCCGCTACGGAATTCCGGAGTACCGGCTGCCCAAAGACACCCTGCGTGCCGAGATCCAGCGAATTGTCGACCTCGGAGTCGAAATAAAGCTGAACGTCACCGCAGGACAGTCGGTTTCGGTCGATCAG
>JBDHED010000094.1:0-7688 GCA_039591175.1 Gemmatimonadota bacterium | reverse complement strand
ATCGATCGCGGATCGGGCACGATGACTAAACTCTACCCGAACAAAAACCGAACGTCAACGCAATGCTGTCGCTTGTTTCCCCAACCGGTATCATCGACGCATGGAACGCGTGATCCACGTCGCCTGCGATGACCTCTTCTTCCGCGCCAAGATCGAAGCCACCGCGCAAGCGGCCGGCACCGGAGTGGTGTTTGTCGACAGCATTGATGAGCTGGAAGGCGATGGATTGCTGTTGGTCGATCTCAATTATCACACCATCGATCCGATCGATGCGATCCGACGGCTCAAGTCCAGCTCGGCGACGATGCAGGTGGTGGCGTTCGGCTCACATACGGATCGGGAAGGGCTTAAGGGCGCCCAAGGCGCCGGCGCGGACCAGGTTATGGCCCGGTCGACGTTTGTCGAGCGGTTACCGAGTCTGCTGCAGCCGCAGGGCTAAAGCCTGCGTCGGCTTAGCGCTCGAGGGTCATCGCCAACCCCAGCACGGAGCTCTTTCCCGGGGTCGGTCCGCCACCGGAAATCTCCAGCAACTCATCACGGTAGCGTGCGGCAAGGTCTCGGTTCGCTGGGGGCACGCCGCGGTCGATTCCCTCCTGACCCTGATCCGAGCCCTCCAAGGCACGGTACGCGCGCGTCAAGGCGAACCCGACCCACACGTATTCACTGACCGGCATCTCGTGCTTATCGAGCGCCTCGGCGATCGCTGTCCTGGCGTGTGTCAACCCGCGAACACCAGCGATCACATCCCCAACGCTGGCTTCGCCGCCGCGATCACCGATCTCACGGCCGCGCTCCTCCAGATCGTCCCACTTCGGCTCGATCTGTCCCCACGCGAGATCGGTAACGGCGAGAAACCGCTCAGCGCGCGCAGGATCAACCACCCCATCGACGGGTGGTGAGAAGGGATACTCGGTCTCCAACCGGTCGATCACTGCGCCGGTCTCAGCTTGACCTTCGATGTCACCCGACCATTCCTGAGCTTTACGCAGGAACATCCCGCCGGCGATGCTGGCGATGACGATCCCCACGACCACCACCACCGCCAGTACGCCGCAACCAATTGCGACCTTCACGCCAGTCGACATCCCCTTCTTCGGCGATGCGGGCGAGGCTGGCTCCCGGGGTGATGACGAACTTGGAGGCGGTACGTCGGTCATGGGGTATCCGTATCCGAGAAGACAGCTGTGTCAGTTCAGGAAGAACGCTAGAAGCTGGTAGCTCTCGATGGGCGGCCGATAAACCGGTTCACCGCGTCCAGCACAGCCCGTACCGCAGCTTCGTGTGGATCGTCGCCGATAAGCGCGGTGCCCAACATTCGCTCTTGATGCAGCTCGTGCCGGCCTTCGACCAGAACGACCATCACGTCGCGCTGGAACACGCTCAACAGCTCGAGTCCAGCAACGTAGAACGCCATCTCCTTCTCAACCAGGTAGTCGAGCGCCTCTATGACCGCACGAGCAGAGGAATACAAGCGCCCCTTTGGCGTGTCGGTGTCCCGATGACTGCCCTCGAAGATAACGTCACCGAGCTTCAGCTCGACGTGGGCAGTGCACTTGAGTGGCTCCTCTTGGGTGACCGTCAAGCGTTGAAAAACGAGTCGTGGGGCGCGCCCCTTTTTTGGTTTTTCCGCCGCGGCGGGTTCGATCTCGCCCTGGGCGAATGGTGCGCCTTCTTTGAGGACCGCGATCGACACAATCCGGTGATCGATCGTGAGCTCGAAGGCTGTCTTGAGAAGCGTTTCGATGTTGCGCACGATCTGCTTGGGAGGCAGCGCGCCATCGCTCAGGATGTGGATCTCCGACAACCCAGTTCCGTCGCCGTTCGTGCGAACCCTGGCGCGAACGACCCCGGTTAGGGTCTGGAGAAGTTGGTCAACTCGTACAGCGTCTAGTTCCGGCATCCGCTCACCTTCGGCGGCCTGAAGGTATTGAGTATAAAGACGGGCCTGCTGAGGGGCAAGATTTCCGGGCCTTTGGCCTTGCTGGAATGGGTTTCAAAAGCGAGCTTTAGTGGTCATCGACTTGCGCATAGATCTGATAACGATCCACGATTGAAAGGAAGGTTCGCTCAGTGACATACGTCATCACCGAGCCTTGCATCGGCCTCAAGGATGCCAGTTGCGTGGAAGTCTGTCCAGTGGATTGCATATACGAAGGCGAAGACATGTACTACATCCATCCTGATGAGTGCATCGAATGCGCCGCCTGCGAACCGGAGTGTCCGGTCGAAGCGATCTTCGCTCTGGAAGATGTGCCCCCGGAGATGACAAAGTTCATATCTGTCAACGCCGAGTTTTTCAATCAATAAGACGATGAGCACACACTCTACGTCAACGGCTTTTGGTCTTTCGGACTGGGTTCGAGCGCAGCCCACACACCGCATGTTGGGCATCGCCGCGTTCGCTTTGCTGACCGCGGTCGGCGCCCTGATTCGGATCCCGCTGCCGTTCACACCGGTTCCGATCACGCTGCAGACTTTATTCGTACTGCTGGCGGGTGTTTACCTCGGCGGCCGCGACGGTGCCCTGAGCCAACTCGCCTACCTTGGTCTCGGAGCGATCGGCCTGCCGCTTTTTGCTGGTAGTGGCGGGTTGCTCGGCGCGACCGGTGGTTTCCTGCTCTCGTTTCCGATAGTGGCTTTGCTCGTCGGCTCGTTGTTGAGACCCGGCGATTCGGCGTGGCGGGCGATTCCGGTGCTCATCGCCGCCAATCTGGTGATCTTTGGTCTCGGCGCTTCGTGGCTGGCGCGAACGCTCGACGTGAGCGCGGCACAAGCGTTATCGCTGGCTGTAGTCCCGTTCTTGCCAGGCGCGGCTTTGAAACTCGCCGTAGTAACCGGGCTCGTCGCCCGCCCACCGTTCGCCCGCTAGAGGGACCCCGACCTAGTTCCCTTCCCGCTCCAGCTGCCCGGTCAGGTTTTCGGGCGACAGGATCTCGTTCAGCTGCTCTTCGCTCAAGTCGCTCCGCTCCCGCGCGACCTCCATGACCGTGCGATTCGTGGCCAACGCCTCCTTCACGATCTCGGCCGCTTTGGAGTAGCCGAGCACCGGGTTGAGCGCGGTAGCGAGCGAAGGGCTCTTGTGGGCGAACGACTCGGCTCGCTCGCGGTGGGCAACGATGCCCTCGACACAACCGGTGCGGAAAACAGGCAGGAAGTTCTTCAGGATCTCCATCGAGAAAAGCAGCTCCCAGATCATGATCGGCATCATAACGTTGAGCTCCAACTGGCCGGCCTGGGCGCCCAGCGCGACGGTCGTATCGGCACCGATCACGTGGAACGCGATCTGATTGAGACATTCCGGCATTACCGGGTTGACTTTGCCGGGCATGATCGACGAGCCCGGTTGCCTCGCAGGCAGCGAGATCTCCGCCAGTCCCGTCAGCGGACCCGAGTCGAGCAGCCGCAAGTCGTTAGCGATCCGCGTCAGCTCGAGTGCCAGGTTCCGCACGCCGCCTGATACGGCGGCGATCGCCTGTCGACTCTGAATCTGCTCTCGCGGGTCGGTCGCCTTGGTGAGCTGAAACCCGGTGAGCTCCGACATGTGACGAACGATCATCGGTCGATACCCTGGCGGCAGGTTTATCCCGGTTCCAGCCGCGTTACCCCCGATCGGAAGCTCGCTCAACTCTTCGACGGCGGTGTCGATCAACGCGACGCTCCGGTCGATCGCCGCACCCCAGGCGTCGAACTCTTGTCCCATCGTCACCGGCACCGCGTCCTGGAGGTGTGTGCGGCCCGATTTGACGATGTCACCAAACTCGTCGCCTTTGGCGTGGAAGGCGGCTGCCAAATCGGTCAACACGGGCTGCAGATCACGCCATTGGAGCATCGCCGCCAGGTGCATCGCCGTCGGAAACGTGTCGTTCGTCGACTGCGACATGTTGACGTGATCGTTGGGGTGCAGGCGCGAGTAATCGCCACGCTCGGCGCCGAGGATCTCGAGCGCCCGGTTGGCCAACACCTCGTTGACATTCATATGGAAGGAAACGCCTGCGCCGGCCTGGAATACATCGACGACAAACTGGTCATGCAGCTCGCCGGCGAGCACATCGTCGGAAGCTTGTACGATTGCGTCGGCACGCTCCTGATCGAGCACCCCGATATCGAGATGCGTCAGCGCGGCTGCCTTCTTGATATAGGCGAATGCAGCAATCAGGTGGGGGTGCTCACGGAGTCCGCTGACCGGGAAGTTTTCGGTTGCCCGTAACGTCTGGATGCCGTAGTAGGCGTCAGCCGGGACTTCGCGCGTGCCGAGACTGTCTTTCTCACTGCGCGTTTGCATTGGACTGCCTCTTTGAGCTTTCAAGTTCATGTCGTGGGGCAGGGGAAAGATACCACCTTGTGCGCTCGACGTTGTACTCGTCATATTGCGATTTGACATGAGCGAACCCTTTTCGCCAGAACAGATAAAAGCGCTGATCCGGCTGCTCGACGACGACGACATCAACGTCACGGATCACGTACAGACCCAACTCCGAACCGCTGGGCCGGCTGCCACTCCATACCTCGAGGCGGCCTCATCAGACGACCCCGTGGCGACGATTCGCAGGGCATCGCGAGGCCTCCTCGACAGGATCCGCAGCGACGAGATCGAGCACCAGTGGGTAACCCTGCAGACCGCACCCGATGGCAACGCGCTCGAGGAAGGCGCCTTTCTGTTGGAGCGGTTGATTCATCCCGATCGCATCGCCGAACAGCAGCGCGCGCGGGCCGAGCTAGAGCTACTATCGGCCGGCGCTCGTGAAGCGGTGCCAGCGCGTGCCGATATCGCCGTTCGCGTCAATGAACTGCGTCGTTACATCCACGAGACGTCGCGCTTCCGGGGCAACAGCGAGAACTACTACGACCCCGAAAACTCCTTCCTATCACAAGTGCTTTCACGACGCACGGGGATCCCGATCACGTTGGCGCTCGTCTATCTCTCACTGGCGCATCGGATCGGAATTCCGCTGGTCGGCGTCAGCATGCCGATGCATTTCTTGGTTGGATACCAACTCGATTCAGCTTACCGGTACCTGGACCCATTCTTCGATGGCCGTGAGGTCAGTCGCGGAGAGTGCATGGTGCTGCTCGAACGAGCCGGGTTTGACCCAGTCGATGACTATCTGAAGCCGGCGCCGGTTGTGGCAACCCTCGAACGGATGGCAAAGAACCTCATCGTCATCTACCAGCACACCGCTCACGAGCGAGAGCTCCGGTTGGCGCGGCGGTTTGTGACTCTCTTGACCGGTGAAACCGAGGCGTGACGTTCATCTCGCGCTGCCTGTTATCGCGCTAACGATTGCAGGAGCGTGCGGCGCGGCGCGGCAGCCTAACCCAGAGCTCGCCAACCAGCTCGTCGACATCGGCGTAACGTACCCAGACGTTCAACTCGATATTCGATACGCGACTCCGGATAACTTCCTCGGAAGAGCGATGTACGGGGCGCCACGGTGCTACCTCGTGACTGATGCGGCCCAGCGACTCGCAGCGGCGGATGCGGCGCTCCACACGGAAGGCCTTCGGCTGATCGTCTGGGACTGCTACCGCCCGCGTTCGGTCCAGTACGCGATGTGGGAGATCCTGCCGGACCCGACCTATGTGGCCGACCCCGCTCGTGGCTCCCGTCACAATCGAGGCGCAGCAGTAGACGTGGGCGTCGTAGGGCTGGATGGCGAGCTGGTGCCACTCCCCACGGACCACGATGATTTCACCCCGGCCGCGCATCGCGACGCAGAGGATCTGCCGGCAGCGGCGATCGCCAACCGTGAACGGCTCGAACGCGTCATGGTGGAGGCGGGCTGGATACCGCTGGCCAGCGAGTGGTGGCACTTCGACGCCCCGAATTGGGAGCTATACCCGCTGCGGGACGACCCGCTCTAGCTCGTTCGGGGGACCCGGGCGGTGATCGACGCGACCGCTGCATCGACGTCATCGACCCAGCTAATGTGCTCGGTCCCGCCGTCGAGATAGGGCCCGGCTGCGATCGCCTCGATGATCGGGCGCCACGGATCTTCCCAAACCACCAGTGGGCACGGTTTGACGAGTCCCTTTCGCAGATGTTCCCACGCCAGCGACAACTCGGCCAGCGTGCCGTTGCCCCCGGGGAGTACTACGTAGGCGTCTGCTCGCCGAACCAAGTGCTCCAGACGCTCGGTCAGGATCTCGGCTTCGACGATCTCATCGAGATGGGGATTCGGACCGGCGCGCCCAAACTCGGCGCACGTCACACCCACCGTAAGTGCGCCGGTCGACTGAGCCCCGGCGGCCGAAGCGCTCATCGTTCCACCGTAGCCACCGTTGATTACGCCGAATCCCGCGCGGCCGAGTGCGATTCCGAGCGCCCGCGCGCGCGCTGCGTCCTCCGGCCGATCGGCACCACTGCCGAAGACGGCCACCAAAGGGCGTGTCATGTGGGAGAAAGTAGCTGCGTGACTAGTGGATGAGGAGCAGCCGTTGGCCAGCGATCTCCGCCACTCGCCGCTCCAAGTAACCGAAGCCACGACGTTCGGCTTCGATCTCGCTGGTTAGCATCCCGAGCACAACCGTGCGCAGTTGCTCCCGTGCCTCTCGCTGTACCTCTAACCGATCCCGCGCCGCTTCGGACGGCACACCGGCGCCGGCAACCATCGTCGACGGCAGCGATTGCCGGAATGTCTCTACCGCATCACCGTGGCGCGCAGCTTGATACGCGACCAGCAGCTCTTCGATGTCGTCCAGGTACGACTCCAGGCGAGCGTCGTTGGCAAGCTGGGTCTGGAGTTCGGCCAGCAACTCGACGCGCTCGGTAGCCACCGTGGTTTGATCAGGGCTACTGTCGCGCATCGCCAAAGCGCCGAGAGCGAACCCGAGCGCCAGCACAGCGGCAAACCCTACCGCCCGCTGGCTCCAACGCTGCCAGATCGCCGGCTCAACGCGATCACTCAACCGCCGGTCCAACTCCTCATCGAACCCATCCCAGATGTCGATCGGCGGAGCCGGGTCTGGAATCAACCGGCTGATGTCGATCAGCTCGCGCACGGCCCGACGCTCAGACTGGCACTGAGCGCAGTTCGTCAGGTGATCGACAAGCGCTGGGGTCAGCGGCTCCGGCCCGGCGCTGGCCGCCCGCTCCCACAACGCTTCACTAACCGTGTTACAGTGCAGAGGACTCATCTTCCTCGCTCTCCATCTCCATGCCGCTTTGCTCCAAGATCTGTCGCAGGCGACGAATGGCATGATAACCGTTCGCTTTCACGGTGCCTTCAGCGCACCCGAGCGCCGCGGCCGTTTCCTTCACTGATAGTTCTTCCCTGTACCGGAGTATGAATGTGGCGCGTTGCATTTGCGGTAACTGTTCGATCGCATCCAGGACCCGTAGGCCGGCTTCTCTCAACGTGGCTCGATCGAGTGGAGAGAACTCCTCGCTTGGCGCATCCGGATACGGCATCTCCTCGAGTGGCGAGACGACGTCGTAACGACGCTGCTGTCGCTTCTTCCACCCCAGCGATTCGTTGACTGCGATCCGGTACAACCATGACCAAAACGGTGCCCTCGGCTCCCAACGATCGATGTTCTGGTACACCTTGATAAACACCTGCTGCAGGACGTCGCGCGCATCTTCGTAGTTGCCGACGAAGCGGTACGTCACCCGCAACAGGTCTTGTCGGTAGAAGCGGACCACCTCGTTGAAAGCGATCCGATCTCCGGCTTGTGCCCGGCTCAGTATG
>JBDHED010000093.1:0-10935 GCA_039591175.1 Gemmatimonadota bacterium | reverse complement strand
GAACGAGAACTTCTCTAGTCGATCCGCTGGATCGCGACTCGGGCTACAGGTTCCGTCCACCCATGCTGCGTGGGATCAAGGTCCGCCCCGCCTTGGATTCCGGCGTGGGGGGCGATTGCGCTAGAGGTCGGTGTCCGCGCGCCGCCACCGCTTGGGCCGCTCACCGGACCGATCCCGAAGCAGGGCGGCACGATGCTCCCCGCGTCCTCATCATTCAGCTCAGTGCCCGCGTCGTAAGCCATCGCGTAGTAGGTCGCTGGCTTGAACCCTCCGGGCAGCTTCACCCCTTCCAAGCCGGTAAATCCGTCATTGGTGCAGATAAGCATCGCGGCGAACGAGAACCGATTCGCGTCGGCGCGCGCCGTTATACGGACGGTGAGGGTGCTTGGGCCTGGCCCCCCGACACGATGAATCGGCGCACCAGTGGTCTCCACGTCGAAGATCCCGGGTTGCCCAGTAACTTCCGTTGCTGCCGTCGATGGGTCCCCGTTCTCAGCGATCAGACGGATCCCTTCGGAGGCCGCCGACCCCACAGAGAACAGGCTCTGCTGCTTGGTGTGTGTCAGGAACACGCCGGGTGAGAGCGGCTGCCCCGTTGTAAGGTTGGTCACCGAGACGTCGTAGGTGTGTGTCGCCGCATCGTTGGCGTTGTCCGCGCCATGACTTGCCGTGAGCATCGATGCCGGATCGGTGATCTGCGGACTTTCGTTGCACCCCATCGCAATGAGTGCACCCGACACGATGAAGAAAGCCAAGAATGTTGTCCAGCTCGAACGAGCGTGCATGTTGCCTCCTTTTCACGAAACAGTTGCTTCAACAAAAGGAAGCTCAGCATTCGTTTGGTAACTGAAAAGAGGAAATGAGCTGTATGAGAGAAACCTAACGCTACTCTAATTCTACCGTTGGCAACCATAAGACAAACTCGCTCCCCCGACCCAACTCGCTCTCAACTTCAATTCTTCCGTCCTGAAGCCTCGCCAACAACTGCGCGATGGTTAGACCCAGACCGGTACCACCATGAACTCTGCTGCGGGAGTGCTCCACTCTATGGAAGCGATCGAAGATGCGATCCAGGTGTTCGGGGGCGATCCCGCATCCGGTATCTTCGACTGTCACCTTGGCCATCGCGTCGCCCCGAGCGATTCTGAACGTGATGCTGCCCTCGGACGTATGCCGTATTGCGTTTGATGCGAGATTCAAAAGGATCTGTCGAACACGAGTTGGGTCACCCAGCACTTCAACGGGGCCGTTCAACTCGGCACACACCGTCAGGTTCCTCCCTGCGGCCATAGCCACGGTGATCTCCTTGATCTCGCGTACCACGTCCACCACGTCGAATGCCTTTCGCTCCATGGCTAGTTGCTGATTCTCACCGCGAGCAATCAATAGCAGGCCTTCGACAATGCGAACCATCTTGTCTACCTCGTTACCGGTAGCCGTCAGTGCTTCCCTGATCTCCTCACTGTTTCGGCGCTCAGCGAGGGCCCACTGCACCTGGGCACGCAGATGGGTAAGCGGCGTCCGAAGCTCATGGCTCGCATCTGCTGTGAACGCATCGAGCGCACGATGCGATCTCTCCACCCGATCGATCATGCGATTAATCGCATCGGCCAGCTCCGTCACCTCAACGACACCGGTTGCGGAGTCCACACGCAGACTCAGGTCGTTAGGTCCGATCCCTCTCGTTTCCTCGACGATGTCTCGCAACGGGGTGAGGGCTCGTCTCACCACACGAGTGGAGCCTCTTCGCGCTAGGCCCGCCGCAATGGGAAGCAGACCCAGAGCGCCAACAAAGAGCCCGAGAAGCGCCAAGAGATACGGTCGACGATTCCCCGCAACGTAGATGTCAAACTCGCCGACCCGACGATGGAGCACATGGAACCGCCACCGACCCCGCTCCGCGAACGTCTTCAGCAGGGTCTGTCGTACCTCTTCCGGCGTTCGCCCGAGAGAGGTCTCGATTCGCTTGGCTGGCATTGTGGGCGATAAGAAGTATACCGAGGGCTCCCTGCCACCCGTGGGCACTAGCCGTGTTATGAAGAAAGGTGAGCCCATGCCAACCAGTTGGTCGGCAAGCATCGCGGGTGCCACAGTTGTCGGCGCTCCTCCTGGATCGGCGTAGAGGCCTAACAGGGATTCGATCCCATTCGCTGATTGCTCCAATGATCGCCGCAGCACGACTTCACTCACCAATGCGAAGATCAGAACGACGACCGCGGCATAGCCGGCGAGGGTGACCCACAGAAGGCGATCGAAGCGTCCGGTGAGGACTTTGCCGAGCCTGGCTTCGGTCATAGAGCCTCCAGACGGTAGCCCACACCCCGAACAGTCCGGATCACGGTGTTCCCGGATCCGATCTTCTTACGGAGGTAGTTGATGTAGACATCGACCACATTCGTTTCAGGATCGAACTGATAGTTCCACACGGCTTCGGCGATCCGCGATCGTGACATCGTACGGCCTGCGTTCCGCATCAGGAACTCCAGCAGCGCGAACTCGCGAGGTGTCAGCTCGATGTCGAGGTCGCCTTTCGTGACACGCCGATTCAAGGGGTCGAGCCGAAGCCCGCCGGCGGCCAACATTGTGTCCTCATGTCTGAGATGAGCCCTTCGGATAAGCGCGGCCACCCGCGCAAGGAGTTCCGGAAGGTCGAAGGGTTTGGTGACATAATCGTCGGCGCCGCCCTCGAGTCCGCGGACGCGATCCTCGAGCTCGTGTCGAGCGGTGAGGAGGAGTGTGGGGGTCGCAACACCGCGTTCACGCAGGTGGGCGAGGACGTCGAACCCGTCGCGCCCGGGGAGCATCACATCGAGCACGACGCAGTCATAATCATTGCCGAGCGCACAGTCGAGCGCTTCATCACCCGATGCCGCCTCGTCAACGGTGTACCCCTCCTCCCGGAACGCCTTACGCAAGAAGCCTCGAAGATTCCGGTCATCCTCGACCAACAACATTCTCATGAGGGGAACGTATGATCTCGTGCCAGTGTGCAGCAACGCCAGCTGTCGTTTATGAGAAGATTCTAACGTCGAGGCGAAGATCTCAAGCTATCCAGATCACGGTTCTTGTTACCGTCCTTGTCACCACGCCCCTAACAGCCCACCAGATCATCTATCGCTCAAATCCAAAGAAGCCCCGCCGTGACGGGGCTTCTAAGTAGTGGGCCTGGGTGGAGTTGAAGATACCTCGGCCCTATTTGCGGGCCAGCGCTATAAAAGGTGCGCGCCATGGGTGTGTCCAGGCGATAGTGCTGGCCGAGAGCCCGGCAGTTCGGATCGCCCGTAACGGTCAGGGCTACCGCTAGATCCGTATCTCCCAGGAAATGAGGGGATCCCGAGTCTCCGAAGCAGTTACCTCCCTCTCCTCTGGCGTCCACGTTCTGGTTGAGGTTGAGCCAGGCCTTCGTAAGGCCTAGGAAAAAGGCGGAGGAGACGTAACGCTTGCCGTCGAAGGAGAAGCCAGGGGGACCCATCTTCCACTCCGGAACGACGCCGTAACCAACGTTGACAAATTCCTGTCCTACCAGGCCGCCGCGGGCGGCCAGGCTGGACAACTGGCTCGCGGTTGGCAGACTGACAGGAGGGATACCAACCGGCGCGGGCAGCACGACCACCCCGATGTCGTGGGGATCGGCCGCGTCATGCCCGAAAGCAGGATCCCATTCGAACACACTGGACAGAATCACGCCATCTACGCCGTCCGACAGATCGGAGTCGAAGCTCACCGCCACCTCGGTGATACCAAGCGACGGCAGGAACTGGAGGCAGTGCGCAGCCGTGAGGAACACCGTTGATGAGATCAGGCTGCCCGAGCAGATGAGGTCATTGACCGTGATTCCGTCACTCGAAAAGTCCGCCAGGAGCGCCCCAACGTTCGGGTGGCCGCCGTTGTCGAGCGTCTTGGGGGCCACGACCCGCATCCCGTCGAGGGCGTGAGGCGGAGTCAACACGTTCTCGACAGGCGAGTTCGGATGCTCACACGATGAGACGAATAGAGCGACTAGAATGACGGTCAGTGCGGAGAACCGTTGACGTGGCATGAACACCTCCACAAAGAACGAGTGCAAACGGATTAACAGCTCGATAATAACCGTTCTCCGGGTGTGCGGCACAGAGGGGATCTGGCCCAACCTCCTCTGCATCGCGCTTGTTACCGTTTTTGTTACCACGCCCTTAACAGCCCATCAGCCCCCCACCCACCAAAAGCAAAGAAGCCCCGCCGTGACGGGGCTTCCTCATGGTGGGCCTGGGTGGAGTTGAACCACCGACCTCACGCTTATCAGGCTGGGGCAGGATGTTCTAAGTGAGCTTCTCCCGGGTTCAGGCGCCGCTCGTATCATTGGAGCGGACCGCCGCTGTTACCGCTCTTGTTACCGTCCTGCTGGCTAATCCACAAACTCAATAAACCAGCCCACGCTGCCAACAACTACCGGAGTCACAATGTAATCTTCCGTTTCTTCGAACCCGATCCGCGACTGTCTAACGTTTAAACTGGCGCCAAATAGCTCTTCCAAAGATGCCGGCAGAAACTCCGCGGGGACAACGAATTCGTTGTCGAACGGCCCGCTGGCCGAAAACGTCACGAAGCCTACTGAGAGGCCCCAACTCAAGCGCTCGGGCGGGGGGGTGGATTGGGCGGCGGGCATGTCGACTGCCAGCCTTACGTCCTCTCCTTGAGCGACTCGAACCGTTTCATCACCGGCCCTGACCGGCACACGCCAGAGGATCGGTGCATACTCCGCTTGGACACCTTCTATCAGCGGCGGGTGGATCTCGAGAGCGCTGCGCGCGAAACGTTCGGGGTCAACCGGGATTGACCCATGATACTCGAGATCAGTAAACCGTCGAGTCGATGGCATGCCGTCGATCTCGAAATCCATGATCCGCAGTTTCTGGTCGAGAATCTGCCTTGGTCGACCTTGTTCAGTAGTCCCCGAGTCCAAGTACGCTTCGACCCTAATGCGTCCTCCAAAACCATCGACTTGAAAACCCAACAACTGCTCGAATTCCACCTCCACCTCTAGGCGAGCCGGGATGGGATTCTCCTCCGTCACTGGGCCGGTTGAGTCGTCGCAAGCCCAGAGTAGCAGTGCCATCGCCGCGATTGCTCGGTGAGTCATGTGGTCTCCTCCACGAGCACCCACTGGAGCTGAACCGCAAGAGCCGGCACCACCAGGTAACCACCGTCTGGCGGAGCTTGTGTGTTCGAGATGATCGAGCTGTTCGCCTGAAAGAAGAACCGCGCGTTCAACTCACCCGGAGGTAATACCTGGCGGAGATCCTCTGGCAGCGGGATTATCGGCAGCGGAAGCCCCCGTCCAGACACGCTGACCCCAAGAAACCCATCAGCTGGCTCAACTGACATGCTCCATCTATCGAACTGTGGCTCAGGCGTGAGAGGTTCCAGAGGAAGATCAAGACGAAAGAGAAGCTCCTCTCCATCCCGCACAAACAGGGTATCCGGGCCAAGCTTCGCGATTCCACTCCATCGAACATCAGGCTGCGGAGCGTCCACCCCAGCTACAACCGGCGGGATGATCTCCACGACTTCGGAAAATGTCGAACCGTCAACGGGAAACTGACCGTTGTACGGTCTCCCCAAACCGTCTAGATCCGGTGTTGAAGTCAACGCGTGACCCATCACGCGGAGTGTGTCATTGTCTACGTCCCGCAGTCGTCCTCCCAACAGTCCTGGGAAAAAACGGGCGCGAACCAAAAGCGTGTCCGGATCACTGGTGTCCGTGTCGATCAGTACAACGCCAATGTTCAGCTGAGCCGCATTCGGGTTGAGCTGGGTGTCGGGTATTGCGGGGCCGGTTGGCCCATCTGAGCAGGCGCAAATCAGAAGACCCGCATATGTGAGGGTTTTTGCGAGTGAGGAAGTCGCCGTCATAAGCCTGAGCTCCCTCTGATCAGACGGTCAGCAGTCCAGTCGGGTCAGAATGTCACCTGACCAGCCGTTAGGAAGACGGTGCCGAATTCAAGGAAGCTAAGATGCAAAACTACATCGTAGGTTCCTCCTGGAATCGGAGTGGTCTCGCCTGCAGGCAGGTAGATGCCGCTTATGGTTATTGCCCTTCTCGACTCTCCTGGCTTGATAAACACTTGGTGGATTCGTCGCGATGGAGCGGGTATGCCGAAGACGAACTCAGTCTCGTCATACAATTGAAGCTCCAGGTAGAGGTACTCCACGGACGCAAGTTCCTCGGTTAGGTTCGAAGCCTCCATCGCAACACGGAACAGCTCCTCTCCCTGAGGCTCATCAATGGTTACTGCCGTGAAAACCAGTCCATTGATTTCAACGTGCTCAACGAATGGAAGCCGTGGTGCAACGGGTTCCGTGGGGCCACCGCACCCCAAAGTCATCAGCCACGACAAGGCGCAGAGTTTTGCACCCGGAAGGAAGCGACGATGCGGCCTTCTATTGTCCGGCACCAACTCAGTCACTCTTTCATTCTACCACGTGGGGAGCGTGGCTTTCCGTCGGGAAGATCGGGTTCCGTGCGTGGGGAAATTCCGTACCTTCTCGGATGAATGCGCTTGTTACCGTTTTCGTTACCGCGCCTCACTGATGCCCGCCCCACAGCATCCCCCCAAACGCAAAGAAGCCCCGCCGTGACGGGGCTTCCTAATGGTGGGCCTGGGTGGAGTTGAACCACCGACCTCACGCTTATCAGGCTGCGACAGAATACTCGAACTGATGGCTTTCCGGGTACGATGCTTGTTCGTGCTGACTAGCGCGGGGCAGCCCTGTTACCGCTCTTGTTACCGTCGCGGACTCCGATCTGATCGTGGAGCGGTTCAATCGATTCGTGCCTCTCGGATCCTCAATGTACGATAGGCACCTGCATCGATCTAGCGCTTGTCACCGTCTTTGTCACCATGCCCCTCGGAACCCCGAGACCACTCACCCTCCAAACCCAAAGAAGCCCCGCCGTAACGGGGCTTCTGCTGAACTCGAAAAGATCCTGGGAGTCGGACCACGCAGAAACTTCCCCACCTGAGCAATGCTCAACTGAGTGAGAGACTACTGTGTAGTTGACAGTTTGACGTCCCACCCACGTGCACGGTAGCCTCACGAAACTTCAACCGAAGACCTTGTCGTCGGAGTTGACTATGCCTCTGCACTGGCTTGGCTACGCCGGGATCACTCTTTGCGCCTTAGCCTACCTGCCTCAAATCGTGCACCTCATTCGATGGCGTTGCTCAGCGGGGCTCAGCATGAGGGCCTATCTGATGTGGGCCGTAGCAGCCGTACTTCTCCTCTTATACGCTATCACGATTCGAGACACAGTGTTCATCGTCTTGCAGAGTTACCACCTCGCAGCAGGCACGGTTATCTGTGTCTTTTGCAAGAGATACGAGGGTTTATTATGTGAAGATCACGGCGGGTAGACGAATCGACATCCCATGTGGATGTCGACCCAAGTGTCGGAGCGACAACCTCAAACCCACTCGACCTCGTACACGCGTGTCGGTTCAGGAATCCCTTTGAGCTCAATCGCGCCCTGGTCGTTGAATCTGAAGCCCTTTCCCACACACAAATCACGTATGACGGCCGGCACGAGTATTTGCTCGGGCCGCCCACGATCGCAGACACGTCTCGCCAGCTGAACTGCTGCTCCAAATAGGTCGTCGTTTTCACCTACAGGCTCCCCCGCGTTTATGCCAACCCGCACGAGGATCGGTCGTTGCGGAGTTCTCTTGTTGTGGGCCGCAAACGCTCGCAGAATCTCTATCGCGCACTCAATCGTGGCTGCTGCAGAAACAAAGGATGCCATGATCCCATCACCGGTGTGCTTGACCTCAAAACCGCCGTGGCTTGAGAGCTTGCTGCGAACGACTTCGTCGTGGATCCTGAAAAGAGCCATCGCCTCTGCGTCCCCGAGTTCATGGGTCAACCCGGTTGAATCCACAATATCGGTAAACAGTATGGTGCGAAACCCTCCATCTAGCCGACCGTCTTCGAGTACGACGTAGCCGGATGGGGCTTCTGTCCCACCGCCCAGAAACGCTTCGATGACGTCGGGGTTGACCTCAACGATTTTGTCTGCGACGAGGCCGTGGCCTTCGCTATGAACCGCTTCGCACGCTTCCTTACTTGGTGCCTTTACCAAGCAGTACATGTTACCCACCTCGTCGTGATACCAGCACTTCAGGTACTTGACACCATGCTCCTTCTGCACCTCGAGATCGTTGGCGTGCAGGCGAGCAAGCTCCTCTCGGCCCAGTCTCATGTTGTGATGAACATCCATATAAAGTGGCACGGGACCTCGCTGTACTCAGTGACGCAAAGCGCCTTTTCTTGTTACCACGCTTGTCACCATGGCTGTGAGCATAACACGCAGCCGGAACGGCTACAAAGCAGAGAAGCCCCGCCGTGACGGGGCTTCCTCGCTGTTACCCATGGTGGCGCACGCGTGGCCCTGGGAAAATCTGGATAGAATCTCCGTGCGCGCGTATGCTGCTCCGTCAGGGTACCCCTTCAAAATTCCTGAGGAACTGGGAGGATCATGTGACACGTTTGTTCTTGATGGGTCTGCTGCTGTGGTTTCCGCCGGGGACCGCGCTCGCTCAAGCGTCTGATGTGGACGAGGACGTGGTCTGGGCCCTGGAAGAAGCCTACTGGCAATATGTCGAGGCGAACGACATCGAGAGAGTTATCGGGCGCTGTGGGATGAGCGATTCGTTGGTTGGCCCGGCGGCAGTGCGGCGCCCGTCGAGAAGCCTCAGATCGCTGACTGGATTGTCCCGCTGCACGCCGACCCAGGCCGTGTTTTCAGATACGATCTGGAGCGGAAGGCCGTGCGGGCATTCGGCGATATCGTCGTCACGCACCTGCTGTACCGCGGCTATTTCGTCTCGGCGGATACAGGCGAGGTGGTCGAACGGTGGGCAACCGGCAAGATCACACACACGTGGCGTCGAGAGGACGGCAACTGGCGGATCATCACGGGGATGGCGGGACGGGTGGTCTCCGAAGCCTCTGAGTAGTCGGGGTCTTCCGTCGGAGTTCCCGCCGGTTCCGAGAGGTGGTCGGTGAGGCGTGGCACCTCAAGCTACCCAGACTATGGTTCTTGTTACCGTCTTTGTTACCACGCCTCCCGGACCCATTACCCCGCCGTGACGGGGCTTCCTACTGGTGGGCCTGGGTGGAGTTGAACCACCGACGTCACGCTTATCAGGCTGCGACAGAATACTCGGAACGAAAGTCTCCGGGGTACGACACATATTCGAGCGGGTTTGCACGAACCACCGTTGTTACCGCTCTTGTTACCGCGGCTTGCCCACCCGAAGGCGAGCCGTGGGTGATGAAGTCACGCTCACGGTGCGTCCAACCTGACGGAACCCGGACTCGGCCACCGTCTTTGTCACCGCGCCTTTCGCACCCCACACACCTCTCATGCCCAAAAACTAAAGAAGCCCCGCCGAGCGCGACCCCGGCGATACTGAGAAGAACAGGAGCGATTCGCATATCATTCCGCCGCTTTCTCGACCGCCAGACTCGTCAGGTACCTGTGCAGAGCGTGGATCTCGTCGTTGGTGTAGTGCGCGAATCGACGCGTCGCGACTTCCGACATCGCTCCGACCTCCCGTCCGCCGAGCGCGACACCCGAGCGCAGGAGGTCGCGAAACTGCGGCTCGGTGTACGCGGCTGTAATCGCCAGGCTCGGGGTCACCAGGAACCCGTCCTGACCCTGCAGATCCTGTCCGTGGCACTCCGTGCAGGTCGTGGAGGCGAGATAACGCCCGAAGACCTCGGCGTCGTCGCGATCCACGGTCTCGAGCGCCGGCCGCGCGTGGTCGATCATCCGCGGCGCCACCTCGATTCGCCCGAGCGCCAGCATCGCTCGCAAGAGGGGGCCCAATCGGGTAGTCGGAAGTTCGTTCGCGACCTCGGGAACGCTTCTGAGGTAGGCGATGATCGCCCCCAGATCGTCGTCCGCCAGATGCGTGAAGGATTGCGAGGGCATGATCGGCAGCACGCCCTTCCCGTCGGAGCGGACACCGTGTCGGAATAGTCGCACGAGGTCGAGATCGGAGTACGCGTCACGAGCCACGGTGACGTTCGGGATCACGAAGCGACCGAAGCGAAAGTCGTCGACGGCAATCTCCCCTTCGAGACCGTCTCCGTGACATGCGTGGCAACCGTGGATCCTGGCGAGCCGCTCGCCCCGGGCGATCGTCGCCGGGTCGTTCGAGACCGCGACGTCTCGCGGAACGATCTCGTAGCGCTTCCCGATCCGATAAGCGCTCAGCGCGTAGATCACGCCGATGGCGATCAGAGCGAGCGCCAGGAGTCCCACCGCACCGCGGGCCAGCTTTCTCTTTACGTTCTTCAGTTCGATCCTCTCGATGTCGAACGCGACGAAAAAGATGCCGATCGGCGTGATATCGGACGGCCACGACCAACCGACGCGCCTCGTCGCGGCAAGCGTCGGCGTGCCTTCGGAAAAAGACGAACCAACCGAGCTCTCCAAGCCCTGGCAAGACAAAGTATGGATACAGCTACTTGCCGTTGTGCTTGGCGTGCTCCCGCTCTACTCAGGTCTGATAGTTCTTCAGCTTCTGAGCGGACAACAACTTTCCATCCAGGGGTTCACCATCTACCTGGCGCTGATTGCCCCCCTGACGATCGTCGGTGCTCTCTCTCGTGATCATTGTGGTCAATGTCTTCTCAACCTTCGTTCTTTCGGAGTTGCTGCCAGAGTCTCCCTCCGACGCGAGTGCCAGAAACCTATTCGTGGAGTTGGCCGGCAACCCCCGGCTGGAGTAGGCTACCCCTCTTCGGGCAGTACGTTGTAGTGACCCGACATGCCCGCCGCGAGGTGGGCTCCGACGTGGCAGTGGAACAGCCACTTGCCGCTGTTGTCGGGGACCATGTCGGCGACAGCCATCTCCATCGTGACCAGGCTGGCCACGTCGGTCCGCATGC
>JBDHED010000092.1:0-8575 GCA_039591175.1 Gemmatimonadota bacterium | reverse complement strand
GTTGCGCGACAACGCCGTGAATTTTTGGGAGCTAACGAGCTTGCGCAACGAGACAATGAACTACGTGCCCAAGCTCCTGGCGGCTACGATCGTGGCCAAGCAACCTAGACGGCACGGCTTCTACAGTGTGCCTTACCTCGAGCCGGTACAATGGGCGAGGGTCACGGTTCCAACCTCGGTCTCCATGGATGTGATCGCTGCTGCGGCGGATGTTCCGACTGATGCCATCGTCGGGTTGAACCCGCATCTCTTGAGGGGTCGCACACCGCCCGGTGAGTCGAATTTCCCGGTCAAGATCCCGATCGACCGCGTCGAGACGTTCCTCGAGAACATCGACGGTGCAATGGCTTCGGACGGCGGCAGCTCGGTCGGCTCCGTGAGCTTGGCCGATACCGATTCGTCCGAGCTGAGAGTTCATCGGGTCCAGCGCGGTGACACTCTCTATCGCATCGCCCGTCGATACGGTGTCACGGTAACGGCGATCAAAGAAGCAAACGGACTCCGAAGCAACAAAATCATGCCCGGCACGAGGCTCGAGATCCCGTAGCGATTCGGTAGCGTCGCCCCAGAGCCGCGGCTAGCTTCGCTTGTCGAATGCCCGCTGCACCGCCTATTCCCGTGGCCGAAGCGCAAAGACGGATCGTCGAGCGAATCGAGCCGTTGGACACCGAACGGGTGCCGATCAGGCGGGCCCGCGACCGCGTGCTCGCCGCCGCGGTCGTTTCGAAGCTCGACCTACCTCCTTGGGATAACTCTGCGATGGACGGTTACGCAGTACGCGCAGGCGAAGTGCATCCGGGGAGTACAGGAGCCCCGATGCCGATCGACGCCGACGCGGTGATACCGGTCGAGGCATCGATCGGCCCGGCGGGGTCGGGTGCGTTCGCGGAGCCAGGTGAAGAAGTGCGTTTCGAGGTTGGGCCCGTATTGGGGGCTAACGTTCGGCGCCGCGGTGAAGACGTCAGCCAAGGTAGCACTGTCCTGGAACCTGGGATCGTGTGTCAAGGTCCGGAGATCGCGATGGCGGCATCCGCCGGCCACGCGTTAGTCGACGTCGTTCGACGGCCCGAGGTAGCGATCGTGAGCACTGGAGACGAACTAGTCGAAGTTGAAGCTGCAGGTATGCAGGATCGTATAGTCAATGGCAACGCGTACGGTTTGGCGAGCAAGATCGAGCAGGCCGGCGGCGTGGCTAGGATGTTGCCCATAGTTCCGGACGAACCGGCGGCGACAAACGAAGCGATCGCCAACGCGCTGACATCTGACGTAGTCGTGACGATCGGAGGAGTCTCCGTTGGGGGTCGTGATTACGTTCGGGACGCGCTGGTGGCGAACGGCGTTGAGATCGTGTTTTGGCGCGTGGCCTTGCGACCGGGTGGGCCGTTCGCCTTTGGCGTTGCAGGCAGGCGAAGCGTGTTCGCCCTACCCGGTAACCCGGTGAGCGCGCTCGTTACCTTCGATCTGTTCGTTCGTCCTGCGCTGCGCAAGATGTCCGGACACGAGAGGTGTTTTCCTCGGCATCTTCGGGCGCGACTAGCTCAGCCGATCAGCACGCGGAGCGACAAGGCGTACTACCTGCGGTGCCGTCTCGAACCGAATGGTTCCGAAGAGTGGAGCGCGTCGATCACCGGTCCACAAGGTTCCGGTGTGCTGTCGAGTCTGGTAGCAGCTGATGGCATGTTGATCGTGCCAGAGGGTGTGGACGATTTACCCGCCGGGGCGATGGTCGACTTCGTACCGATCGATGATCGCATCACCTGGCAGGAGGCGGTAGCGTGAACGACCTGGGAAGTACTGATCGAGCAGCGAGTCTTGCCGCCGCGCGCGACCTGATGGAGAACGCTTCGAAGCTCGTCCTCACGACGCACGTCCAGCCGGATGGCGATGGGATCGGCTCCGAGGTCGCTCTGGCCTATCACCTTCGAGCGATCGGCAAGGATGTTGTCATTCTGAACCCGCATCCCACGCCGCCGCGGTTTCGATTCCTCGAACCCGATCCGCCAATCGTGCCGTTCGATCCCGCAGTAGCGGAACGCGCACTGTCAACCGCTGACGCATTGGTTGTGCTCGACATCTCCGTGCCGGATCGACTCGGCAAGCTGGAGAGCTACGTCATGGAATACCGACCCAAGACGCTGATCATCGATCACCACGCCGAACAGGGACAAATCGATGGTTTGGATCTCAGGAACGTCACTGCCGCTGCTACCGGAGAATTAGTGCACGAGCTCCTCGAATCTTGGGCAGTTAAATGGACACCCGAGATCGCGACGGCGTTGTACGCCGCGATTGCATACGACACAGGTGGATTCCGTTTCGCCAACACGCGCTGGACCACGCACCAGATCGCGGCGGACCTAATTGCGCGCGGGGCCGACACAGTGCTCGCCAACGAAAACTTGTTCGAGTCGTACTCGCTGCCGCGAGTGAAGCTCCTGGCTCGCGTACTGGACACCTTTGAGCTCTCCGCGAACGGCCGGGTGGCGACTGCCGTCGTCTCGCTTGGCTTGATGACCGAGGTGGGCGCGGTGAACGAGGACGTCGAAGGGATCGTCGAGGTCCTGCGATCGATCGATGGCGTCGTGGTCGCGATGCTGATCAAAGAGGTGGGACCATCGGCGACCAAGATCTCTTTTCGATCATCGGGTCCATACAACGTGAATGCCTTCGCCAGTCAGTTTGGTGGCGGTGGTCACGTGAATGCCGCCGGGGCTTTTGTGCGCGAGCCGCTCGGCGCAGTCGTCGAACGCGTGACCCCCGCCATAAGAGACGAGTTTGACCCGGTGGTAAAGACCGCAGGGCGGGCATGACAACTCGTGACAACTACCTGTCTGGGCCGCGGATCGCACCCCGTCCGATAGGCGTGGACGAGCGAATCTCGGACACGATCGATAACGCTTTCCTGGCTTACAACGCGGGCCGACTGCGAGAGGCGTGTGAGTTGTTCGAGCAGCGGATGCTGCGCGACGACGTAACCGTTGGCCTGGCGTTGACCGGAGCCCTGACACCAGCAGGTCTCGGAATCACGTGCATCGTGCCGCTGATCGAGGCCGGCTTTGTCGATTGGATCGTCTCGACCGGCGCAAATCTGTACCACGATGCGCATTTTGGGATCGGGCTCGAGATGCGACGTGGCCACCCACATATGGACGACACAGCGCTTTATGAAGCTGGAGTTGTTCGGATTTATGACGTTGTGTTCGAGTACGACGTGCTGCTCAAGACCGACGCCTTCTTTCGTCAACTCATGACCGCCGAAGAGTTTCAACGTGAAATGGGAACCGCCGAGTTTCACTATCGTGCGGGCCGCTACGTCAACGAGCGTGAAAAAGCTCTCGAGCAAACAGGCAGGTCGGTGCTGGCTGCCGCGTACAGAAACGGGATACCGATTTACACTTCGTCGCCGGGAGACTCGTCAATCGGCATGAACATAGCGGAGATGGAGCTCCGCGGATACAAACTGAAGATCAATCCATCGATAGACGTGATCGAGACGACGGCGATCGTATTCGAGGCCAAGCAAAGGGCAGGTCGGAGTGCAGTCTTGATAATGGGCGGAGGGTCACCCAAGAACTTCGTTCTTCAGACAGAACCCCAGATTCAGGAAATCATGGGCATGGAGGAAGCCGGTCACGATTACTACTTGCAGGTGACGGACGCTCGACCAGACACAGGAGGATTGTCCGGGGCGACGCCCGGTGAGGCGGTTTCTTGGGGCAAGGTCGATCCCGATCGGCTTCCGGCCGCCGTTGTGTGTTACTCCGACACCACGATCGCGTTACCGTTGTTGACCGCTTACGCGCTCGACCGGCACTCACCGCGCCAACCGCGCCGCCTGTATGATCGCCGCGACGAGTTGGTGGATCAGTTGCGCGTGGCGTACGAGTCATCCGCTGGGGACCGGGCACCCGGCGAAGTCATCGATATTCCCCGGTGATTACAGGATGATCCTCCCACTCGATCCGCTCGCCCGACCCGGATCCGCACGGAGATTCCGCTGCACCGTTCACGGAGTCTGTTTTGAGAATCGATATCGCCGCCTGGAAGAGCTGCATGCCGGTGATCGGCTTGTATTGCGCCGCGAATCCGACAACGAGATCGGAGCCGACGCGATTCAAGTTCTGACGTCGGAAACCCGGCTGCTGGGGTACGTACCGCGTTCGATATCGCGCTGGCTGGCGCCGGCGATGGATGCCGGCTATCGGCTCCGCGCCTCGGTCGTGAAAATCCGTTCCGCATGCCCGTACTATGAGCGACTGTTGATCGAGGTGCGGGTCGACGACAAAAAAAGGGCTCCCGGTGACTCCCGGGAGCCCTGATTCAAGCTGGCGCTGGAGAGTCTAGCTCTCGATCTCCTTGGTCGAGCCACCACTCTCGATTTCGATCTCGCGCGACTTGGCCTCCTCGCGACGCGGAAGGCGAATCGTCAGCACGCCATTCTCGAGCTTGGCGTGGACGTCTTCGTTGTTGACGTGCCCGGGGAGAGAGAAGGCCCGCTCAAAAGCCCCGTAGGAGCGCTCGCTCCGGTAGAACGTCTCGTCCTCGGTCTTGGTTTCGTGCTTCTTCTCACCGCGCACGGTCAGAGTGTTGTTCTCGACCCCGATCTTGATATCCTCGGTCACCATCCCGGGGACCTCGAGGCGCAGGGTCAGGAAATCCGGAGTCTCGGACACATCCGCGGCCGGGAACCATTGGCGATCCGCCGCCCTGAACCAGTCCCGCGTGCCGAACGCCTCGTCCATCCAACGATCGAGCTCATGCGGCAGTGAAAGGACGTTGCTCCAGGGGCGGTAGCGGGTCAGATACGTCATCGTTGTTCCTCCTTGTGTACACATGGATCGTCCGCCGACTTGACAGCCTGGGGCGGACTTTTCTTCTCGTTCGCTTGTATCTGCAACCCGTGTACCAAACGTATTTGCCTGCCGTTTTGAACGGTTTTTGCGATCGTCGTCGGCAAGAACGGCAGGCGGTCTGTCACTCTGACCGGAGAGGTTCAGTCGAGTGGAAGCTCCAGGACCTCCGAATCCACTCCGGCTTCCTTGACGACCGACGAATCGGCAGGTGGTCGGTGAGTCAGCCACTTCGGTTCGTCACCTACGATGAGAAAGGCGAGGATCTGAGCGGCCAACTTCGGGATGTTCGGCAGCACGTCGCCAAAAGGGCGTGAGGCGTGATGCTCGGCCCGTCCGGCGAGCGCGGCGTGACCAAACACGAAGTGAACCAACTCTTGGTCCTCGAGTGGTGTGATCCGGACCTCGCGCTCGGTAGCGGGATAGGCGATCCGCATCCCGGACGACCCTAAGGGCTCATGCTCGACCTCGGGCACAGCCTCGAGGACCAGCTCCAAGCCCCCGACCAGGTGGTCGTACCGCGGCTTGAAGTCCGCGCCCGGCCCCGGCCCCTCAGGGATCGATCGCTCCTCAGCATCGGTCTCCACCCGATCCAGAATCTCGCCCAGAAGCGCCCTTCGTTCCTCAGCCGAACCGGCATCAGGCGGGCTCACCATGAAGCGCAGTCTAGGAACGGCCCGAATCGTCGTCAAACGACGTTGCCGGTGAACTGCCCGCGCCGGTATGTTCGGCCAACCGGTGAAAGCGCAACTCGCCAAGTGGATTGCGGACGGCGCGAGAAAGGCTCCGCGCTGGCTCAACGAGCCGCTCGCGCTGGTGCTCGCAGTGCTGCTCCTGGTCGGTCACGGGCGCCGAACGGCGCTCGGGAATCTCCAGCGGGCGTTTCCCGGTTGGTCGCTGTTGCACCGCTGGAGGGTGGCGTTCTCCGCTTACCGGCAGATGGCCCGAACCCTGGTCGAGTTTCTGCACACCCGCAGCTATTCGGACGCAGAAATCCGGGAACGGGTCACCCTCGACAACGTGGAAGCGCTCGAAGCAGCCCGAGACAAAGGTCGGGGTGTGATCCTGCTGTCTGGCCACTACGGAAACTGGGAGTGGTTGGGACGAGCCGTCTCCGCTGCCGGTTACCCGTTCGCGGCGTTGTACAAAGAACCCAAAGACGCTGGTTTTGGCACTCGCCTAAAGGCGATGCGTGAAGCGGCCGGATTGGTGCAAATCGATCACGACGACATGCGGGCCGCGATTCAATGGCTTCGAAAGGGTGGCGTCCTGGGGATCATCATGGATCAGGAGCCACGCCGCTCCGCTGACGGGGCGATCGCCCCGCTGTTTGGACACCCCGCGATCACCCACGTTGGACCTTTTCGGCTGGCCCGATTGGCCGATGTTCCACTGCTCACGATCTTTTGCCGTCGTGTTGGGTCGGGTAGGTACCGCGGCGAGCTCAAGCCGTTTCAGTTGAGTGCGTTGACGGATTCCGAACAGGCCGTGGCGGAAGACGCGGCGGTGTTCAACGGGCGGCTCGAAGAAGCGGTTCGCGATCGACCCGATCACTGGTTGTGGATGTATCGTCGATGGGGTCGGATTGGACGCGAGAAGCCAGCCCCGGAGTCCGGCGGGTCGAGTGAGAGGGAAACCCCCGATTCGCCGGTCTGGACCGCCTCGCAACAGGCCCGATTATCCGGGCCGAGCTAGTTCTTCACAACGGTTCCGTTGAGGCCAGCGTTTCCACTACGTGCTGCTCGTATGCAGCCGCCAACCTCGTCGTTCGCGGGCCGGGTGCCGGCAGCCTAGCGTCGTCGATTGCCGCCACCGGCTTGATACCCGCCGACGTAAACGTAAGGAACCATTCGTCTGCCTCGCGGACGACCTCCGGTGGGTAGCGGCCCTCAACCGTCCGAAAGCCGCAGCTGGGAGCGAGTCGCAGCACGACGTCGCGCGTGATGCCTGCCAACACGCCGCAACCGGTTTCCGGAGTGTGCAGGGTGTCGGCCTGAAAGAAAAAGAGGTTCGACTGCGGGCCCTCGAGGACGCAACCGTCAGCATGCACGAGAAGCGCATCGTCCGCCCCCGACCGGTGCGCCAGACGTCGAGCCCGCGCGTGACTCAACCGGTTTGTGTGCTTTACTCCCGGGAGGTACGGGACGATCGGTTCAGGGTGGCACGCGAGCCGCCACGAGGGTGTATCCGGATGCGAGTAGTCGGGTAGCGGATCGATCCACACCAGCGCAGACGGAGTACCTTGTGGCGAACCACGGGTGGTGTAGAGCCGGGCGAGTCCGGTGTCGTCGTCGAAATCGGTGAGCAGTCGCGCCAAGATGGCGCGCAAGTCGGGGAGGCTCCACGGCACATCGAGATCGAGCGCCGTCGCGGATCGCTCCAGCCGCTCCAGATGCGCCTCGAGAAACAGTGGGCGACGAGCTAGGATCTTGACGCCCTCGTACACTGCTTCGCCAAATAGGAACCCCTGATCCCGAGCCCTCAGAGCGGGCTGATCGAGGGGCTGGTAGTTGCCGTCAACGTGTATCTGCATGGGTTTGGTATGCGAAACAGATTCCTAAAGAGAGTTGAGCTCACGCCAGATGGCGTGGACGTCGAGACCGCACTTAGCGGTCACCCCGCCGAGCCGGTGGGAATCGAGTTCCTCTCTCAACCTCGGCTGTTCAACGTCGGCAACGAAAAGATCCTCCGCGGCCGGCTAAGGTATGACTCGCCATCGGAACGTGCTCGCTTTGAAGCGGCGCTGTCAACATTGGATGTGTCGTACTTCTATGAGCGGGTCGACGGGCAAACGGTCGCCACCGTGACCTACCCCAAGGCGCCGGTCATGCCGCCCGAGTGGCGATGGAACCTGGCGCTCTTCCTGCTGACCGTTGTTTCGACGCTTTGGGCTGGAGCTTTTCTCTCCGGGGAGTCGCCAGACTTCTTGTTCCGAGACCCTGGCAGACTCGTAGCCGGGCTTCCGTTCTCGGCATCGATTATGGGAATCCTCGCAGCGCATGAGTTTGGCCACTACATCGCGGCGCGCCGATACGGACTCCACGTGACGCTGCCCTTCTTTATCCCGCTACCGTTGATCTCACCGATCGGAACCCTCGGGGCCGTGATCCGGATGAGGACACCTGTCTACACGCCCAGAATGCTGCTCGACGTCGGTGCAGCCGGCCCATTGGCCGGCATGCTGGTGGCGATTCCAGTTGCGATCTATGGGATCCAGACTTCATCTGCGCTCCCCATCGGTTCGGTCGAGGGCATCCAGCTGGGTGAGCCGCTCTTGTTCAAGTGGCTTGTGGCGTGGTTTGCCAGCTACCCAGAGGCGACCCACGATTTGTTCCTCAATCCGGTCGCGTTCGCTGGGTGGATCGGGTTGTTCGTTACAGCGCTAAACATGTTGCCGATCGGTCAGCTCGACGGAGGTCACGTGTTGTACGCTCTTATAGGTCGCGGTCAACACCGAATCGCCCAGGTGTTCTTCTTCGCCTTGTTGATTATGGGCTGGTGGTGGACGGGGTGGTACCTGTGGGCGATTCTCGTCTTGTTCATTATTCGCATCAAGCATCCCCCCGTGCTCGATCCCGACCAACGGCTCGGCCCCGGTCGACAGATGGTGGGCTGGCTGTCGGTGGCGATCCTCGTCCTGTGTTTCGCACCCATCCCGTTCGAGTTTTAGGGTCGTCTGCCCCCAGCTATCCGTCCCATCGACGAACGCCGAGCGCCGAGTTCTT
>JBDHED010000091.1:0-9483 GCA_039591175.1 Gemmatimonadota bacterium | reverse complement strand
CAGACCGGCGACATAATGGTAGAACTGACTCCAGATCGGTTCGTCGAGATGGAGCTCGGCCCGGAGTCGATCGATCGTCGCCTGATCGAACCGCTCGCCGACCATCGCCAGCACCGGATCTCCGGGCGCGATGTACAGCAGTATGAAGGTGACGATGAGAACCCCGAGCAGAACTGGGATCGTGTGGATGACGCGGCGGAGGGTGTATTGAAGCATCGTGGACGTCAAACGTAGGGATGGTGCCCCGGCCGGAGCAATTCGTCCGTGCCGTCGATCGCTCCAGACATGAGATTGTATATCTCGCTTTGAACGTTAAGGAGGAAATGTGATACCAAGAACGACTCTTGGCGTGCTGGTCCTCACCGTCACGCTTACGTCTCAGGGGTTCGCACAGAACGGCGACGATCAGCGGTTTCAGACGCCGCCGCTCCCAACCCCGAACAACTACCGGACGGGGGCGGGTGTACCGGGTGCCGACTACTGGCAGCAGCGTGTCGATTACCAGATCCGGGCTACGCTGGATCCGGCTGCTAAGCGGGTGTCGGGATCGGAGGCGATCACGTACACCAACAACTCACCCGATTCGCTGGCGTACCTCTGGGTACAGCTCGATCAGAACTTGTTCGCGCTCGGCAGTCGCGGCGCGCAAGCGTTCCCGGAAGAAGGCCGGTTTGGTGGGGCTGGCCCGGGTGGTGGTTATGAGATCTCGGCAGTGACATCCGACGGGGACCCACTAAACCACCGCATCAACGACACGCTCATGCGAGTCGACTTGGCGAGTTCGGTTCCACCGGGTGGCACGACGACGCTGTCGATCGACTGGAGCTTTCAGGTTCCCGTGAGTGGCGCCGATCGGATGGGGCGTGATGGCAACCTGTACCTCTTGGCACAGTGGTATCCCCGTCTGGCGGTGTACGACGACGTGAATGGCTGGAACACCATGCCCTATCTGGGCCAAGGCGAGTTCTATCTGGAGTACGGCGACTTCGATGTCGAGTTGACGGTTCCGGCGACGTACTTCGTGGGCGCTACCGGGTCGCTGTTGAACCCCGAGGAAGTGTTGACCGCGACGCAGCGCGAGAGGTTGGCCCTGGCACGTGAAGGCGGAGAAGTCGTGAACGTGGTTACTGAGTCGGAGTTCACCGACATCACGGCCATCCGACCGCGTACCGACGGATCGCTGACGTGGCGCTTTCGGGCCGAGAACGTGCGCGATTTCGCTTGGGGAGCGAGTCCCCGGTTCGCTTGGGACGCCACCAGCTACGGCAACACGCTGATCCACTCCCTCTATCGGCCCAGTGCCCGAGCGTGGCGCGAGGTCGCCCAGATGAGCCAACACTCGATCGCTTTCTACTCCGAGTACTTGGGCGAATACCCCTACCCGACAGCGACGGCGATCGAGGGACCGGTGTTCGGCATGGAGTACCCGATGGTCATCTTTGTGGCGCCCGAGGCCAACCGCGAGACGCTATTCGACATCATCGATCACGAGTGGGGCCACATGTGGTTTCCGATGATCGTCGGCACGGACGAGCGACGATATGCGTGGATGGACGAGGGGTTCGACACGTTTATCAACCAGTTGAGCAAGCGCGAGTATTTCCCGGAGAGTGAGCCCGAGCTTCTGAACGTGGCGCAGTACGCAACAGCGATCCGAACCTACGAGGAGCAGCCGATGGGGATCGCGCCTGACAGCTACGATCCGCGGACACCGGCGCTCGGGATCGCGGCCTACACCAAGCCGGCGGTCATGTTGAATGCGCTGCGGGGTTTGGTCGGGGCCGACCCGTTCGATGCGGCCCTGAAACGTTATTTCGAGGTGTGGTCGTACAAGCACCCACAACCGGCTGACTTCTTCCGATTGATCGAGGATGAGGTCGGGATGGAGCTGGGTTGGTTCTGGTACAACTGGATCTACACGATCGGCACCAGCGACGTGGCGATCCTGGGGGTCGACCAAAACCGCAACAGCGAGATGTGGACGGTGGTCGTGTCAGTCGACCAGCGCGGGGATCTCCTGATGCCGGCGGTGGTCGTGGCGACCACGGCGGATGGAGCGAGCAACACGGTCACTATCCCGGTCGACGCCTTCTACGGTACCGATCGCGCGGCGGCTACGCTCACCCTTCCCGATCGCGCGGAAAGAATCACGGTCAATGGTGGTCCCGACTGGGGCGACATCAACCCGCAGAACAACACCTGGGAGCGCTAGCGGCTAGGAGGTTTCGGCCCCCCGTCGCCGCGCCCGCCAGACCAGGTATGCGATTGCCAGCACGGCGAGCACCATGAGCGGTCCGGTGAGCAGCATGAAGAGGGTCCGCCTGCTGGTTGCCTCGGCCTCCCGAATCGAGTCCGCTTCGTCTCGGATCCTGGCCAGATGGCCCAAGACATCGGCGTAGCCGTACCACCAAGCGTAGTCTGGGCTCATGTGGAAAGCGCCCTTGTACGACTTTAGGTTCGAGAAGAAGAACATGTCGAAGTACTCGCGCTCGATCGTTGTGACGTTGTAATACATGCCGGCCGGCCAGTGTTGTGCGAGCTCGGTCGGGAGCTCGGTCGCAGAGAAGGCCGGACCAGGCAGTAACCCTGCAGCGAGCTGGCCGCGGCCGGGTTCGACCAACCCCTCGGCATAGAGATCGGCGACGACGCTACGCGCTTCGACCACCAGGGCGTCGCCGGCCAGCTTGTGAGCATCGGCGGACTTGAGGTAGCCCCGCGCCTTATCCTCCGAGTGACACGTCATACACACCTTGATCATCTCGACCCGACGCGCCTGGTTTTCTGGAAGTAGTGTGATGTCCTCGAGTTGCCCGAGGGCAGCCTGCACGCCCATCCCCCAAATGATCTTCCGGCTCATGTTGTGGCTCGAATACCGCTCACCGTTCTCGTCCACGTACATCATGTGGCAATAGGCGCACGTCGGGGCATCCCATTGGGCCTCGGTTAATGGCTGATTCCAGTCCCAGTCGTCACCGCGGGCGGCGTAGATCGACCCGTGTTTGGAGCTCATATACGCTTCGTAGTTGGGGTGATCGGGGCCCATGTGGCAGGTGTAGCACGCTTCGGGCTTGCGCGCTTCGGCGAGACTGAAGCTGTGTCGCGTGTGACAGGCGATGCATCCGTTGCGGTACGTCAGGCTGCTCGTGTCGACGTACTTCTGTTGCTCTTCGCTCCAGTACTCGGGTAGGGTGGCACCGGCCTGCGCGTGGCATGGATCGCAGCCCATCTCCATCACCTTGCGTGGCATCTGGGCATAATGCGGAACGCCAATGTTTCGCTCCCAATTGATACCGAGCTCGCCCGGCCCCGGGCCGTACGTGTGACCCGCCTCGACGACATGCTCCTGGTATATCTGTTGATGGCAGGTTGCGCAGACCGCCTCCGGTACGCGGCCCTTGCTCGCCATGATCGCGTCGTGGTCCGTACCGTGACAGTTGGCGCACGTCATCTGGTTTTGGGGGTAATCGACGCGCGGGTTCTGTCGACCTGCCGCGCCCATCGCACTGCTCTCGAACTGGTGGACGAGCGTCGAGTGGAGTTGTTCGTGGCACCCAGCGCACGTTTCCGGTTCGAGCACGCCCGCGGGGACATCCGCCCGGATTGGTGCCGGCGCGGGCGGCGCCGACCGCACGTACTCGAAGATCAGCTCGGCTTCTTCGTCGGAAACGACCTCGTCCGTAAAGGCGGGCATGATCTCGCGCGGTTGACGTAGTTGTGACAGGAACGCACCCAATTCGAGCTGCGTCTGGGCGAGCTCCGGTCCGACGCCACCCCGCCCGCTCACCCCGTGGCACCCGAGACACCCCTTGGCGATGAACAATCGTTCCCCTGAGGCAGCCTCCTCTTGGGCGAGGACACCGGCGGGCAGAATGAACACGAGCAGAACGGAACAAATCGCGCGAAGTGTGAACCCGCTGAGAGAGCTTGAAGTCATCGGTCGCGCCTCGCTTTGGGAGGTTTCAGACTCATTACCGTAGTCAAAGCGTGCGGGCGAGCTGTTCGATCGTGCGGGCGTCACCGCGGGTCGCGCGGGCGATCGTGCCAGCGCGATCGATCAGCAGCACCAGTGGAGGGTGGATAATGTCGCCGGTGCGTAGGTCACGCGATCGAGCCACGCGCCACGCGTTGAGTGTCTGGTTCACGGCGGTCACGGTTCCGCTCAGGATGTAGCCGTCGGTACCGAGATCCCACACGGACGCGATGTGTCGCAGGCGCGTCGGTGTGTCACGCCACGGATCGAGGGTCACCACGACCAACGCGGTGTCGAGATCCGCGAGCGCGCGTTGGGCCGCTAAGGCCTCGTGGACGACCAGCGGACAGACGGTCTGGCAGTGACCAAAGGCGAACGTGACCAGGACCGGACGGCCACGAAAACTGGTTAGGTCGAGCACCTCCCCGTGTTGGCTCACCAAACGCAGCGTTGGCGAGGGCCGCTCGAGAAGGGGGTGGTCGATCGGACCGGCGGTCGCCCACTCGATCCCCTCGGCGTCGGCGGTCTGGATGCGGTAGCCAGCGGCGACGATCGATCCAAGGAGTGCGATCGACAGGGTTACGAGCGCGGCGCGGCCGAGCGGTGAACGGGCCAACTGGCGCAGCCCGGTGGTGACACCGCGTCCCCAGACCGAGAACACGATCCCTAGCATGACCCCGGGTTGGACGATGAGCGCGACCCAACCGGCCGCATCGGGGAGCCCGGACTCGGTGGTTCCAAAACAGACGGCGCGCGCCCGCTCGACCCATGACGGTGCTGTCTCGGAGAGCGGCCACAAGGCGAGCGTCCACCACAAACCGGTCACCGCCAGAACAGCCGCCAGGGCGACCAGCGGCGCTCGGTCACCGTTCGCGGCGCGCTGACTCACCCGATCTGCCAGAGGGCTGATAGCAGGTTCCAGTTGACGAAGTAGTAGATCGCGAACGCCGCCAGGAAAACGAACACCAGAACCAGTGTCCCGGTGGTTCGCTCGTGATGTTCCTCGCCCTCCGGTAGCGGCGTGGGCGGATTGGTGATGCCCGGCGGAACCCCGTAGAACGCCATCAGACACTCCCTCCGGTTGTGAGCGTTGATTCCATCTCGAACGGCCGCCCCAGGAAGACCGACCACACCGTGATCACGACGTAGATGAGTCCACCGAGAGCGGCGATCAAGCCACCGACCGCCATGATCCCCATAATGAGATCGACCGCCGGCGAGTACTGCAGGTCGTAGACGGTGCTCGAGAACGAGATGTCCCAGTGGCGACGCGGAACACCGAAGGTCCCGGCGAACGTCATCGTCATCGTAAAGACGAGCATCCCGATCGCGAAGATGTAGGGCTGAATCCTAGCGAGCGGCCAGAACGCGACTTGCTTCCGGAAGATCAATGGCAGCAAGTAGTAAGTGGCGCCCATGAATGCGAGCGCCGTGCCACCGACGACCGTGGCGTGAAAGTGGCCGGGGATGCGCAGCGTGTTGTGCGCGATCAGGTTGATCTGAGCGGTCCCGAACGTAACGCCGGTAATACCGCCGACAAAACCGAACACGACGATCGACAACGCGAGCGAGCTAAACCCGGGATCGCCCCAGGGGGCCCTTCGCAGCCAGCCGAACACGCCTTGCTTGATTCCTCGCAGCCGTTGACCGACTTCGATCCCGGCGGGAATCGTGAAGCCGTGGATCATGCTCGCCAGAACGGCCAGATACATGGCGTAGCTAGTGTTCCACATCTTCCAAGCCGAACCGGCGATCGGGTCGACCAACAAGTGGTGAGCCGACGCCAGGTTGATAAACAAGATGTAGAGCACGAACGCCGCGCGGCTGATCTTTTCGTTTAGCACGACTCCGCCGACGGTCAATCCGGCCAGCATGTACCAGATCGCGACCATCGCCGCGAGGTTGATCTGTTGCGCCGGGTGGCCGAGACCCCAGAACACGAGCCGATAGACACCTGGGTCAACGTCCATCAATCCGAGCGACCACAGAAACGTGGGGACAAAGATCGCGGCGCCGTGACCGAGCGTGACGACGGCGATGATCGCCGCGGTCAATCCACCGAACGTGACCAGTGGGATCGAGCCTTCGTACGTTCGCTCTCGTTTAGCGACGACGAGAGCGGCGAAGAAGAGACCCACCACGATCAGCGCACCGACCGCGAAGAGGATGATTCCTAGGTAGTAGGACCAGTGTGCCTTGAGCGGCACGTAGGAGGTGAACATGACATCGGCGCGCCCACTCCACATCGCCCACTGAACCATCAGCGCCCCGACGACCATGAGCCAAAAAGAACCCCACCCGATCCGTGGAGCGGGCACTCGGCTATTCAAAACGACCGGGCCGGCGAAATAGAGCACCGCCATCTCGAAAAAGATGATGAAGAAGATCAGCATGCTCATGCCGTGAATGGTGAGCATGCGGTAAAACGACACCGGGCCCAGTAGATGGACGACTTGCCAACGTGTCAGCAAGATCAGCAGGGCGGCGATGCCGCCCACGACCAAGGCGATCGTCGCGGCCACAGCGTTTGCCTTGATGAGTCCGTCTGCGTGATGGTGAACACGCAACTTGGTGACGGGGCAGGTGCGAAATTCGTCAGTCATCGTTCGCTCCCGGCGTAGGTCACGGTTTCCTGTGTCTCGTCCACGACGATCATGCGGCCGATCATCGCGTGATGACCGATGCCGCAGAACTCGTTGCACACGATTCGCAATTCACCCGCTTCGTTTGGTGTGATCCGCAACGCGTAGTCGTAGTCGGGGACGACCTGCAGGTTGATGTTGAGTGGGTAAAGGTTGAAACCGTGGTTGAGGTCGAGCGATGAGAGATGCAGCGTGTACTCGGTGTCCTTGTGCAACTTGAGGATCGGCCACCAGCTCCACATACGGGCCAACAGGTAAATGTCGCTTCCGGCCGGTGGCTCGACGATCGGGATCCCGCGGTCCTCACCGACGGTGTACGCCTCCACGAACTCCTCTGTTCGCTGCTCGAAGGCATCCGGATCGACGTGATACCGCTGGCCGGCCACGTTCTGACCACCCTTGATGTGCCAGAGCGGCATCATGGCAAACAGCACAAGGCACCAGACGAAAGAGATCGTGACCCACAACTTTTCGGACCGTCCGGCGGGCTTCCACCACACGCCTTTCGGGGGCTCAAGCGCGTTGTGCATTCAGCGGCCCTCCTTGTCTCTCAGGGAAGTGGGGCTTCGGTCATCGTCATCATCTCGAGCAGCCCCCACGCGGTGTAGAAGACGACCGTCGTGAGCAGGCCGAGGATCAGCAGCAGAAACGGGTTGTCAAAGATGCGCTGTCCCAATGGGATCCGGTCTGGGTGTTCTTCCATCTGTGCGCCTCCCTCGCAGGTTACTCAGTGCGCGCTGGAGTCGGGGACTCCAGCAGGTCCGCGATCATCGTTTCGTCAAAGAACGAGCTCACGTCGTCGAAGACGCTCTTCCACCGTTCGTGCGCTGCACATGGGTTCTGGTCCAGGCATTTCGATCGACCGAGCAAACATGCGCGCTCGGGGCGCAGGTCCTGAAATGGCTCGATCACGCTGGCCAAGGACAGCTCGGTTGCCGGGACGGCGAGACGATAGCCGCCGCGCGGCCCGCGCTCCTCGCAAGCCGTATTCGCTTGTTCGGGAGATCATATTCTTGATTTAACCATGATTATATCGTATATCTTCGCGCCGATGCAACCCCTCGCACGTCGACTCGAGCGGTTCATCCTCGGGGCACTCTCACGCCTCGACGCCGCCATGAATCGCCTCTACGGCTGGCGCTACAATCCGCTCTACCAAAGCGGCGCGATCGCCGTCGTCCTGCTCGCGGTCATCACCGTTACCGGACTCTATCTCGTCATCTTCTATCGGATCGGAACGCCTTTCGAGTCGGTCGAGAGAATCACGTCCCAGGTATGGGTGGGTCGCTGGATGCGCGGGCTGCACCGATACGCATCGGATGGTGCGATCGTGGCCGTGGTGGTGCATGCGGCGCGCATGTTCGCTCAAGGCAGGAGCTGGGGTCCGCGCACCCTCGCTTGGGTGTCCGGAGTCACGCTTCTGGGGCTGCTCTTCATCTGCGGCTGGACCGGCTACGTCATGGTATGGGATCAGCAGGGGCAGGCGTTGGCGGTTGAAGGTGCGCGGCTGCTCGACGCGCTGCCGATTTTCGCCGAACCGATCTCACGCACGTTTGTGGGGGAGGCACCGGTACCGAGCGCGTTCTTCTTTCTCAATCTCTTTCTTCACATCGTGCTACCGGTGGGAATCGGTGCGGCCCTTTGGCTCCATGTATCGAGGCTCGCTCGGCCGACGATCGTTCCACCCCGCAAGCTCACGTATGGAGTGACCGCCTTGCTGTTTGCGCTCGCTGTGGTGTGGCCGGTCGCATCGGGCCCCCGTGCCGAGCTGCTCGAGCTCCCGGGTCGAGTTCCGGTCGACTGGTTCTACGTCTTTTGGTTTCCGCTGACCCGTGGCTTGCCTGCCGCGGTCGCGCTGGTCGCGCTGGTCGCGATCACGATCCCGGTGGTGCTCGTACCGTTATGGACCAAACCGCCCGGAACGAGACGACCAACGCCGTCGGTCGTCGAGGAGCGGTACTGTACGGGGTGCGAGCAATGCTCGCTCGATTGCCCGTATGAAGCGATCGCGATGCTCGAGCGAGAGGACGACCGCTCTGAGCTGTTTGCGCGCGTCGATCCTGCGCTGTGTGTTTCTTGCGGAATCTGTGCGGGCTCGTGCGCGCCGATGGGGGTCGGGCCCCCAGGTCGAACGGGACGGGATCAGCTCGCACGGTTGCGAGACTCGATAGCTGAGGTATCCCTGGGCACAGCGGATGTCGTGTTGGTCGCCTGTGATCGCGGGGCGGGCAGGATCCAGGACCTGGAGCGGGTCGACGGGACGACGATCCACCGCGTCTCGTGCGCAGGCAACATGCACACCTCCGTGGTCGAGTTTTTCCTACGTGCGGGCGCGGGCGCAGTGGTCGTTCTGGCATGCCCGCCACGCGATTGTTGGAACCGGGAAGGTCCGATTTGGCTCGCGGAGCGGATGTTCCGAGATCGCGAAGCCGAGTTGCAGCCTCGCGTCGATCGGCGTCGTGTCCGGTTGGCGTACGTTGCGGCTGGGGAGAGTCATCGCGTCGCGGAAGAGGTAGCGGTCGTTCGCAACGCCGTCGCCGATCTGACGGGTGGCATTGAGTCTGGCGATGACGATCTCATACGGGAATGCGAAGTCGAGGAGGAGGCGGTGCCATGAGACTCGCGCGGATAGGGGTGGCTGTCGGGTTCGCGCTTTTCGCGGGCGTCGTGCTGGCCGCTTTGTCGCGCGCACCGTACGAGATCGAGCCCGGTGACGACGCGGTCATTCGTTTCTCGTGGCGGGCGGCGGAACGGGTCGAGGAGTGTCGTCCGCTGACCGACGAGGAACAGGCCGAGCTACCCGCTCACATGCGGCAGACCGAGACGTGCGAGCGACGCGTCAGCCCGTTTGCCCTGCGGATCGGGGTGGAT
>JBDHED010000090.1:0-7885 GCA_039591175.1 Gemmatimonadota bacterium | reverse complement strand
CTACTTGAAGATCGGATCGATGGGACTCGGCGCCTGCATCGAGAGAGTCGTCGCCGAGTCGGGGTGGAACGATCGCTACGGCAAGCTGCCCGAAGGGAAGGGGTTGGGGCTCGCCTGTGGTTCGTACATCTCGGGTGCAGGGTTGCCGATCTATTGGAACAACATGCCGCACTCGGGCGTGCAGCTAAAGCTTGATCGCGGCGGTGGCGTGACGGTTTTTTGTGGCTCGACCGAGATCGGTCAAGGATCGGACTCGGTGCTCGCCTACGTCGTGGCCGAGGTGCTCGGCATCAATCCGTTCGAGATCGATATCGTCACCGCCGACACTTCGCTGACCCCGGTCGACCTCGGTTCGTATTCGAGCCGAGTCACATTGATGACCGGGAACGCGGCGCTCCAAGCTGCTGAACGAGCGCGCGAGCTGCTCGTCCGATCAGTCGCCGAGAAATGGGACGTGCCGGGAGTTCGGGTCGCGATGGCCGACGGCCAGGTGTTCGACGTTCAAGATCCTGACTGCGCGATGACGTTCGCTGAAGCGGTCGTGCTGGCGGAGTCGAAGTTCGGGACGATCGGTACCGTCGGCTCGTACACGCCGCCACGCTCGCCAGGGCGTTATCGCGGCGCCGGCGTCGGGCCCAGCCCGGCGTACTCGTATTCGGCTACGGTGGCCGAGGTATCCGTCGATGTCGATACAGGCGAGACTCACGTCGACGATGTATGGATCGCACACGACATCGGACAGGCGATCAACCCGGTGGTCGCGATCGGCCAGGTCGAGGGATCGGTCTACATGGGACTCGGCGAAGCGCTGATGGAGGAGATGACGTACCGCGGGAATCGCAACATCGTCCACCACCACCCGTCGATGTTGGAATACAAGAGTCCGACCACCCACGAGATGTGCCGGGTGCATACGTACCTTATCGAGGATCCCGACCCCAATGGTCCTTTTGGGGCCAAGGAGGTCGGCCAGGGGCCGTTGTTGCCGATCCCGCCGGCGATCGTGAACGGTGTCTACGATGCGGTCGGCGCCCGGGTGGACGAAGTCCCGGTGACGCCGCAGAAGGTGTTGGCCGCTTTGAAGCGAAGGGCGAAGCAGGAGGAGCCGCGCGAGGGCCCGAAGAAAGCTCCCGAGTTCGGTTGGCCGGAGGCGATCCAAGTGCCGCCTCCGTGGGCCGGTGGCGATGGCCGCGCGATCGACGAGCGACGCGAGATCGGTGGGGGAGGGGTGCGCACATGATGCGGCTGCCACAGTTCCGGTTCCAGGTGCCGGCGACGGTCGACGAGGCGATCGCCCAAAAGCGTGAAGCGCCACCCGATGCCGCGTACGTGGCCGGCGGCACGGATCTCTACCCAAACATGAAGCGCCGCCACCAGGAACCGTCGGTCGTGATCGCGCTCCACGCGATCGACGAGCTGCAGCGCATCGTGACAGGTGCGGACGGCGCGATTTCGATCGGCGCCACCGCCACGTTGACCGAGGTCGCGACGCACCCTGATGTGAGAGTCGCGTATCCGGCATTGGCCGAGACGATGCACCTCATTTCGACGCCGATCCTCCAGAATATGGGAACGATCGGTGGTAATGTGCTGCTCGACACGCGCTGCAATTACTACGACCAGAACTACGAATGGCGGAAGTCGATCGACTTCTGCATGAAGAAAGATGGCAAAGTGTGCTGGGTTGCGCCGCAATCGCCTCGGTGTTGGGCAGTGCAGTCGGCCGACTCCGTGCCGCTGTTGGTGGCGATGGGGGCGACCGTCGATCTCGTCGGGCCGGATGGCGAGCGCTCGATGCCGATCGAGGGTCTCTACCAGGATGACGGGATCCTCTATCTGTCTAAGCAACAGGACGAGCTGCTGACGCGGATCCACCTGCCGAGCCCGAACGGTTGGCGAGCGAGCTACCGAAAAGTGCGCCGGCGTGGCGCGTTCGACTTCCCGGTTCTGGGAGTCGGTGCGTGGGCCGAGCTTGACGCGGACGGTGTCGTCCAAGGTGCGCGAATCGTTCTCGGTGGGGTCGCATCGTCGCCGGTGGTGGTCGAGACCGCGGCGCAAGCGCTGGTCGGCTCATCGCTATCGGCGGAAGCGATCGACGAGGCCGCCGAGTTGGCGTGGAAGACCGGGAGGCCGCTCGACAACACCGATTTCACGCTGTACTGGCGGAAGGAGATGATCCGGCCGACCGTCCGGCGCGCGCTTGAGGATCTCGGGAACCACCGATGACCAGCCGGTCGCGGTCGGTGGTGGGGATCGTTCTGGCCGCCGGACGCTCGCAGCGCATGGGCGAGCCTAAAGCGCTCCTCGAGATCGACGGCCAGACGTTTCTCGAGCGTGCGATTACGACGTTGCTGAGCGGTGGCTGCGCTTCGGTTATCGTCGTCCTCCCACCATCGGAGTCTGCGCAGACAATGTGGGAAATCGCGGAATCGACCGGTGCTCGTGTGGTCGAGAACCCGAGCCCAGAGTCCGAGCCGATCGACTCGCTGCGGATCGGTCTGGACGCCGCGTCCAGTGATGCGCGGGCGGCAGCGGTGCTGCCGGTAGATCATCCCGTGGTGCGAGAGTCGACGGTCGCGGCGTTGCTGGGTGCGTTCGAATCGCGCGGTTCGATCATCGTGCGGCCGGTGTTCGGGGATCGGCCAGGCCATCCGATCGTGCTGGAGCGCTCGATCTGGGGCGAGTTGGCCGAGCCCGACCTGCCGGAAGGAACGCGCACCGTGGTGCGCCGGCATGCGGCCAAGATCGATCACGTCGCGGTCGATGATCCAGGCGTAAAGGCGAACATCGATACACCGGACGATTACGAACAAGAGTTGGAGCGCCGACGATGCGACGCCTGAAGAGAGGATCTTACAAGACGGTTCCGGGGGAGTTCTACGGGACGCCAAAGGAACTTTGGGGTTTTCGCTCACCGCGGGGCAAAGGCCGGCCGGCTGACATCGCTGAGGCGTTTTTGCGCGCCAACGCTGAGCTGTTGGGGTTGACTGAAGACCTCTCGGGCCTCGAGCTCCAGAAGGTCATCCCGAGCCTCGGCGCGCATCACGTCATCTTTCAACAGATTCACTTTGACCGGCGCGTTCACCGAGCCTACGTCACAGTCCACGTCGGGAGCGACGATCGCGTCTATCTCGCCAAGAATCGGGCTATGCCGCGTGAGCTTCTGCCGCTCGAGGCAGAGTTTCTGCTCGCTTGGGAGGACCTGATCCGCCACGCACGTTGTGCGCTGATCCGCAACCGACGCCGGATTCGAGTTCTGGATCTGGAGGAGATGTGGTTTCCCAAGGGGGCTCGGCTCCTTCCGGCTTACCGTGTGCGATTGGAACGCAGACGACCGGTCGAGGAGTGGATCGTATACGTCAATGCCAAAACTGGTGGCATGCTGAGCAAGTGCGACAATCTCGCTGCCGCTGTTCGAGGTAGGGCTCGCGTTTTCGAACCCAGTCCCGTGACCGCCATCGATGGTCATGAGACCTTGTTAACGGAGAAGCTGCGCCCGCGTCGACCGCCGAGTGCGGCCTACAAGACCGTGTCTCTCTGGGGCCTCACCGGGAACGGGTACCTAGAGGGGACACGAGTCACGACTCGCCCAACGGGGTTTAAGCGTCGTGTGCGGCGTACCGGTCACCAGTTCCTGTTCGATTCGACCGAAAAGGGGTTCGAAGAGGTGATGGTCTACCATCATATCGACAGCGCTATCCGCTACCTCGAACGATTGGGTTTTCGCGGGCGGCGCGCGATCTTCCGCGCACCGGTACGGGTGAATGTCAATGGTACGCGCGACGACGACTCCTGGTACAGCCCCTGGCACAAGTTGTTGACGTTTGGAATCGGCAGCATTGATGACGCCGAAGACGGGGAGACGATCGTGCACGAGCTTGGTCACGCATTGCAGGACGCGATCATACCGGACTTCGGGCAATCGGAGGAAGCGGCGGCGATGGGCGAAGGCTTCGGGGACTATTTCGCGGCGAGCATCTTCGCCGATGAAAAGCCGGAGAGGTATCAGCCTTGTGTCATCACGTGGGACGGATTGCTGATCGGGTTGGCGGACGGTCTGGATCCGCCCTGCTTGCGACGCGTGGACAACGACTGGACGTACGCTGATTTCATAAAGAAAGATGACGAGCACAACAACGGCGAGATCTGGTCGGCAACTTTATGGCAGCTGCGAAGCAAGCTTGGCAGCGAGGAGGCCGATCGTCTGATCGTAGAGAGCCACTTTCAGCAGGATGGGTTCACGACGTTTGCTAAGGGTGCGAGGGCTATCGTCGATGCAGACCAGAACCTCAACGGCGGCGTCAATCGGGCGGTCATGCGGAAGATCTTCAAAGATCGCAGAATCGGACCGGTATGAAGACGATCGGGCTGGCCGAAGCTGCACGGTTGGCAGGGCAGGCGCTCGACGACGGTCGTGCGACCGTCCACGGCGTAGTGATTGAGGCGCCGGGGCGGATGGAGCTGGTAGGTCGGCGGATAGTCTGGGATGGCCAGCAGCTCCACGGCGACCTCGGGGACGCAACGCTGACATCAGCCGCGCGGGTTCTCTTGGCGAGTGGTGCCGAGAGCCCAATGTGCGTCACCATTTCAGGTTCGGAGGTCGAGTTGTACGTCGAGACGATGACGCCCGAGCCGGAGCTGGTGATCATCGGCGCCGGCCACATCGCGGTTCCGTTATCCAAGCTTGGCGCGCTGCTCGGGTTCCGCGTGACGGTTCTCGACGACCGACCAGATTTTGCTGCGATGGAGCGTTTCCCGGAGGCGGATCGGGTGATCGTCGCCGACTTTGATGATCCCTTCGCGGGGATAACGATCAATGACCAAACCCACATCGTCATGGTCACCCGTGGTCACCGATACGATTACGATTGCATGTTGGTGTTGGCAAAAGCGGACGTTCAACCGGCGTACGTGGGGATGATCGGCAGCCGGCGGCGAGTCAAGGCGACCTACGAGCAGCTCGCTGGCGAGGGCGTTGACGGTGAGTGGCTGGCTCGCGTTCATGCTCCGCTGGGACTCGACCTGGGTGCTGAGACACCGGCCGAGATCGCGGTCGCAGTGGCCGCGGAGATCGTGCTCCGGGCACGCGGCGGGACTGGGCGACCGCTGCGCGACGTCGCCAACGTCATCAAGTACGTTCAGGCGTTGTCGGACTCTGAGGCGAGGCGATCATGAGTGAATCGAGAGCCATTCTGGCTGCGCTCGACGATGCCACCTGCGAGAGACGCGCGGTGGCGTTAGCGACGATCGTCCGCGCGCGTGGATCGACACCCCGCGGGGTAGGGAGCAAGATGGTAATCGACCCCGAATCGGGGGCGATCGGCACGATCGGTGGCGGGTGCGGTGAAGCCGAGGTGATCACCGAGGCATGCGCCGCGTTGAAGGACGGTCGACCACGCCTGGTGCGCGTCGATCTGACCGCGGATCTCTTCTCGTGGAGCCCGGCGATCTGTGGCGGCGTGTTCGATGTATTGATCGAACCGCTCCGTCCCGCCTAGCGCGGCGGGACCGCCGTTCCTACGTTCGGGCAGATGTTATTTCTGGTTACCAACGATGATGGTTATCTGGCTCCGGGCATCAAGGCCCTGGCTCGCGCGCTCGATCGCGTGGGGGATGTGGTCGTTGTCGCCCCCGACCGTGAGCAGTCGGCTACCAGCCACTCGTTGACGCTGCACAATCCACTCAGGATTCGACAAACCGGTGACAACGAGTACCACGTTGATGGCACGCCGACCGATTGCGTGATGTTGGCCGTGAGCGCTGTGTTGGAGCGGCAGCCCGATTTCGTCTTCAGCGGTATCAATCATGGCGGAAACATGGGTGAGGATGTTCTGTACTCGGGCACGGTGTCGGCAGCGATGGAGGGAACGCTGCTCGGCATTCCGTCGATCGCGATCTCGCTCTCGCAGGGTAACGAGCGATGGATCGACGGGTACGAGTCGGTGGTGCGGCGACTGGCCGAGGAAATCGTGAGCGGGTCGGTTGATGCGACCTTCCCTTCAAATACGTTGCTCAACATCAATCTGCCCGATCGCGATCCAGCGGAGGTCCGGGGCACCAAGGTGACTTCGCTCGGCAAGCGGACGTACGAAGACCCGATCGTGACGGATGTCGACCCCCGCGGCAAGACGTACTACTGGATCGGCGGTGGTGCTCCAACTTGGGAGGGGCCCGAAGGTTCGGACTTCTTGGCGGTCCAGGCGGGTTACATCTCGATTACCCCGATCCAGCTCGATCTCACCAACCATCGCGCGATCCCCGATCTTAAGCGCTGGGAAGACGTATCACTGCGGGGGGAAGACTGACGACGGTCCGGCTCCCTTTGTTGGCGGTGCGGGGCGCGGTCGGCGGCGTGCTGATGGGGTTGGCGAATCTGGTGCCCGGCATCAGCGGCGGCACGATGTTGTTGGCGGCCGGCGTATACCCGCGTTTCGTGCGTGCGGTGGCCGAGGTCTCGACGCTGAAGTTCGTACGCGCCTCGGTGGTCGTGCTGGCGACGGTCGTCGGGGCGGCGCTGATCGCCGTGTTGTTGTTCGCTGGTGCGATCAAGGAGTTGGTCGTACACCACCGCTGGGTCATGTACAGCCTCTTTATCGGGCTAACGCTGGGCGGGGTCCCTGTCGTCTGGCGGATGGTGCGTCCGCCGACGCGCGCGATGTGGATCGGAGCCGTGGCCGGGTTTGGGGCGATGACGGTTCTGGCAGTTTTCCAACAGAGCGGCACCACGACTGCAGGCCTGGCTGCGGGGAACACGTTCATGTTGCTTGTGGCTGGCGTCGCGGGCGCCAGCGCGATGATCCTGCCGGGGGTGAGCGGGGGTTACCTACTGCTCGTTCTGGGGCAGTACATCCCGATCCTCTCGGCGATTGACGCTTTCAAGCTCGCGCTCGAGGCGCGCGACCTGACGGCCGCCATAGAACCGGCGCTGCGCGTGCTCCTCCCGGTCGGGATCGGCGTCGTGGTGGGAGTGGTAGTGGTCAGCAATCTGCTGCGGTGGCTCTTGGCGCAACATGCAAAGCCGACGCTCGGCGTGCTGCTTGGGTTGCTGCTGGGGGCGGTGGTGGGTTTGTGGCCGTTCCAGCGTCCAGTGGATCCAGTGCTCGGAGAGACCGTCATCAAGGGCCAAGTCGTTACCGCGGACAACATCGGCAAGCTCGATCCCGAGGATTATCCGACAGCCTTTTTTACGCCGGTATCGTCTCAGGTCGGGGGAGCGCTGGCGCTGATTCTGGCGGGTGGCACCGTGACCCTGCTGATCTCGCGTTTTGGCCGCGAAGAGGAGTAGCGGGTATTTTGCGTTTCCCACCGTCGGGGAGTAGCTCAGCCCGGTAGAGCACTACGTTCGGGACGTAGGGGTCGCAGGTTCAAATCCTGTCTCCCCGACCACGGTGTGAAGCGCGCGGCCACATGGCCGCGCGCTTCCTTTTTGCTAGAAGGTGAAGGTCACCCCGCCGATGGCGCGGGATCCGAGGATCGAGCCACCGTAGAGCTGGAAGTGTTCCTTGTCGAGCACGTTGGTCCACACCAGGTTGACCCGAGTGTTCTCGTTGAAGTTGAATCCACCGGTCAGATCCGCGGTGACATAACCAGGAACGTCGCCCGCGAAGATGCCGGCCGCCCACTGCATCGCGTCCTGCATATGGACCTTGACGCCGGCGTGGAACCGATCCGGCTGGCTGTACGTAACGCCGATGTTGCCCTTGTGCTCGGGTGTGTTGGGAAGCAGCTCGTCTTCCGGAATCTCGGCCCCTTCGGTGCTCGTGTTATCGTCGATTTCGAAGTCAAAGAACGTGTAGTTGAGATCGACCTCGAGATTCGGGGTGGGGAGGAACGAGAAGCCGAGCTCCACGCCTTGCTCGCTGACCTCGCCGGCGTTGGTGTACGA
>JBDHED010000089.1:0-7922 GCA_039591175.1 Gemmatimonadota bacterium | reverse complement strand
TCCGCTGTGGTCGTTCTTTGTCGGAGTGGGCTTCAGCGCGGTGATCGGAATCTTCTTCGGGATCTTCCCGGCCCACAAGGCCGCCTCGCTCGATCCTATCGAGGCACTGCGCTATGAGTAGCACCCATCATCTAACGTAGGCTGTCGATCTGAGGAAGCTGAATCCCGCGCTCCACCGCGGTTCGCTGGAGCCGGTTGGCGCTATCGATCAGCGCGTTGTGAGTATCGACCAGAGTCGAGTATCGAGCGTAGGACCGCTGCATCTCGGCTACGCTTGCATTGTGTGTCTCGACGATCTCGTTGTGGCGCGTGATCACACCGCGGTAGCGACGATACTCGCTTCTCGGCAGCCGACCATTGACCGCCTCCCGTTCGAGCCTTGTGATCTCGACACCGAGCTCGCTCAACCGGACCTTTTCCTCGTCGACTCCGGCTTCGAGTTCCGCCAAGACCGTGGACAACGAGTCGATGCGCGCCTTCTGCTCGCCGAGCTCGGTCGCAACCTGATTCCATGCATCACGGTATGGGGCTTGTGAACGATAGCGCCAGAGCGAATACCCGGTCGCGACCGCCAACAGCATGGCGGTCAGAAAAACGAAGACCCCGATCCGTCGCCGATCCAAGCCTACGACTCGCTAGCTAACGGTCTGAGACCGAATGAGCTGATCGACGGTATCCAGGTCGAGGTCCCGGCCTTCAGCCAGCAATTTCTCCAGCGATTCGTCTCCAAACTCCGTACGACCGGCCTCCAGGAGCCGCTCACAGTCGTCACGCTCCAATGTCGACCTTGTAATCGTGACCGTTTCCAGAATGCGGTTCGCCGCCCCAAGCAAACGAACTCCCAACTCCAATCGACCGGCGTCGGCCTCCAGCCCAGCCAAACAAGACAGCGCGCAACCGGTGCCGGCCTCGAGCCGGAGCTCCCGGAAACCATGAAACACCTCCAGGTACATGTCGCGGGCGCGATCCAATTCACCTTGGGACCTCGCCAGCCCCGCCAAGTAGTACTGCGACCACAAGATGCCGGTCTGAGCACCCAACTCCTCAAACAGGGCTTGACCTTCCTTGTAGTGACGCTCCGCTGTCTCCAGGTCGTCGCGTTGACGCGCTACAACGCCCAGGTACTGATTCACAAATGCCGACGTGAGCTTGTTCCTCGTCCGGCGCGCGATACTCCCAGCCTTCAAGAAATACGTTTCCGCCTTGTCGATGTCGCCCTCCCCGAGGTACGAGTCCCCCAGGTTCATAAGCGCACCGGCAGCACCAAAGGAATCGCCGGTTTTCTTGTACAACTGGAGCGCGTCTTCGAAAAGCTGCCGAGCGTCATCGCGTAATCCGTCGCGACTTCGGGCATTCCCCAGGTTCATCAGAGCTCTCGCGACTCCCGGGTCGTAACCAGCCTCTCGATACAGAGCCAAGCTCTGTTCGAATCTGGCTATCGTAGCCGGGCTGTTGTCGCCCTGAATCTGGGCGAATCTGCCGATCAGGTTGATCGCGTGAGCCTGATCGACCGGCTCTAGAGCATCGAGCTGAGACTCCAGCTTCTCCAAGATTCGGCGCCCGTCTTCGACCACACCGCGCCGGAACCACATCGCCGGCAAGGCGTGTGAAAGTCGCACCGCTAGCGCGCTCTCATTCGCTCCAAGCGCCCAATACAGCGCAGTGCGAACATTCTCGTACTCAGCTGACAATCTGGCGAGCGCGGCAGGCACCTCGGGCCAAGAGGTGTGGCTTGGATCGACCTCCTGTGTCAACTCTGCAAACGCCTCGGCGTGTCGACGCCGCCAATGATCGGCGTCGCCAGACTCTTCGAGCAACTCGATGCTGAAATCACGAATCGTCCGTAAACGCTCGAAGCGCGGTTCTTCCGTCTCGCTGTGCGAAAGCCGCAGTAAGCTCTTGTCGACCAGCGAGGACAGAATCTCGACGACGTCAAAATGCTCGTCTTCGGCCACGCACACCCTCTCGGCGGCTTCTATCGTGAATCCGCCGTCGAACACCGCCTGCCTGCGAAACAGCGCTTGCTCACACTCGTTCAACAAGTTGTAGCTCCACAGCAATGCACCCCGCAGCGTCCGTTGCCGGTCAGGCAGATCGCGGGTGCCGCTGGTCAGAAAGTCGAACCTACGCCCGAGCCGGCGGACGAGCGCCTGGGGCGGGAACATCTTCACCCGAGCGGCGGCGAGCTCGATCGCCAGCGGAAGGCCGTCCAACTGATGGACGATCTCGGCTACTGCTGGCGCGTTGCCCTCGTTGAGTTGAAACGACGGCACGACCGCTCGCGCCCGCTCGGTAAACAGCGCCACTGATTCGTAGTCGGTCAGCTTCTCGATCGCCGGCAGCCGTTTCGGGTCCGGGAACGACAACGGCTGAACCGGATACTCGTGCTCACCGCGGATGCGAAGCGGCGCCTGGCTCGTAACCAACACCGTCAGGCGCGGCGCATCGCGGAGCAACTCTGCCACGTACGGGGCTGCCGACAACACCTGTTCGAAGTTGTCGAGCACCAGCAACAGCTGGCGTTCGTTCATGTAATCCGCCAGCAACTTTTCGGCGTTGTCCGTTCCCTCGACCTCGACCTCCAGCGCCTCGAGGATCGCCACCGCGACGCGCTCGGACTCACGGACAACCGCCAGGTCGACCAGAAACACACCATGCTCGAAGGCATCGACGATCTCGGCCGCCACCTGGACTCCGAGTCGAGTTTTTCCCGTTCCGCTGGGACCGGTCAGCGTGACTACACGGGCGTCGTCACGCAGGACCAGCTTCCGAACCTCCTCGATCTCTCGTGAGCGACCCACCACTGCAGTCGCTTGTGCGGGCAGGTTGTTCGGTCGGGCATCGAGCGTATTGAGCGGTGGAAACTCATCCGGTAGATCGCCCGTCACGAGCTGAAAGATGCGCTCCGGCTCGGTCAGGTCCTTCAGTGCTCGCAGACCGAGATCGCGCAATGCGACGCCTTCCGGAAAACGCTCCGATACCAACCGCTCGACCGCTTGGGAGAGCAGAATCTGGCCGCCATGTCCGGCAGCCAGCAGGCGCGCCACGCGGTTAAGTGCGATGCCGAAGTAGTCGCCACCGCGGGCCTCCGCCTCGCCGCTGTGAATCGCGATTCGAACCCGCAGCGGCTCCGGTGTGCTCCACTCCTCTTCCGTCAGCTGACATTGCGCAGCCAATGCGGCCGCCACCGCTTGTGGTGCTGAGTCAAAGGCCGTAAAGACGCCATCCCCGACGTTCTTGAAGACCTTCCCACCGTGGTCCTCCATGATACAGCCCAACAGCGAATCGTGGCGCTCCAGAGCCGTCGGCATGCGGTTTGGGTAGCGCTCCCACATCTCGGTGCTGCCCTGGATGTCAGTAGCGAGAAAGGTGATCGTCCCGGTGGGTCCGTCGTTCGTCATTTCACTCAAGGCAAAACCAGCGCTACGGGTGCTCCACCTGCGAGCCGGGGACGATCACCCGTGCGCCGTCGCCAAGCTCGAGCAGTGCCTTACGGCCGCCATCATAATCGTCGGCCCAGGCAATAACAGGAACTGTTGCACCGCGATAGACGACCTCGTCAACGGGGCCCGGTGGATCCCCCTCGAGGGCGATCTTCCAAAACGGGTTGCCACGCTTCTCCTCACCCACGGTCGACGGGGGCCCGTGACCGCACCACAGCGTGGTATCGTCGGGCAACGTTGGGAAGACATCGCGCACGGTCGCCATGAGCGCTTCCGTCGAGGCATCACCACCATCGGTTCGGCCGCTCCCCAATCGGAACAGAAAGTCACCGACGAAGACATGACCGTCGATATGGTAGCTCACGCTCTCCGGGCTGTGTCCCGGCGTTGCGGAAACGTGAATGTTGTGAGCAGCAAACTAGAGATCCTCACCGCCGATGACCACTCGGTCGACTTGGAATGGCGCATCCGGCGGCCCAACGACGGGCGCGCCCAACGCTTGGACGACCTCATCCAACGCTGCCCAATGATCACCATGGAGATGGGTCACCAGGATCCACCGGACATCGCTGCCCCACGCTTCCGCCGCAGCGATCAGATCGCTACCTCGATCGCCAGGGTCGATGACGACAAGCGAGCCGGTGTCGGTCGCTTGAACCACAAACCCGTTCGTCAGCAAATCGTTGAGCACGAAACGGCGTACCTGAATGTGCTCGTCGATCACGATCTCGTCTGCGCCTGTCACGGCGTTGCCACCCCGTGCCGCTGGCCGACCCTTTCGATCGCCGCGACGGCTTGCTCCAGCTCTTCTCTCGTATGTGCTGCAGAGATCTGTGCTCTCAGCCGAGCCTCGCCGTGTGGAACCACCGGAAAACCAAAGCCTGACACGTAGACCCCCTCGTCGAGGAGCTCCTTGGACATTTGAATCGCCAGCGCTGTCTCGCCGACGATCACCGGCACAACCGGGTGAACACCCCGCGGTACGTCGAACCCGCGTGACTCGAGCTCGGTGCGGAAGAATTGGGTGTTCTCACGTAACCGGGCGATCAAAGTTGGAGACTCATCGAGCAGGTCAAAAGCCGCCAAAGACGCATTGACGATCATCGGTGGCAACGAGTTCGAAAACAAGTACGGTCGGGAACGCTGGCGCAGCGTGTCGATCACTGACTGCGGGCCGGTAACGAACCCGCCTGCCGCACCACCCATCGCTTTTCCAAGTGTTCCGGTAACGATGTCGATCTGGCCGTGAACGCCCAGCTCTTCTGCCGTACCGTGCCCGCTCGCGCCCAGCACCCCGGTAGCGTGTGAGTCGTCGACGACGAGCAGCGCTCCATGCTGGCGACACGTGGCCACGAGCTCGTCCAGCCGGGCCAGTTTGCCCTCCATCGAGAACACACCGTCGGTAACGACCATTCGGTGCCGCGATTCATCCTCTTCGAGCATCCCCGCCAAAGCATCGAGATCGTCGTGCGGATAGCGGTAGCGTTTCGCCTTGCAGAGCCTGATGCCGTCGATAATCGACGCATGGTTCAACTCGTCCGAAAACACCGCGTCTTCAGCCGTCAGAGTGGCCGCGAACAGCGCCTCATTGGCGTTCCAACACGATGTGTAGAGAATCGCGTCCTGGGTGTCGAAAAACTCGGCGATCCGGCGCTCTAGCTTCAGATGGAGGGTCTGGGTCCCACAGATAAACCGCACGGATGCCATTCCGAATCCCCACTCATCGATCGCCTCGCGAGCCGCGTCGCGAACTTTCGGGTGATCGGCCAGCCCCAAATAATTGTTCGACGTCAGCATGATGATCGAACGCCCGTCCACCCGGACGGTCGCTCCCTGGGGGCCCTCGAGCTGGTGCTCAACCTTATACGTGCCGGCTTCCCTCTGATCGAGGATCTCAGTTGCCAAGTGATCGAGCAGGGCCCGAGCGTCACGCATGTCCGTTCTCCCCATGCGGATAGAACACCACCTTGAGCGCTTCGTGCGCGTCAAACGCGTCCATTCCGTTGGTGAAGTCCTCCAGTCCCTGATACTCGTGCGATACAAGCGAGCCGACCTGCAACCCGTCGGCCAGCAGCGCCAGCATCTTCTCCCACGTCGAGAACATCCGCCGCCCCGTGATAGCCTGCATCGACAGACCCTTGAAAACGAAGTGTCGGGCAAAGCGCTCAATCGTGATCCCCTCACTGGACGGGATCCCGAGCATCGATAACGAGCCGCCGCCGCGTGCGATTTCCAATCCTTGGTTGATAGCGGCCTCGGCACCGGACATCTCCAACACCAGGTCGACGCCACCATCGGTTTCCTCGAGTATCCGACGCGTCGCCTCGGCGGTAAGCTCCCCGCCTGTTTGGAGAACCGTCACGCCGCTCGCCCCGAGATCCACGCGCCACTGCTCTGCTTGTTCGATCGCCCGCTCGCTCACATCGAGGATGTAGATGTGCCCGGCGCCCTGGTGTTCTGAAATCGCCGCCGCCATGGCGCCAATCGGACCGTATCCCAGCACAGCCACGCGGGCGTCGGCCAGCGGATGGTCTTGGACGGTATGTACCGCATTGCCCAACGCGTCCAGAAACGCGCCGATCTTCAACGGCACGACATCACGCGGCAGACGAACGACGTTGCGTGCTGGAACGATGACGTACTCGGCGAATGTCCCGTCGTGATGAAAACCGATGATCTGTGTGCGCTCACAGACGTGGGCCTGTCCACTTCGACACGGTGTGCAACGCCCACACGCCACATGCATTTCAGCCGATACATAATCGCCGGGCTGAAGATCGTCCCGACTCGGTTCTGGACCCACAACGTCGATCTCGCCGCAGAACTCGTGACCGTAAACACGTGGCGGATGAATCATGTGTCGAACCGATGGGTCCCAATGGAAGATGTGTCGATCCGAACCGCAAATCGCTGCAGCTTGCACGCGCACCCGTACTTCGCCTGGCCCCGGCTCGGGCTTTGGAACTTCGGTGACGGTCGTCCCGGCGGCTCCAGCTTTGGCATTGATCTTGACGACCGCTTGCATGGTGCTTACCTCTCAGGTCGACGTTCGCACGGTCGCCCCAGAAGACTGGGGGGCGTCACCGACCCGTTCGAGATATCGCTCGGCGTCGATGGCCGCTCGACAGCCGGCCGCGGCCGCGGTCACCGCTTGACGATAGATGTGATCGTGGACGTCACCGCCGACGAACACGCCGTCGATCTTCGTGTGCGATCGGCCGGGCTCCTTTTGCAACAAGTATCCCTGGTTGTCCATCGGCAATTGTCTTTCGAAAATAGCGGTGTTCGGGATGTGTCCGACGGCGAGGAAAAAACCGTTTACGGGTTTCTCCCAACGCTCGTCCGTGACCGTATTCCAGAGCTTGACCGCCTCTACTTCGGTGTCACCCACCAGCTCCGTCGCCTGAGTGTTCCAAATGAACTCTATCTTGGGATTATCGAACGCCCGATCCTGCATGATCTTCGACGCCCGCAGCTGATCCCGGCGGTGAATCACCGACACCTTGCTGGCGAATCGCGTCAGGAAGATCGCCTCCTCCATGGCACTGTCACCGCCGCCGACGACGACCAACTCCTGATCCTGAAAGAAGTAGCCATCACACGTCGCACATGTCGAGACACCATGGCCAAGCAGCCGATCCTCGCCCGGGATGCCGAGCATCCTGGCCGACGCCCCCGAGCAGATAATCAAAGTCTGAGCCTCGACCGGCGAGCCTTCGATTTCAAGCCGAAACGGCCGTTCTGAGAGATCGGCTGCGGTCGCGTCACCGGGTACGAATCGCGCTCCGAAGCGACCCGCCTGCTCCTTCATAAACTGGATCAGCTCAGGACCCTGGACCCCCTCCGGAAAACCAGGATAGTTCTCGACATCCGTGGTCAGCGACAGCTGTCCACCGGCGTCGACACCGAGAACAACGAGAGGGTCCAAGTTGGCTCGGGCAGCATAGATCGCCGCGGTGAGGCCGGCACAGCCGGATCCCAGTATGACGACGCTCTCGACAATGTCTTTGTTGATGCTCACCCGTTGTCTCCGCTCTACGACCCGGACGGGGACGGGGACGACTCTGCACTCTCTCGAGGTGCCACGGCCATGCCCTCGATCCTCATCTTGGCCAAGCCTATACCGGCGTCGTGAAGTGCAGCGCGAATGGCGACAAACTGCTTGGCGAGATCGTTGGCCGGCTGGACATCTGGCAGCCGGATCGTGGCGCGGGTTCTTCCATCGGACCCCCCGCGAGTCGTCACCTCCGCGTTCGGTACGACCGCTCGCACGATTTGCTTTATCTGTTTGTCGCGCGCGTGATACGTCGACGGAGAATCGGTCTCAAAGTCGACATCAAACGGCACCGCGTAGGTACGGGCGGCATCCGACCACGGGCCGAGAGCCGAGGGATCGGATTCGCCCCGATACAACTCCTCTTTGCCTTCCAAAGCGCGCAGCGCCTCTTCTTCGCGAACCTCGCCGTAGCCATCACGTTC
>JBDHED010000088.1:0-7950 GCA_039591175.1 Gemmatimonadota bacterium | reverse complement strand
TCCGCCGGTATCCCTACGATGGGCTGGCAGGCGACCTGCTTGGCAAGGTCAACACCGAAAACAAAGGTCTCGACGGCATCGAGTTGTATTACGATGAGGTCCTTCGTGGAACTCCGGGCTACGCCATTCACCAACGAGACGCCCTGGGCCATGAGTACCCGAACTTCACGTTTCCGGTCCAGGCTCCACTCCACGGTCGAGACCTGTATCTGACGATTGATCTAGGGGTCCAGGAGATCGTTGAAGCCGCTCTCGAGACAGCCATGAGCAAGACTCGCGCGAAAGCCGGAAGCGTGGTGGTCGTCGACCCGCGAACGGGCGAGGTGCTGGCGTTGGCGACTCGCGGCGGACCTAGAGAGAGTGACCAGCGAGGGAGAAACGTTGCTGTTGTCGATCAGTTCGAACCGGGGTCGACATTCAAGATCGTGCCACTCACCGGGTTGTACGAAGAATCTTTGGCGGCACCCAGCGATTCGCTGTTCTGCGAGCGCGGCACGTGGCGACACAAGGGGCGCACGATTCGCGATGTCCACCCGTATGACTATCTCACTGTCGAGCAGGTGATCGAGGCTTCGTCGAACATCTGCTCGATCAAGCTCGCCGATCGCCTCGGTGACAATCGGCTCTACGAGTATGCGCGCAAGTTCGGGTTCGGATTGCCCGCTGGTCTCGATTTTCCGGGTGAGCCTCGCGGCCTACTCAAACGCCCGGATGAGTGGTCTGCGCTGACGGCTGGATCGGTGACTATGGGGTATGAGGTCATGGTGACCTCGGTCCAGATGGCGATGGCCTACAGCGCGGTGGCCAACGGTGGTGAGCTGCTGAGACCCTATCTGGTAAGGCGTATCGTCGATGGGGAGGGTGGTGTCGAGTTCGAGGGTCGTCCCCAGCCCGTCCGTCGCGTCATGAAGCCTGAAACGGCGCGTTTGGTGACCCAGGCACTCGTTCGCGTGGTCGAGTTTGGCACTGCCAGGAGCGCACAGATCGACATGCTCCCGGTGGCGGGGAAAACCGGTACCGCGCGGAAGGTTGGCGAGGGAGGCTATGACCACAAGCGGCACACCTCGTCGTTTGCGGGGTTCTTCCCCGCTGACGATGCGCGATACGCAGTCTTTGTCCGCATCGATGAACCGGTGGGCAAGTTTTATGGAGGGTTGGTGGCGGCACCGGTGTTCCACGAGATCGTCGAAAACACGTTATTGACTCGCGCTGTGGATCGATCGCCCGCGCTGGTCGAGCGGTTTCGGTCCCCTCAGCAGGTTGTGCAGCGTGTTTCCGACGGGTTTGGCGCATTGCCTGCGGCGGAGCCCGACACGCTCGCCCCGTCGGAGCCGATGGAGTTACCGGACGGCGTCGATCCGCGCACGCACGTCAAGGTGCCGGATTTCAGTGGACTGGGTCTACGAGAGGCCATTCGCCGCGCGTCGCGTCTTGGGATCGAGCTCGCGTTTGATGGAACAGGGACGATCGTTGGCCAAGATCCCGAGCCTGGGGAGGTGCTGACCCGCGGCGGCGTTGTACTGGTTCGGGATCGATAGTGACGGTGGCGGTCGAGGCGCCACGTCTCTCCGCGCTGGCTGAGCGGGTCGACGGGCGGGTTGTTGGCGACGAGGACCCCCATGTAGCCGGGGTGTCCCATGACAGCCGTCGTGTGCGACCAGGGGATTTGTTTGCGGCGATCACCGGTTTTGAGGCCGATGGCCATCGCTTTGTCCCTGCGGCGGTCGAAGCGGGTGCTGTCGCTGCGTTGGTGGATCATGAGGGTTCGTGGCCGGTGCCGGTGATCGTCGTCGATAACGTGCGCCGCGCGATCGGGCCCGTGGCGCATTCAGTCGCCGGGGATCCCACTACTCGGATGCGGGTGATCGGGATTACCGGAACCAATGGCAAGACGACGTCGTCGTTTATGACGGCGGCGGTCTTGGGTAGCGATGAGGTGGCGACGCTGGGAACGCTCGGTGCCCGGCGTGGCGATCGGGTTTTCAAGACCGGGTTTACGACGCCCGAGGCGCCCGACTTGGCGCGCCTTTTTGCGGACTTGGAGCGGGAAGGGGTGAGATCGGTCGTGATGGAGGTCTCGAGCCACGCGATCGCGCTCGAGCGCATCGGCGGGATTCATTTCACGGCTGGCGGGTTTACGAACTTGAGCCCTGATCACCTCGATTTTCACTCTACTATGGAAGAGTACGGCGAAGCGAAGCTCGATTTCTTTCGTCTGCTTCGTGAGCAGCACGGCTTCGGCGTGGTGAACGCAGACGACGCGTGGGGTGATCGGTTTCGAGCTGTGGGACCCGACGAGACGTGGCGCTTTAGCGAAAACAACCCCGAGGCCGAGGTGTACGCCGAACGGATGGACGTCGAACGCGACGGTACGACGATGGATGTGCGCACTCCGCGGGGACGCTTCACGACCCGTCTGTCGATGGCTGGTCGCTTCAACGCCGCCAACGCGCTGGCTGCGGCGGCGCTGGGTGTTGGACTCGGTGCCGAAGCGGAACAGGTAGGTCGGGCGCTGGCCGGAGTTGACCACGTGCCAGGTCGGTACGAGGTGTACCGCGGTGTCGATATCACAGTAATCGTGGACTATGCCCACACACCCGAGGCGATCGAACGGGTCCTGCTAGCGGTGCGTGATACTGGCGCGCGACGGATCTTGTGCGTCTTTGGCTGTGGAGGCGAGCGCGATCGCACCAAGCGACCAGAGATGGCCCGAGTGGCGGGAACGTTGGCGGAGATCGCGATTCTCACCACGGACAACCCGCGCCGCGAGCCGATCGATCAAATCGTTGCCGATACAATCGTCGGATTCGACGACACCCCGGCCCGTTGGGAGCGGATCGATGACCGCACGGCGGCGATCGAACACGCGATCGGCGAGGCTGAACGAGGTGACGTTGTGTGTGTGCTCGGCAAGGGGGATGAGGAGCACATCTTGATTGGCAACCAGCAGATACCGTTTCGCGATCGGGACGTGGTTCAACGCGTCTTGGCAGCCCGGGACGGTGCCGCGTGAGCGCCAAGCTGACCGTCGATCAGGTGACCGCCGCGCTCGGCGTCGAACCCAGCGGACAGCCGTCTCGAGCTTTCGATGGTGTAACGATCGACACGCGCCGAGCAACGGCCGGAGAGCTGTTCGTCGCGATCCGCGGCGATCGCTTCGATGGCAACGACTTCTTGGACGCCGCAGTGGTCGCTGGCGTGTCTGGCGCAGTGGGTGAGGATAGGAGTTTCGCGGATCGCGCTGAGATCGCGTTCTGGGTTGTCCCCGACGGGCGGGCCGCGCTCCAGGCGTTGGCGGCTCATTATCGAAAAGCACTACCGACGCGTGTCGTCGCGATCACAGGGTCGAACGGAAAGACGACCACGAAGGAGTTGATCGCGGCCGTGCTGGCACAGCGTTTCTCGACCTCAGCCACGGTCGGCAACTTGAATAACCAGATCGGCGTCCCACTTACCTTGCTAGACATCGACCCTGATGACGACTGGGCGGTGGTCGAGCTGGGGTCCAGCGAGCCCGGGGAGATCGCGATTCTGTCGCGCATCGCTCAACCAACGATGGCGGTCATTACCAGCGTCGCGGCCAGCCACTTAGAGGGACTCGGTTCGGTCGAGGCGGTGATGGAGGAGAAGTTGGCTCTCGGACGAGCCCTCTCTCCTGACGGGACCCTGTTCTACAACGGTGATGACCCACGGTTGACAGCTGCGGTTTCGACGCTGAAGTGCCGGTTGATCTCCTACGGCATCGAGCCGTCAAACGACGTTCGACCGGAGCGCTGGGAGCTGGACGGAGAGGGACGCGGGATGTTCGAGGTCGATGGGCGCACCTACCGCCTGCGGTTGGTCGGTCGGCACAATGTCGTGAACGCGCTGGCCTCGGTCGCCGTGGGCCGCGAGGCGGATGTCTCGCCGGGGGCGATCGCGGTTGGGATCGCCGAGCCCGACGCATTGCCGCTGCGGATGGAGTTGGAGCGGTGGGGCGACGTAGTCGCGCTGGTTGATTGCTACAACGCCAACCCCGAGAGCGTGGCGTCGGCGGTGGATACCCTAGTGGCCCTTGACGACGCCCGTCGACGGGTCGTCGTGCTCGGCGAAATGCTGGAGTTGGGCGACCAAAGCGAGGCGCTGCACCAGCAGGTTGGGTGTGATCTGGCATCGGCGGGGGTGGAAGTCGTCGTGGCGGTTGGTGCTGGTGCCGCACCGATAGCGAGCGGGGCCGAGGATGGTGGTGTGACGGCGTTCCGATTCGACGACCAGACAGGTGCGATTCGGTGGCTGATCGAGAATCTCCGCCCTGGCGACGCGGTTCTCTTCAAGGCCAGTCGTGGCGCAGCGCTGGAGCACGTGGTCGAACCGGTTCGCGAGGCGTGTCTGGGTTGCTCGGTCGAGATCAATCGATGAGGCGGCGATAGATGCTCTACGACCTACTCGTTCCACTGGCTGATCAGCACACGTTCTTCAACGTTTTTCGCTATATCACGTTCCGGTCTGCCTACGCGACGGTAACCGCGCTAGCGCTCGCGTTCCTTCTGGGTCCGTGGCTGATTCGACGCTTGAGCGTTCTGGGGGCGGGACAGCCGATCCGGCAAGAGGGTCCAAAGGCTCATTACAGTAAGGCCGGCACACCGACCATGGGTGGCGTGCTGATCATCCTGGCCGTCGTCGTCCCGACTCTTCTTTGGGCCGATTTGAGTCAGCCGTTCATTCAGATGGTTCTCGTGGCTACGGTCTGGATGGGAGGGTTGGGATTCCTCGATGACTATCTGAAAGTCGTGAAGCAGAAATCGGAAGGGCTGATCGCCATCCAGAAGGTCGTCGGGCAAATCCTGCTGGGTGTCGTGCTGGGCGTGTGGCTCTACATGCAACCTGTTCACGGCGAGTACACCACGCTCACCTCGGTGCCGTTCTTTAAAGAGCGCTTTGTCGATTTCGGCCTGCTATACATCCCGTTCATCATCTTGGTCGTGATCGCTGCCACCAACGCGGTCAACCTGACCGACGGTCTGGATGGGCTGGCGATCGGGTTGGGGGCGATCGCGGCAACCGCCTTCGCTGCGTTTGCATATGTGATCGGTCGCGCCGACTGGTCAGGCTATCTGCAAATCCCGTACTTCTCGGGTGCGGGCGAGTTGACCGTCTACTGTGCGGCGTTGCTCGGCGCTGCGCTGGGGTTTCTCTGGTACAACGCGCATCCAGCGGAAATCATCATGGGCGACACAGGATCACTTGCGCTCGGTGGCGCGTTTGGAACGCTGGCGGTGCTGCTCAAGATGGAGTTCGCTTTGATCTTTGTCGGCGGCGTGTTCGTGCTCGAAACACTGTCGGTGATCATCCAGGTAGCGTCGTTCAAGCTGCGTGGAAAACGAGTCTTCAAGATGAGCCCGATTCACCATCATTTTGAGCTTCTTGGGTGGGACGAACAGAAGATCGTCATGCGCTTTTATATCCTCGGAGTCCTATTTGCACTGCTCGCTGCCTCGACGTTGAAGCTGCGGTGATCGATCCACCGGTCCAGGTCGATGGTGCGCGCGTTGCGGTGCTCGGGCTGGGGCGCTCGGGGATGGCGGTCGCACGTTTGTTGCAGCGGATGGGGGCTAGCGTCTACGCGTCCGACGCCTCGGCGTCAGACCACGTTGTCGTCACGGCTCGTGCACTGGTGAGCGAGGGCATCGAAGCCGGCGCGGGGGGGCACGATCGCGAGGTGCTTGCTGACTGCGACTGGATCGTGGTTAGCCCTGGAATCCCGCCCGACGCCGAGATCTTGATTACACCGCCGGTCCGCGATCGGCCGATCTTCAGCGAGATCGAGGTTGCGTGGTGGTTTGCCCGCGCACCCGTAGCGGCAATCACGGGCACCAACGGCAAGACGACGACCACCGCGTTGCTTGGAGCCGTTGCCCAGACGGGTGGCATCTCGGTCAGCGTCGCCGGCAACATCGGGCGCGCTTTTTCGACCGCTGTGCTCGAGGACTCCGACGTCGAGTGGTACGTGCTCGAGGTGTCGTCTTTCCAGTTGGCGCGGATCGAGACCTTCAAGCCTCGGGTGGCGGTGGTCCTGAACCTGACCGCTGATCACCTCGACACCTATCCCGACGTCGACGCCTACGCGCGGGACAAGGCGCGTATCGCTATGAACCAGGACCGCGGTGATCACCTCTGCCTGAATGGTGAGGACCGAGCGCTGTCGGGTTTCGGTTCCGATCGACCCGCGACGCGACACTGGTTTCACCGTTACGAGTCGGTTGAGCGAGGTGCGTGGGTCGACGATGGTTGGATTACCCTGACCGGCGAGGCGTACTCGGGCCCGATCATAAAGACAGCTGCGCTCAAAATCCCAGGGGAACACAACGTTCAGAACGCATTGGCGGCGACGCTCGCGGCAGAGCTCATGGGGGTTGAGCCGACCGCGATCGGCTCGGGGTTGGCCTCTTTTGGCGGTGTCGAGCACCGCCTCGAGAGGATCGCAGTCGTCGACGGGGTGACGTTCGTCAACGACTCGAAGGCGACCAACGTCGAATCTGTCACCGTCGCGCTCGAGGCGTTCGATCAACCGTTGATCGTCATTCTGGGGGGGCGCCACAAGGGCTCCCCCTACTCACCACTGGCACCACTATTGGAGGCTCGTGCACGCCACGTGTTGGCGATCGGTGAATCCGGGCCTCAGATCGTCAGCGAGCTTGACGGCGTCGTCGACGTGACTGATGTCGGTACTCTCGAGCGAGCCGTCGAACACGCGCGCGAGCTGGCTCACCCCGGCGATCTGGTGCTGCTGTCGCCGGCGTGCTCCTCCTACGATCAGTTCGTCAACTACGAGGCGCGAGGCGAGCGGTTTCGCCAGCTGGTGGCAGCGGCTGCCAAACGGGAGGTCGTGCGATGATCGGTCGTCGGCAGAAGCGCGCCAACCGTCGCCGAAAGACCGCGCGCAGCGCGCAGCGACCGCCGAAGGCCCCTCGCGGACAAGCCGATCGGCGGCTCCGCACTCTGGTGTTGCTGCTGGTCGGATTCGGGCTCGTGATGGTCTATAGCTCGAGCTCGGTGCTGTCGTTAGCCCGTCACGGGAGCAGCACGACGTTCTTTCAGAGCCAGGCTGCCAAGGCGCTAGTCGGCGTCATCGTGATGGCGCTCGCATCGCGGCTCGACTATCGGATCTGGGCACGCGTATCGAAGCCGCTCATGTGGGCGGCGCTGGCACTGTTGTTGTTCCTGGCGCTGCCGTTTGGGACCGCACTCACGCCCGAGATCAACGGTGCCAGGCGGTGGATCGCTCTGCCCGGACTCACATTCCAACCGATCGAACTGGCCAAACTGGCGATCATCGTGTGGATGTCGGCGATACTGGCACTGAAGGCTAAGAAGTTAGATCAGGGGGGCGACCAGCTCGTCCCTTTGCTGCTGCTGCCGGTATTGATGGCCGGGCTCGTCGTCCTCCAGCCGGACTTCAAAGGCGCGATGATGATCGGGGTGCTGGCAGTGGCGTTGCTGTTCATGGCCGGCGTCAAGTGGCGGTACCTGCTGCAAGCCAGTGCGGCGGGGATTCCCTTGGCGGCGCTAGTGATGGTGCTCGAACCCTACCGGATGCGGCGGCTGGCGGCGTTCTTAGACCCCACACAGGACGTACAGGGGATCTCGTACCAGATCAATCAATCACTGATCAGCCTGGGGTCGGGAGGTTGGTTTGGTGTCGGGCTGGGATCCAGCAAGCAGAAGTTCGCCTTTCTGCCGATGGCACATACCGACTTCATCTTGTCGATCGTCGGTGAGGAGCTGGGGATCGTCGGCACCATGACTGTGTTGATAGCGTTTGTCTACTTGGGTGCTCTGGGGTACCGGATCGCCAGACGTGCGCCGGACGACTTCGGCTTTTTGCTGGGCTCGGGATTGACGACGCTGATTCTGCTCTCAGCGTTGGTGAACATCGGTGTCGCGACGGCGGTCTTGCCGACCACCGGGCTG
>JBDHED010000087.1:0-7973 GCA_039591175.1 Gemmatimonadota bacterium | reverse complement strand
CCGCGTAACGCTCGGTGATAAACAGCGCTAGCGCGATCAAAATGATCGCAAATACGAAGAGAATTTCCCACGTCATATCGCGACCCCGCGAGAGAAAGACGGTGCCTGGAGGCGTGAAAAGGGTAGTCCTGGATCAGCTTGTTGTCGATGGTCGCGACGTTAGTCGTGATCTAATCTGTCGCCACAGCGGAGGGACCGGACGGAGTGACGAGGAACGGAGGCGAATGACAAGCGAAGTAATGTACGAGACAGGATTTCCGGTCGAAGGTTTTCCGATGCAGTATCGGTGGCAGGCTGGCATCTGGCACGATCTCTTCGAGCGCCAGATCGCACTCCTCGAGTACGACATCGCCCGCGCCAAGGCTGCCGATGACGTGATGGTGTTCCTGAGCACGCCGCTCAGCGGCCGTGTCGGGAGCCACTTTTCGACCAACGTGGAGATCGCCGATCACGTTGCTCGTCGTCTCATGGAGGATTGGGGACATCGATTCTGGGTGCTTAACCCGGGCCGCTATCAGATGGAATCAAAAGAGGGCACCGGGCTCATGAACCGTCACGCCGAGACGTTGTCAAAGGAACGCGGGATCTCGATCGATATCGATCAGCTCTTCGCTGAATCTCCCCCCGGCGGCGGCGATTACATGCGGATGTGGGTCCGTATCATGGTCGAAGACGGGATCGACAACACCGGTCGACGGTGGGACGCGTTCTACTTTATGAGCCCCAGCGACGTGCGGGGTTTCTTTACCGAGGGCGGTTCGCGCACCTGGACCGCCGGTGTCGAGGAGTACTTCGCGCGCAAGTACGCCATGGACGAGGACTTCCGTGCCGCTTTCGACCCGCCGTTTCGTGATGCCGAAGGCAACGTTTTGGAAGGCGAGGCCGAGAGAGCGGAGTGCGTGCAGCGGCGCAACAACTTCTTCCGTTACTACACTATTCGCGCGGGGGTCAACTTCAGTCTCGGAAGCCATGACGAGTGGAATATCTGGCGCTTGCTGAACGAGCGTCGGCGAGTGAGCGGGAAGTACGGAATCTCCGACCAGATCGCCGGCTACTTCGAGGGTCGCCAGATCGCTCCCGGCGCAACGGTGATCCCGACGGCGCCGGGCTACGAGGTCGTCGAGTAAAATGGCGGACGGGCGTCTCAAGAAACTGACTCAAGAACTCCGCGAGCTCGAAACCCGACTTCGCGAAGGCGGTGGCGCTGAGCGGATCGAGCGCGAGCACGCCAAGGGGAAGCTCACCGCTCGGGAGCGGGTCGAGATGCTGCGCGACTCGGGGAGCCGTTTTCTCGAGATCGGGTTGCTTGTCGCTCACGACCGGTACGGTGGGCAAGCGCCCGCGGCGGGAGTGGTGACCGGCATCGCGCACGTCGAAGGCCGACCCGTGGTCGTGGTCGCCAACGACGCCACCGTCAAGGCTGGCTCTTGGTGGCCGGAGACGATCAAGAAGATGCTTCGGGCCCAGGAGATCGCGATGCGGTGCCGGATCCCGATCGTCTATCTGGTCGATTCAGCCGGCGTCAACCTGCCGTATCAGGGCGGCGTCTTCCCGGGCCAGTACGGGGCGAGCCGGATCTTCTATTACAACTCGATCATGCGGCACTACCTCAAGGTGCCACAGATATCAGCGGTCATGGGGCAGTGCATAGCCGGTGGGGCGTACCTGCCGGCGCTGTCAGACGTCATTCTGATGGTCGAGGGGACTTCGTTCATGGGGCTCGGCGGTCCCAACCTCGTCAAGGGTGCGACCGGCCAATCGGTCGGCGCCGAGGAGTTGGGCGGTGCCCGGGTCCACACCGAGATCAGCGGCGTGGCGCACTACCGGGTCGAAAACGACGAAGCGTGCATCGAGCGCATCCGCGAGCTGATCGCCGAGCTGCCGTACGCGGAACCCCGTTACACCCACGACTGGACCGCGATGCCGGGTCGCGAGCCGTCAGAGCTGTTTCACATCCTGCCCGAAGATCACCGCCAGCCGTACGATATGACCGAGCTCTTGAGCTGCTTGCTCGATGAGGGTCGCTGGGACGTGTTCCAGGAGGATCTGGCGCCCGAGATGATCTGTCTGACCGGACACCTCCAGGGCATGCCGATCGGCGTGATCGCCAACGCGCGTGGCTTCTTCCCGCGCGAGGGAGCGTCGCCCCGGTTTGGCGGGATTATCTACACCGAGTCGGCCGAGAAAGTCGCCTATTTCCTCGAGAACCTGAATCGTCACCGCACGGCGATGTTGTTTGTGCAGGACGTCTCAGGTTTTATGGTCGGCACCGAAGCCGAGCACAGCGGCATCATCCGCGCCGGCGCGGAGTTTGTCGAGGCGATGGCGACCGCTACCGTGCCCAAGCTCGTGTTGACGATCAATCATGCCAGCGGAGCCGGTTACTACGCGATGGCCGGGCAGGGGTTCGACCCCGACTTTATCTTCACGCTGCCCACCGGTCGGATGGGCGTGATGGAAGGCGAGAGCGCGGTCCAGGCACTGTTCGCGCCGGAGCTCAAGCGGCTGGCGGAGGAGAACGCCGAGCCCGATGCGGATCTCAAAGCGCGGATCGATGGTGTGCTCGAGGACTACGAGCACGAGCTCGACGCACGGATCGCAGCCGCCAGGGGCTTTGTCGATGCCGTATTGGCGCCCGAGACGATGCGTGATAGGCTGGCGTTCGCGCTCTGGGCGTCACTCCACAACTCGGGCCCGCACGTGGGTCCGTTCGTGCTCCCGCCAGGCGTTTAGCTATCCGATGAAACGCCGCGTCAAGTTCTATCACCCGCGGGTCATCCGCGCTACCCATTGGCTGAACGCCGTACTGCTGCTGGGCATGATCGCCAGCGGTCTGCAGATCTTCCACGCCTACCCTGCGTTTGCCGAGCGTGGCGGGACGTTCTGCTGCTATCCGTTTGCCGGTTCTCGCTTCCCCGAAGCGGTCCGGCTCGGTGGCTGGTTGGCGGGTGGTCTGCGTTGGCACTTCTTCCTCATGTGGTTCTTTATCGTCAACGGGCTCGTGTACGGTGGGTATCAGCTCGCCAGCGGTGAGTGGCGTCGACGCTGGTTCCGATTGCGCGACGTCAAGGGCGCTTGGCATATGCATCTCTACTACCTGCGGGTACGCGCAGACAAACCGCCGTACGAGATGTACAACGGGCTCCAGAAACTTTCGTACAGCGGGACGATGACGCTGGGCGCGCTGGCGGTGTTCAGCGGGTTTGCGATCTGGAAACCGGTCTCGTTGCCGTTCTTGGCCGATATCATCGGCGGCTACGCCTGGGCTCGGTTCTGGCACTTTCTAATCGTGTGGGCGTTTGTCGCGTTCCTGGCGGTTCACCTGTTCATGACGCTGATCGTCGATCGCGAGTCGACACGGTCGATGATCGTCGGCGCGTACCGGGAGAAGCCGGATGGAGAGTAAGCGGCGCGACTCGGATCGACGGCAGTTCCTGAAGCTGGCGGGCGCGAGCGCACTCGGTCTGTGGACCGCCGGCTGCGGTTGGCGCGGCGGGCCCTTCGAGGACGTCTTGCAGTGGTGGTGGAACCCGAACGAGGTGCTGCAAAAGGCGCTGACGACGCCCAGACGCAGCGCCAAGCTCTACCCACCCGGGAGCGAGACGGCGACGTTCCCAACGTACTACATCAGCGACTCCGTTCCGATGACCGACACCGCTGCGTGGCGGCTCGACGTTGGCGGAATGGTTGGGCGACCGCTGTCGTTGTCACTGGACGATTTGTTGAAGATGCCGATGACGACGACGCGGGTGCGCCACTATTGCATCGAGGGTTGGACAGGCGTGGCCGAGTGGAGCGGCGTTCAGCTGTCGCACCTAGCGGAGATGGTCGGTGTCGATCCAGCGGTTAACTACGTCGACTTCCGGTCGTTCGACGACGGATACTGGTCGAGTTGGGACCGTGAGACCGCGCTCCACCCGCAGACACTGATAACCGTTGGCATGAACGGCGCGTTGCTCGATCCCGGTCACGGTGCGCCAGCGCGATTGTACTCGAGCCTCAAATACGGTTACAAGAGCGTGAAATACCTGACCGAGATCAACTTTTTGTCGCACCGCACCGGTGGCTACTGGGAGGATCGGGGGTACGACTGGTACGCCGGTCTCTGATGTCAAAGCGAATGATCCTCGTCATCCTCGTCGTGGTTGCGGCGTTTGCCATCGTCGTCGGCGGGATGTTGTGGCCGCGACCGCAGTTTCAGCGTGGGCCGTGGGCGCCCGCGCCGGTCGACACGATCGCTGCCGAGCCTTCGCCCTGAAGAGAGTTTTTCGCGCAGCTGAATAACCGAGTATAGCTTCGCTTTCATGGGTCGCGAAACGATCCGCATCGCTTGTGGCCAGGGGTTTTGGGGCGACCGGCTCGACGCCCCGATCGAGCAGGTCCGCCGTGGACCGATCGACTACCTGATGCTCGATTACCTGGCCGAAGTCACCATGTCGATCATGCAAAAACAACGTTCGCGCGATCCGTCACAGGGGTACGCTCGTGACTTCGTTCCGTTGCTGCAGGAGATCTTCCCGGATATCGTGGAGCGCGACATCCGCGTGTTGTCGAACGCCGGCGGCGTCAATATCGAGGCGTGCCGCGACGGATTGATAGAAGCCGCGAGCGAGGCCGGAGTCAGCGGTCGGGTCAAGATCGGCACCGTGGTCGGCGACGACATGCTCGATCGCTTGCCCGAGTTGATCGACGATGGACAAGCGCTTACCAACATGGACGACGGCCGCCCGCTGTCGGACGTGTTGGACAGAGTGCAAAGCGCCAACGCCTACATCGGCGCCGCGCCGATCGTCGAAGCGTTGAAACAGGACGCGCGGGTCGTAGTGACCGGCCGATCCACTGATACGGCGCTCACCTACGGCCCGATGATCCACGAGTTTGGCTGGGCGCCGGACGAGTGGGACCGGATCGCGCACGGCATCGTCGCCGGTCACATCAACGAGTGTGGCGCGCAGGCGTCAGGCGGTAACTGTCTGATCGACTGGGAATCGATCCCCGATCTGGCCGACATCGGGTATCCGATCGTCGAGGCAGAATCGGGCGGGACTTTCGTTCTCACCAAGCACGACGGCACCGGCGGCCGCATCACGCCGGCGATCGTGAAAGAACAGATCCTGTACGAGATGGGTGATCCGTGCGAGTACATCACGCCCGATGGTGTGGCTGACTTTACGACGATCTCGCTCGATGCCGATGGGCCGGATCGGGTCAAGGTCTCGGGGGTCAAGGGAGCGCCGCGGACCGATCAGCTCAAAGTGTCGATCAGCTACAGCGCCGGTTTCAAGGCTGTGGGGACGCTGGTCTACGCTTGGCCCGACGCGGTCGCGAAAGCGCAACGCGCAGATCAGGTGTTGCGCGAGCGGCTGAAACGATTGGGGCTGGCGTTCGATGTCATCCGGACCGAGTTCGTCGGCTGGAACTCGACTCACGGCGAGCTGGCCGGGCCACCAACCGAGGACGTTCCCGAGGTCGAGCTCCGGGTCGCGGTCAGGGCGGCCGAGCGCGCGCCGGTCGACCGGTTTACGCGTGAGATAGCGCCGCTGATACTATCGGGCCCGCCGAGCGTCACCGGTTTCGCCGGCGGTCGCCCACGGGTCCAAGAGATCGTCGCCTACTGGCCGGCGCTCATTAATCGTGATCAGATCGAGCCTCGTCTACGGGTAGAGGTGGTCGAAGCGTGAAGTTGATTCAGTACAAGGAGGCAAGAGCATGAAGGGTCTGTACCGCAGATCGCTCCCGCTGGCGCTACTGGTGCTGTTTGTCGCCGGTGGCGTCGCGTCGGGTCAGGAGGAGATGGTGTCGCTGGACGCGTCTGTCCTCGACGACGAGCTCCGAACCCAAGCCGAGCGGGATCAGGATGAGTACCGCAAGCCGATCGACGTTTACAGTTGGATCGGGATTCAGCCCGGAATGACGGTTGGGGACGTCTATCCGGGGACGGGCTACAACACCCACCTGCTGTCTAGGCTCGTCGGTGAGGACGGGCGCGTGGTGAGCATTCTCGAGTTCATCGAGGGGCTGACGTTTCAGGGGGTTCCAGAAGCGATCGATGTCACGCTTCGCAAGCGCGTCGAGGAGCGCGGCCTCGACAACGTCGAGATCGTATCCCGGTTCGCGGGCGTTCCGGACGCCAGCCTGGACGCGGTGGTCGTCGTCCGCAACTACCACGACGTCGAGTGGGTGTTCGAGGAGTACTCGCGCGAGGAGACGGTGGCCCACCTGCTTCGGTGCTTGAAACCGGGTGGGGTCGTGGGGCTTGTCGATGTCGCTACTGACCGGCCGGGATGGGATGAAGAGACGCACCGTCTCAACGCCGCGCAGGTGATCGAGGACTTCCAGAACGGTGGCTTCGAGCTCGCCGAGACGTCGGACATGCTGGCCAACCCGGACGATGACCACAGCGTGTCAGGCTTCCAGGAAGGGCGCTACAAGATGGATCGGTACCTGCTCAAGTTCCGTAAGCCGGTGCCGGCGGAGTCGTAGTCGCGCTGCCGTGACTTTAGCGTCCAGCCCAGTAGTCGTCGAAACGACGGGTGCGGTCGCGACGATCACGCTCAACCGCCCCGAGCGCCTGAATGCGGTCAGCTTGCCGCTGTACGACGAGCTGACGGACGCGCTTGACGCGATCGAGACCGACGCCACGGTGCACGCGGTGATTCTGACCGGTGCCGGGCGGGCATTCTGCGCCGGTGCGGACTTGAAGGAACACGGTGCAGGAAACACCGCCGGCTCGCGCGGGGCGTACGTCGAAGTCGGCCAACGCGTGCACCGGCGATTGCAGCTTCTGTCAAAGCCGATCGTGGCGGCCGTCAACGGCGCGGCGGTGGGTGCCGGCCTAGAGCTGGCGCTGGCTTGCGATCTCGTGATCGTCGCCGAAGACGCCAAGCTGCGGTTCCCCGAGCTGGCTTTTGGGACGTTTGTGGGCGGCGGGACGACGTACACGCTGGTCCAGCGGATCGGGCTGACACGGGCTAAGGAGCTGATCATGTTGGCCGAGTTCTTTTCCGGTCGGGAGGCCGCCGAGATGGGGCTCGCCAACCGTGCCGTACCCGCTGATCGCGTGCTCGAGGTGGCTCGTTCGCTGGCCAAGGAGCTCGCGACCCGGGCGCCACTGTCGCTGACGTTGGCAAAGCGTCTGCTGGACAAAGCGCGCCACGTCGATTCGGAAACCGCGTTGTCGCTCGAAGCCGACGCGCTGCTCGATTGTCTGGCGTCAGCCGATTGGGAGGAGGGTCAGCGTGCCTTCAGAGAAAAGCGGCCACCGCGGTTCACCGGGGATTAGTTTCCCCAATCGTGTCTTTGACTGGTCAACCTGGAGGTTGGACATGAAGCGTTGGTTGGGTTTTGTCGCTCTTTCGTTGACACTCGTACTGCTCTCCGGAACGCCGGTAGCGGCCCAGGCACCGAGCATTGAGGGGACGTACCGGCTGGTCGCGCGGGATCTCCCGGACGGGACCCGGATCGAACCACCGGCTCTTGATGGTCTCATCACGTACACCAAGACCCTTCGGAACTTCAACGTCTACTGGAAGGACGAAGAAGGGAAAACCGCTTCCATTTCCACGATTCGAAAGTACGCGTTGACCGAAGACGGATACTCGGAGACGAACATCTTCCACATGGCGAACGACGAGATCGGCGGCACGGGTGTGACCTACGATTTTTCTCAGGTGAGCGGTGGCAGCTCGGTCAACATCGAGAACGGAAGAATCGACTTTGATTTGCCATTGTACGATGAGCCGCACGTCGTCTTCGAGGGCGACGCGCTCACGGCCACCGCGGAAGGTGAGTTCGTCGACCATTGGGAGCGCGTCGAGTAGCTCGACTCGAACCGTCCGATCGGGACGATGTGACAAACCCACTTCAAGCGATCTTCGAGCCGCGCTCGGTGGCGGTGATCGGCGCCTCTCGAAACGCCAAAAAGCGTGGCTACCAGGTCGTGCGCGCGCTCCAGCGAGCCGGTTTTGGCGGCG
>JBDHED010000086.1:0-7986 GCA_039591175.1 Gemmatimonadota bacterium | reverse complement strand
GTGAGGAGCTGTCTCCTCTCGAACTCGGTCTTCCCGGGCTCGATCACCACGTAGTTGGCGTAGTAGATCACCTTCTCGAGATCGCGGAGTGTCATGTCGAGCAAATACCCCATCCGGCTCGGCAGCGTCTTGAAGAACCAGATGTGCGCTACCGGAACAGCAAGCTCGATGTGCCCCATCCGCTCTCGACGAACCTTGGACAACGTGACCTCGACTCCACATCGGTCGCAGATCACTCCGCGGTAGCGGATGCGCTTGTACTTTCCGCAGTGGCATTCCCAGTCCTTGACCGGACCGAAGATTTTCTCGCAGAACAGACCGTCCTTCTCGGGTTTGAACGAACGGTAGTTGATCGTCTCTGGCTTCGTGACCTCACCGTAGGACCAATCCCGGATCTGCTCGGGTGATGCGATCCCTACCGAGATGTACTCGAAGTTTGTCGTTCGATCATCACGCTGCGTCCGAAACTCAATCACGTCTTAGTGCCTCCTCTACCAACTGGCATCCGCGCGAAATCAATGACATAGTCGCTTTACTCTTCGCCGTTTCGGCCAAGCTCCACTGACAGACCAAGGCTCTGTAGCTCCTTGACGAGCACCCGGAAAGATTCTGGCACACCCGGCTCGGGCAGGTTGTCGCCCTTTACGATGGCTTCATAGACGCGCGAGCGACCTTGCACGTCATCCGATTTGACGGTCAGCATCTCTTGGAGTGTGTGTGCGGCACCGTACGCCTCAAGCGCCCACACTTCCATCTCACCAAACCGCTGACCACCAAATTGTGCCTTCCCGGCCAGCGGCTGCTGAGTAACAAGCGAGTACGGCCCGATCGACCGAGCATGGATCTTGTCATCGACAAGGTGTGACAGCTTGAGCATGTAGATGTACCCGACTGTCACCTCGTGGTCGAACGGCTTTCCGCTGGTACCATCGAACAGCCTCGTCTTGCCCCCCTCGGGGAGCCCGGCCTCTTGGAGCCACTCGTCGATCTCTGCCTCGGTGGCCCCGTGGAAGACCGGCGTCTCGATGGCGAACCCAAGCTCCTTCGCGGCCCAGCCGAGATGCGTCTCTAGGACTTGGCCCACGTTCATGCGGCTCGGTACGCCAAGCGGGTTGAGCACGATCTGGACCGGCGTACCATCCGGCAGAAAGGGCATGTCTTCCTCTGGCACGACACGCGCCACGATGCCCTTGTTCCCATGCCGGCCAGCCATCTTGTCACCGACCGAGACCTTGCGCTTCTGAGCCACGTACACCTTGACGAGCTGCACTACGCCAGGTGGCAGATCATCACGTTGATGGATCTTCTCGATTCGCTCAGCGCTTTTCTCGCGAATATTGTCGATCTTCTGCTTGGCAGCGCCGGCGACTTCCTGCAAATGCTCGTTAGCCTTCTTCTCCTTGAGCTCCGCCGTGCTCCAATCGATCGTCGACAGGTTGAGATCGTCCACATCATTCGCCTTCAGCTTGCTTCCGATCTTGAAGATGTTCTGACGATCGCTCCTGTCGTGCTTGAGCGACTGGACCGTAGCGCCCTTGAGAATCTCTGACAACTGATCATTACGACTCGCCGCTACCTTGGCTATTTCGCGCTCCTCATAGCGCTTCGCGCGATCGATCTCGAGTTGCTTGTCGCGCTCCGTCAGCGGATCGTTCTCGTCGCGGCTAAACACCTTCGCATCGATAACGACGCCTTCCAATCCCGGCGACGCCTTGAGCGAGGTGTCCTTTACGTCCTTGGCTTTTTCACCAAAGATCGCGGTCAGCAGTCGCTCCTCGGGGGACAACTCCTTTTCACCCTTGGGACTGACTTTACCCACCAGGATGTCACCCGGCTTGATCGACGCGCCGATCCGAACGATTCCGCGATCATCCAGATTGACCAGTGCCTCCTCGGCAACGTTTGGGATCTCGCGCGTGATCTCTTCCTGTCCGCGCTTGGTGTCCCGAACGTGGAGCTCGAGCTCCTGGATGTGCACGGAGGTAAAGGTGTCGTCCCTTACTAGCTTCTCACTGAGGATGATGGCATCCTCGAAGTTGCTTCCGTACCAGGGCATGAACGCCACCAACGTGTTGACACCCAGTGCCAACCGGCCTCCCGAAGTAGCTGCCCCGTCCGCCAAGACATCCCCCGCCTTCACGGTGTCTCCCCGGGTTACAATCGGACGCTGGTTGATGCATGTGTCCTGGTTGGTACGTCGGAACTTCATGAGCTCATAGACATCCGCATTGGCAAAATCGATCGTGCCGTTGCCATCTGCCGGTCCGCTCTTACCCTTGCGGCGCACGATGATCCGGTCTGAGGTGACACTTTCCACGACGCCGTCACGCAGCGCGATCATTACCGCACCTGAGTCGATCGCCACCCGGCCCTCGAGCCCGGTTCCGATAACCGGTGCTTGCGGCTCCAACAGTGGCACCGCCTGCCGCTGCATGTTCGAACCCATGAGCGCGCGGTTGGCGTCGTCATGGTCGAGAAACGGAATCAATGCCGCCGCGATCGAGACGAGCTGCTCCGGTGACACGTCCATGAAATCGATTTCGGCCGGCTTCATCAGCGGAAAGTCACCCCGCCTCCGGCACAAGACGTAGTCGTTCTCGAAACGCCCTCTGCTATCCAGCGCGGCGTTCGCCTGGGCGATTACGTACTGGTCCTCTTCGCTCGCGGACAGATAGATGATCTGATTCGTGACCTTACCCTTGACGACTTTTCGGTAAGGGGTCTCGATGAAACCGAGATCGTTGATCCGCGCGTAGGTCGACAAACTCGTGATGAGACCGATGTTTGGACCCTCCGGCGTCTCGATCGGACACATCCGACCATAGTGCGAGTAGTGAACGTCGCGTACCTCGAAACCGGCGCGTTCGCGTGTCAGACCTCCTGGGCCTAGCGCAGATAAGCGCCGCTTGTGGGTCATCTCAGCCAACGGGTTTGTCTGATCCATGAACTGCGACAGCTGGCTCGAGCCAAAGAAAGCGTTGATGACCGCGCTGACCGTTCGTGCATTCACCAAGTCGTCGAGCGACATCTTCTCCGGATCCTGCGTGGTCATCCGCTCCCTCACGAGCCGCGCCATACGCGACAAACCGAGCGAGAACTGATTGGCGATCAGCTCACCTATCGACCGTACCCGACGGTTACCCAAGTGGTCGATGTCATCGACGTAGCCGACGCCGTTTCTCAACTGGATCAAGTACTTGATGATCTCGACAAAGTCCTCACGCCTGAGAACCGTCACGTCGGCGGCCTCGTCGATCTCCAGCCGCTGGTTGAGCTTGTAACGTCCCACGCGACCCAGGTCGTACCGCTTGGGGTCGAAGAACAGCCGCTCTAGGTGTTCGCGGGCAATAGTCAAGTTTGGCGCATCACCCGACCGCATGAGGCTGTAGATCTTCTGTAGCGCGTCGTTCTGATCGGTAGTTGGATCCTTGCGGAGCGTGTTTGCGATCAGATGCGCTTCAGCGCGCGGCAGACCCAGCTCACTGGCGTAAATCGAGAACCTCTTGATACCCTTCTTGCGAATGGTTTTGTAAACCTCCGCCGTAATCTCCGTATTGGCTTCGAAGAGAACTTCGCCGGTCTTCTTCTCGATGACGTCGTCTGCCAGCGGAGCGCCCAACAAGTCGTGCCGTTTTTCGCGATCCTTGGTGTCGGAGACGTCGACCCTCTTCTTCTTATAGAAGAGCTTGAGGATCTCTTCGTTCGTCTCGTAGCCGAATGCGCGCAGCAGGGCCGTGACCGGGAATTTCTTTTTCTTGTCGATGTGCACGTTGATGACGTCATGAATGTCAACATTGAACTCGACCCACGATCCACGGAATGGGATGATCCGAGAGCTATAGATCTTCTGCCCGTTGGGATGGATGTTCTCCTCGAATACCACGCCGGGTGAACGATGGAGCTGGCTGACGATCACCCGCTCGGCCCCGTTTATGACGAACGTCCCAAGCTCAGTGAGCAACGGGACCTCGCCCAGGAAGACCTCTTTTTCTGTTACGGCTTTGATCTTCTTTTCGCCCTCGACCTCCTCCTTCATGACCAGCCTGAGCGTGGCCTTCAGGGGCGCGGCGAACGTCATGTCGCGCTCCTGGCACTCTTCAACGGTGTACTTGGGCTCACCGATCGAGTACTGGACAAACTCCAGCGAGTAGTTCTCCTTGACGTCGGTGATCGGAAAAACGTCTTGGAAAACAGCTTGAAGTCCTTCGGCTACCCGCTTGTTGGGCGCCACATCGGCTTGAAGCAGTTTGGCGAACGACTCTTTCTGGACCGCTAGCAGGTCCGGCATATCCATCGATTCGCCGAGCTTGGCGAACGAATGCTGCTTCTCGAGTGTCTTAGGGCTCAACTGCAACTCCTTTTCGCTGGGCTGATAGAAAGTCCCTGTCTACTTGAGTTCGACCGTCCCGCCGGCCTCTTCGATCTTCTTCTGGACCTCCTCAGCTTCTGCTTTCGCGACGCCTTCCTTAATGGCGTTAGGGGCGCCGTCAACCAACTCTTTGGCCTCCTTGAGGCCCAATGACGTCAGCTCACGGACCGTTTTGATGACCTGGATCTTCTTGTCACCAGCCGCTGTCAGGACGACGTCAAAAGAGTCCTTCTCTTCCTCTGCCTCCGAAGCGGCGCCACCTCCAGCCGCAGGCGCAACCGCAATCGGTGCAGCCGCGGTAACGCCGAACTTCTCCTCCATATCCTTGACCATCTCGGCCAACTCGAGCACCGACATGTTGCCGATCGCTTCGAGGATGTCATCCTTCTTCAGGGTCGCTTTTGCCATCCTGCTCTCCTTAACGGGTTACGGTAAATGCCGTGCTAGTTTTCGGGGTCTGGTTCCTCACCCTCGGCGGACGGAGTCCCCTCCTCCTCCGCAGGCGCTTCCTCTTCAACCGAGGCACCTTCAACCGCGGTCTCTTCTTCTGGACCTTCTTCTCCTGCGCTTTCTTCCTCCGCGATTTCTTCTTCGGCAGCTGCAGCTTGTTCCGCAGGCGCAGGCTCGTCTTGCTCGCGTTGAGCGCGGACCGCATCAAGCGTCCGGACAAACTGTGACAGCAGCCCGTTCAGCGTGTACACAAGTCCGGCGATCGGCGATCGTGCGTAACCGACGATCTCGCCCAGCAACACGTCGCGCGACGGGAGCTTCGCGATCCGCCGAATCTCCTCGATTGAAACAACCTGACCCTCGATCGCACCGGCCTTGATCTGTGGCCGATCAGCGGCCTTCGCGAAGTCGCTCAGCACCTTGGCTGGGCTCACCACGTCTTCGGTCGAGAACGCAAACGCGTTCGGGCCTTCGAGGTGCTCAGCCAGCGCGGCGTAGGGGGTATCCTCTAGCGCGCGCTTGGCGAGGGTGTTCTTCACGACTATGAAGTCAACATCAGCGTCCGACAATTGACGACGCAGGTCGGTTATCTCAGCCACACCAAGCCCGGTGAAATCCGCCAAGTACAGGCACTTAACGCCGCTCAAACGGGCACCGAGCTCGGTTACGATCTTCTTCTTCTCAGCCGTAGCCATCGATCCTCGCTCCCGTTATGCTCGAAACATATTGGCGTCCAGCGAGACGCCAGGACCCATGGTGCTCGAGATTGTCACCGATCGTACGTACTGCCCCTTCGACGTGGCTGGCTTGGCCCGAACGATCGTTTCCATGAAGATCTCGATATTCTCCACCAGTTGGTCCTTGCTAAACGAACGCTTGCCGACCGGTACGTGAATGTTCCCCGTCTTGTCGGTGCGGAACTCGATCTTCCCCGCCTTGACGTCACTCACCGCTTTAGCCACATCGAAAGTCACCGTGCCGCTCTTGGGATTCGGCATTAGGCCCCGAGGCCCAAGCACACGACCTAGCTTGCCGACCTCACTCATCATGTCCGGTGTAGCGATGACGACATCGGTTTCCAGCCAACCGCCCTGGATCTTCTCGACGATTTCCTTACCACCCACGACATCAGCGCCAGCATCCTCGGCTTCACGCTGCTTATCGCCTTGGGCGATTACGGTCACGTTTACTGTGCGACCGGTGCCATGCGGAAGGACAACTGTTCCACGCACGATTTGATCTGCGTGTCGGGGATCCACGCCGAGGCGTGCCGCCAACTCAACGGTCTCCTCGAACTTGGCCGCCGGCATCGCCAACAACACGTCGACCGCTTCCGGCACCGTATACCGTCTCTCGCTCTCTCTTTTTCCTGCCGCGTCGCGGTAGCGACGGCTACGGCTTGCCAATACAGGACTCATTCGCCCATTACCTCGATGCCCATCGACCGAGCGGTACCAGCGATCATATTCGCCGCGGCCTCGATATCGACTGCGTTCAGGTCCGCCATCTTGGTTCGCGCGATTTCCCGACATTGCTCTCTGGTCACGCTGGCAACTTTGTCCCGATTGGGCTCAGCCGAGGCCTTCTCCAGCCCCGCCGCCTTCTTCAACAGAATCGACGCCGGCGGTGTCTTAGTAATGAAAGTGAACGACCGATCGGCAAAAACGGTGATCACGACCGGAATGATGAGGCCAGCCTGCTGCGCGGTCTTGGAGTTAAAGGCTTTGCAAAACTCCATGATGTTCACGCTATGCTGACCCAAAGCCGGTCCCACCGGTGGAGCCGGATTCGCCTGTCCGGCGGGAATCTGGAGCTTTATTTGGGCTATGATCTTCTTGGCCATTATCTATCCTGCGGCGATCTTCAGTTGGTTTTCTTGAGCTGCAAGTAATCGAGTTCTACGGCGGTCGGCCGTCCAAACAGACTCACCGTTACCTTGACCTTGCCCTTCTCGGGATACACCTCTTCGATCACTCCGCTGAAATCGCTAAACGGTCCTTCGACTACGTCGACCGGATCACCCACGTCGAACGGAATCTCCTCGATCTCGACTGGTTCCTTCACTTCGTCGATGCGGCCGAGAACCTTGTTGACCTCCCGCTCCCTCAACGGCTGAGGTGTGCTGCCCGCTCCGAGGAATTTGATGATCCCGCTAATACGATTGATGAAGTACTGTGTCTCCTCGTTCATGACGGCTTCGACGAGGATATAGCCAGGGTACAAGTTCTTGGTGACCTTCGTTTTCTTTCCCTGCTTGATCTCCATGACTTCTTGAGTCGGCACGAGTACCTGGCTGACTAGAACGTTGAGGTCGGTGTTTTCACCGAGCCGTTTCTCGAGTAGCGTTCGGACCTTATTCTCATGACCCGAATAGACCTGGAGGGCGTACCACTGCGGGCCGTTCGTCTTGGCCGCCACGGGTCCGTCAGTCGTTGTCTGATCGCTGATCTGTTCGTCCGCCATCGGTCCAGAATCCTATAGTCGGAAGAAGAGTCCCAGGACGCGGTTGACGATGAAATCAACCCCGCCGATAAAAACCGCGAGCAAGATGACGAGCACGATGATCACCACCGTCGCGGCGCGGACCTCGGGACGTCCGGGCCACGTGACCTTCTCCATCTCACCGCGAACTTCTAGCAGAAACTGACGAATCTTCTCGATCATTCTTCTCTCAGCTACGTCTGGCAGGGGTGACAGGGCTCGAACCTGCGACCTGCGGATTTGGAGTCCGCTGCTCTTCCATCTGAGCTACACCCCTGCACGACTCACAGGGTGCCGAACTTCCGTGTTGCGTCCAACTACCCCAGCGCTACTTGGTCTCCTTGTGCATCGTATGAGTCCGGCATCGAGTGCAGTACTTGCGATATTCGACTCGATCGGGATGAACGCGCCGATTCTTCGTCGTGTTGTAGTTGCGCTCCTTACATTGTGTACACTCGAGCGTGATTTTTTCGCGTATCGCTGCCATGCCTGTCGCCTCTTACTTAGTGATCTTGGTAACGACGCCGGCGCCGACGGTACGGCCGCCTTCGCGGATCGCGAACCGCAGCCCGTCCGCCATCGCGACCGGGATGATCAGCGACACCTTCATCGTCACGCTGTCTCCAGGCATCACCATCTCCACGCCCTCCGGCAACTCTACCGAGCCCGTTACGTCCGTCGTCCGG
>JBDHED010000085.1:0-8304 GCA_039591175.1 Gemmatimonadota bacterium | reverse complement strand
GTGCCGGTGTAGGACCCGGCGTGGGCATGCGTGCGGTAGTGAAACGCGAGCTCTTGCTCGCCAGCGCCGTACAGCAAGATCCGCCGGATCGACTCGGGCAACTCACCCCATGGCGTGTTGAGCTCGAAGTGAAATGCCTCGGCCAAAGAGGGCAGCACCGTTTTGGCCAACTGCCCCTTGGGCTCGCGCTGCACGCTTCGCACGCCCCGTATGGGCTGTTGAACGAGAACATCCGGGGCTCCGGCTCCTCGTACGAGATGCCGCAGTGGACACAAGCGAGATCACGGCTGAACAGCTTCTCTTCGGCTTCGGCTTTGGTGTTCGCGAAGACCACTGAGACCAGGCCGCCGCCGACCTCGAGCGCGGTTTCGATCGAATCGGCTAGGCGGCGACGATACTGCGGATCGATCTTGAGCCGGTCGACGACGACTTCGATGTCGTGTTTCTGGTTTTTCTTGAGGCTCGGAACGGCGTCGAGATCGTGCACCTTACCGTCGACGCGCACTCGGACAAACCCCTCGCGTCGCGCTTCGGCGAAGACTTCCTTGTACTGCCCCTTCCGTCCGCGGACGAGCGGGGCCAGGATCTGAATGCGACCCCCCTTCGGCTCGCCCAGGATGGCGTCGACGATCTGACTGGCTGACTGGCGGGCTACCGGCCGGTCACAGTTATAGCAATGCGGGGTCCCTAGACGTGCGTAGAGGAGTCGTAGGTAATCGTAGACCTCGGTGACCGTGCCGACCGTCGACCTAGGATTCCGGACGCCGGCCTTTTGCTCGATGGCGATCGCCGGTGACAACCCCTCGATCGTGTCGACATCCGGCTTCTCCATCACACCCAAGAACTGCCGCGCGTACGCCGACAGCGACTCGACGTAGCGACGCTGACCCTCGGCGTAGATCGTATCGAAAGCGAGGCTCGACTTGCCCGAGCCCGACAACCCGGTGATCACCACGAGCTGGTTGCGTGGAATCTCTAGATCGAGGTCTTTGAGATTGTGTTCGCGGGCGCCGCGGATGCGAAGAGTGTCGGCCATAACCGTTGGAATTTAGCACCCGCGCCTAGGCGCGACCTGTCAGGGTAAACGGCCGACGCGATCGATGATGAAGACGATGAACGCCACGATAAGCAGAAAGTGGATCATGCCGCCGAGCGGGAAGAATGTTGCGCCCGCGGCCCAGGCGATCACCAAAAGTCCGATAGTCACGCGCAGATTCAGCCAGCCCACGGCCCGCTCCTAGGCATGACGATCGGGACCGCGCGCGGCTCGATTTCGATCGTCGCCGGCGACGTGCCCGCTACCTCCCCATCGCGCTGCAGACGCACGTCGGGGTCAGCTTCGATCTGTACCCGTTTGCCGCGCCAGTGCTCAACTAGATCCGTCTCGGTGGGTGCCCCGCGAAGCAGGTACGCCGCCGCGGTCAAGTAGTCAGCCAATGTCGTGGCGCGGTAGACAACGACGTCGAGAACGCCGTCGACCGGCGAGATACCGGGCGCAAACTCCCACCCTCTCCAGAAAACCGCGCCGCAGTTCATGACCTGAATCATCGTCGCCTCGATCTCGCGTGCTTCGCCATCCATCGTGACCGTGTAGCTGACCGGTTCCAGGGATCCGCGGCTTTTTCTGAGCCATCCCAGCGGATAAGCGAGCACTCCCCACTTGCTCTTCAATCGCCGGTTGGCGGCGGCCACCATCTCGGCATGCGAGCCGGTACCTGCCGCCACCAGATACGTCTGCCCGTTCAGGCTGCCGGCGTCGATCGGCACCGCGGTGCCGTCCAGCGCAATCGTTATCGCGCCATCGATATCGCGAGGGATCCCCAGGTTCAAGGCCAGAACGTTGGCCGTCCCGCGCGGGATGACCGCGAGCGGGATCCGTCGAGAGCCGGCGATCAGACCAGCAGCCACCTCCGCGACCGTGCCGTCACCGCCGATGACGACGATCAGGTCGGCGCCACGGACCGCCGCTTCAGCGGCCTGAACAGCCGCGCTTTCGTCGGGAACCGTATCCACCCGCCAAACGGCGTCGCCGCGAGCCTCGAGCCGGGCTCGGGCACGCTCGGCAGCCTTTTGGCTCGAGCCACCGCCGGAAACGGGATTGACGATCAGTGTGACGCGCAGAACAACGTTCGGCTAGCCGAATCCTCGCATCGCCATCAACCGTTCCACTCGCGCATCGGTGGCGGGATGCGTGCTGAACAGACGGAGCAATGCGCCGCCTCCTCGGAACGGGTGCACGATGAACATGTGAGACGTGGCCGGGTTACCTTCCATCGGCACTTGCTTTGATACCGCCTCGAGCTTCCTGAGCGCCGATGCCAACGCGCGCGGTTTGCCGCTGATCTCCGCACCACCCTGGTCGGCGGCGAACTCGCGTGAGCGGCTAATCGCGGACTTGATAAACATCGCCGCGATGGGCGCCAGCAGGATCACCACGAGGGCCAGAATGCCGCCACCACCCCGGTTGCGATTGCCACCAAAGAACAGCCCGAACCGCGACACGTACATAATCGCACCCGCAAGTGTGGCCGCTACGCTGGAGATCAGAATGTCGCGGTGCTTTACGTGAGCCAGCTCGTGCGCCATAACGCCCTCGAGCTCATCGCGGTCGAGGATCTTGAGGATCCCCTGTGTGGCTGCGACGACCGCGTGCTCGGGGTTGCGACCGGTCGCGAACGCGTTCGGTTGATCCTGAGGCAGGATCGCCACTCGCGGCATCGGGAGTCCCGCGCGCCGCGAGAGCTGCTCGACGATCTCGAATAGTTCGGGTGCCTCCTCGCGATCCACTTCGCGCGCACGGTACATCTTGAGCACGATGCGATCGGAGAAAAAGTACGACGCAAAGTTCATCGCGCCGGCCAGCACCAGCGCGATGAGTGCGCCGCTTTGACCGCCGACAAACCCGCCGATAAACACCAGCGCGACGGTCAGAACTGCCATCAGGAAGAACGTCTTTAGCATATTCATGCGGTGATTATACCGCCCTCAAGCTTTTGAGGGTCCTCGGGTCAGCTCACGGAACCGCACTCGACCCCGAAACAAATCGAATGTCGTTTCTCGGATTCCCTGGGATGTCGTCACCTAAACGATCCACCCCCCACTCGAACTGCACCCCCCCCGAGTCGAACATCGACACACGCCCTCCCGGGTCCCGATCCCGGTCTATCGGACACTCGAGTATCAGTCTCTCGACAGACTTCCATTGTGCCGCAGTCCCTCTGGACATCGCAACCAACGTGACAGCGACCCTCAACGCATACGAGAGGATTCCTACAATCCGAGTTGACCAAACAGCTCTCCGCTTTGGGCTTGAGCGCCGCTCACCCAGACGCTCAGCCAAACAAACGTCATCAACAGAATCCAGAGAGTTTTCATGCTGATTCTCCTTCACGACCCAGATTTCAGTAGGAGAACTCCCAAAACAGATCCAGCGCGGTCTGTCTCGTGCCGGCCGTCGCTTGGAGCGCAAAGACCCTCGAAACCTGATAGCGAATCCCTACCGCTTGGCGATCCTCCTCACCCCCCACTTCCTGCTCGGCGGTGATGTACACATCCGGCGTGATGAACTTCCCGACGCGGAACAGGGTAGCCGTTTTGCCGCTCGTCTCCTCGCGTTGCGAGATCTGAAGCACGTCGAGTCCGACTTCGCTGGCTAGGGCGCGCTGCAGCGGAAGCGAGGCGAGCGCGCCGGTTGCGACTCGCGTCACGGTGCCTTTGAGTTGGTTTTGCTCAGATGCGGTTGATGGGCTCGGGGAACCAAAAAGCGCGATCGAGATGATCTCCGACTTTTCGAAAGGCGGCGTCGATTCGAGATCGATCGTCGGATTGTTCAGAGTTCCGCCAACTATGATCCGCAGCTCTACATCGCCCACTTCCTTTACATTCTGGACCGTTCGCGTGGCAACGATGTGCAGGCCCGGGTTTAGCTCGGAGGTGCCAAAGAAAAAGACCTCGCCCTCTTGAATCTCGAAGCGCTGGGCAAACTCCTCGTAGAACCCGCGCAACACCGTCAGCGTACCGGAGAACGTCGGCACGTTGGTACCGGTGGACTTGAAGAGTGACAGTTCCCCGTCGATCTCGATACGCGCGTTGCTGGCGGTAAAGATCGCGTCGTCGGTGACTCGCACGCCGAGATCCAGTCGCGTGCGGGTCCATAGGGACGGCGATCGCGCCCGCTGGGCGCCCCCTACACCAGGAATTTCTACGTACAACGTCGCTTCATCCAGATCGATGATCTCTTTTTTAGACCGTTCCCGCAGCCGGTAGATCGCCTGTTCGACCTGAACTTCTCCGCCGATGAGTGGGCTTGCCGTCGTACCGGTCAGCGTGATTGACCCACCTACATCGACCTCCTGGCGTCGCTGTTCAAGCACTCGCAACTGATCGAGCTCGAGTTCCATGTCGAGCGCTCCAAGCTGCAAGTTCTCCATCGCGATCTCACCGCTGGCATCAAGATTCCCGCCCTTTCCATCGGTACCGCTGAGACGCTCGATCCGGACGCGATCGTTGTTGAACGCCACCTGTCCGACGATGTCGCGATATGTGACCCCGGTGGCCACGATCCGGAAACGTCCCGCCTCGAGCGTGGCCAACCCTTCGAAGCGTGGCTCCTCGGTCGTGCCCCTGATGTCGACCCTCAGATCGAGCGGCCCCTGCAGATCCGTCAATCCGGGGATGAACGCGCCGAGCAACGACATGTCGGTGTTGCGACCGCGGACGTCGAGGTTGATCGGCCGGTTGGGGATCCGGTCGACACCAGTCACCAGAGCCAAATCGACCGGGACCTCTCCCGTCAGCACGATGTCGTGACCCTCGGTAGGCGTCGTGATGGTGAAATCAACCCGACCGCTGCGGTCGGCGTATCCAGCATTCCCTCGTATCCGAGCGAATCGAAAACCGCGAATCCGACCCGCCGAAACATCACCATCGATCTCGATGATCGGTGCCTCGAGGGTCCCACCCAACGTGCCGTTGATGGTTAGCTGACCCTCCCAATCACCGCTCGGCTGGCCGGTCATTCGAGCGACCTCGATCAGATTCAGCTGTTCGACGACGAAGTCGAGGTTCGATATGCCGGCGGTTAGCGCAATTGCACCATCCACTCTGACGCTCTGTGCGCCTTCGGTTACCCGGAACTCATCGAACTGCGCCATGCCGCCGCCGATCGTCACCCGGCTGTTATCCGCCATGACCCATGCCCCATCCGGCGAAGTGTGGGCGAACCGTCGAAGCGTGAAAGCCGTGCTCGGCGTGCGGAAGTCCGCCACCCCGCCGAACCCGGTCGACGACTCATCGAGGTAGAGCAGAGTGCCGTCGATGTTCATCAACCGTTCGCTATACTCGATATCGACGTCGCCCGTTTCGGCCGTGATCCCGGCGATTCTGAGATCATCGAGCGAGCCATCGACTTGCATGACAAAGGCTTCTCTGACGTCGTCCAGGGTGACGCGCCCCGAGAACGAATCTGCAGTCACCACCCCCAGCTCGAGTTGAGCTGCCCGTACGTCAGCGTTCACATCAAAGCTGTCGTAGGTGCCTCGGATTTCCGCGGTCGATGACGCGCGGCCGCCGAGGGCACCCCAACTCGGCCACACATCTCCAAAGCGACGGGTGACGACCCGAACGTCGGTCTCCATGATCCCGCCGCGCGACAACCCGAACGCACCGCGGCCACGGACCTCAGTGTTCACCATCCGAGCGCTCAGACTATCCGCCTGGTAGACCCAGCCGACGAACTGGCCGCTCGTTTCGGCGGACTCCAAATCCCACCGATAGACGCTGGAGTTCGTCAGCGCCGCCGTCAGATTCGCCGCCAGCTCGTCCTGTCCTGTGCCCTGGCCCTCGATCACGTAACCACCCGAAAGCGTGACGTCGACATCAGGCCGACCGATCAACTCTCCGATGTCCAGCTCGCTGGTCGTCGCGGAGACGTTGTAGCGCAGCGGTCGAGTGGCGCCCACCATCCCGTCGACGGTGAGCCCTCCGGCGGGGGTTCCAAGATCGGCGTCCACATCCATGCGGCGAGGCGGCCCGGTCAGCCTCACGCGTCCGTTTAGCGGCTGCTCGAATGGGTAGCCGCCCCAGAACAACCGGATGTCGTCCGGTACGAGCCGATCGAGTTCCACGTCGAGTTCGAACTGGAGGTTCGCCAGATCGAGCAGTGCACCGGTCGTAGTCACCACCGAGCCTCCGGTCTCGACTCGACTGGCATCGATCATAACTGTCGGGCTCGCAGTTGGACCTTCGAGCCGACCCTTGAACTCGGCGTCACCGCTCAACCGAATCGCGGGAAAGAAACGTCGCCACTCATCGAGACCGATGACCGGAGCATCGATCTCGAGCGCAAACGAGTCTTGCTCCCCAAACACGACTTCTCCGTTAGTGGCGATCGTCGAGCCCGGGGTTTCGAAATCGAGGTCGTCGACAATAACGCCAGTGTCGGTCCACACGACCTCTCCGCCGAGGCGCTGCACGTCGAACTCGGGGACAGTCGTACGAAAAGCGAGGTCGTGAAAAACGAACCTCCGCTCCGGACCGCCCCGTGACTCGGTGACGATCTTCAGATCCAGTCGGCCGTTCAGGCCGTGAATCTCGCTCTCCGACCAGTCGAGCAACGGCCAGTCAGTCTCGGCGAGGCTGAATTGCACGTTGCCATCGACGAACTCGAGACGGGTTATGTCGATGTAGGTGCCCCAACTAGGTGGGGCGAAGGGCGGTCTTGGAGGACGCGGCTTGAACAGCGTCTTGAAATTCCAGCGCCCATCTGGATAACGAACGATGTGAATGTCAGGGTTCTCTAGGCGCACCCTCGAAAGCGTGATACGACGCTCAAAGAACGGCGCTAGTCCGTAGTCGACGACGATCCTGTCGGCATCGATCAACGCAACTCCGTCTTCGCCGATCATCGCGAAGTCTTCGAGCACGATGCCACTGATGATGTCGCCGCTGACGCGCCCGACCTCGACCTCGCCCCACATCAAACCCTCGAGCTGAGACTCGACCTGACCGCGGACGAAGTCACCTCCCCAGGACGAACGGAGCCACAGCAGGCCCCCCACGATCGAGACCGCTAGCAGCAGCACGATCGCGAGCACCCCGTATGCCATCCAATTGACGATTCTGCGGACTCTAATAGGCATCACCGATCGATATATGAAACACCCAGCGGGGCAAAAAAGATTCCTCGTCCGATGTCCGGCGGCCGACATCGAAGCGGAACGGACCGATTGGCGTCACATACCTCACGCCGGCACCCGGGGTGTAGTCGAGATCGGCCAGCGATATCTCGCTCGGGTCCTCCCACACGTTTCCGGCATCGACAAAAGCGACTCCGCGAAGCCGTCCTCCGATCGGAAACCGGAGCTCGACGCCGGTCTCGAAAAGCCCGCTACCGCCGATCGGCTCGGGGTCGCGGGTCTGGCCAAACGACTTCGGATCGTCCTTGGGCCCCAATTGCCGCCGTTCGTACCCTCGCACGCTGGTCGAGCCGCCTGCAAACAACCGTTGGAACAGCGGCACACGGCCTTCACCACCGGCGTCCGGGTCGCCTCCGTAAGTAAAGATCGCACCCGGCAGAACCCTGCCGGCCACCACCCACCCGTCACGAATCTCGAGATAGTGCGCAAGCTGAATAGTGATCTTGTTGTACGCGTAGTCAAACGAGGCCACCGGGATGCCAAGCTGGTAGTCAAGAGTGGCGCGGTAGCCGCGGGTCGGGCTGAACAAGGAATCGGTGTTGTCGAACGTCACCCCCAGATCGGTATACAGGAGCCGGCTGGGATTGATGAAATCACGGCCCAGCTCGGGGATCAGAACGCCCTCATCAAACTCCGAAAAATCCGCTCGCTCGGCAGTGATCGCGCCGGTTGTGATGAGTGACCGACCCAGACGGTACGCGACGCGCCCTGTCGCTCCGAGCCGTTCGACGGTGTAGTTGTCCTCAGTCTCAAAGCGTAGGAACCCCGAGAGACTGAGGTTCAGGTTGGGTCTTATGAACGTCGGCTGTCGGTAGGTGACGGCCGCCTCTCGCTCGAGCCGCGAGTACAGACCGCGAATCTCCAGCTGTCGGCTCTTGCCAAAGAAGTTCCGGTCCAACCACGAGCCTTGCACGCGCACCAGATCCTCGGTCCCGTAGCCAATCCCCAACCGCACCACGCGCGTCGCCGCCGGCGTAACGGAGACCGTCACATCGACGGTATCGGCTCGCACCGTGCCGAGCTTGGTGTCGACCTCAACCAGTCGAAACAACCCCAACTCGTAGATCCGACGCTGACTATCCAGGATCCGCTGCTGCTCGTAACGGCC
>JBDHED010000084.1:0-8126 GCA_039591175.1 Gemmatimonadota bacterium | reverse complement strand
GGTGCTGACGGCAAGTCGTGTGCCCGCCGTCACCATGCGCTGATCCCCGCCGATCGCCGACATCGACCACACCGTGCCTTGTGAGACGAAGAAGATGCGGCCTGCATCCGGCGCGAGACAGAAAACGATGAACTCGAGGTCGAGCCTCTGGGCACTTGTTGTCCTGACCTCACCCGGGTTCTCGAGGTTCGTGACTCGGCAATTGTCGGCGATGGCAGACAACTCGACCGTGTGCGGCCCATCCGAGAGGCCGGAGAGCAGCAGGGAACCGCTCCGGCTGATGGTCCCGCGCTCGGTGCCATCGAGGAGAAAGGTGTAGCCATCCGGATCGAGCTGGTCCCCGACAGTCCGCACGGAGACCCGGAGTTCGCCGGCAGGCGGGGCGGTGGGCGGTTCCGCTCCTCCGCCCGTCCCACCGCCGGAGCAGGCCGACAACAGAAGGACAACAGGGATAGTCAGGGGACGTGGGGCCTTCATGTCTGCAGCTGGTGCCGCGAACGTAACGCTGCTACGGCAGCTCGAAAACGGTCATCGTTATCGTCAGCACGCCGCCTCCCGAGCAGGCGGAGCTGCCACCTTTCCCGCCCTTGGCCACCGACCACGCGTCGCTCACGAACTGAACTGTCGTGCCGGGGGCCGGGCCCGGGAACCACGCACCCGACGTAATCTCGCCACCGTGCGCCAGGAACGTATACCGGGCATCGCCACCTTTCTGGTTCAGAGCGTTGAAGGCGAGCCGCATGTCGATGGTGCCGTCTTCGGCCAGCTCGGAGTGGAAAGAGCCGGTGTAGTCGTCGTTCGGAAAGCACGCCGCTCCGCCGGCGACTTCACGCAGGAGAAAGCCCAAGTTGTCGATCGTGCAGTCGCGGGCGGTGACGCCCGTCGTGCGGTCGTCCGTCTGGCAGTGCGCCGTGATGACTCCGGCTTCCTGCACGATCGTGATGTCATAGTTGGGACCTTCTCCCGATCCGGGGGCGGGAGCGCCTCCGGGGTGGTCCGGGCAGTTGGGCCATTCGGGACAGGCGCCGGGCGGAGCCGCTGGCTCCAGCATCCTGGGCCCTGTGGTGAGATCGCGCGCATCCTGACAGCTCGATAGGCCCACCAGTGTCAGAATCGCCAGTGAAGAGAGAAAAATCCCAGGTCGCATGCCGCCTCCCCTACATGAACAGTTCTATTGCCGCTTTGCGAACGGTGTGCATAGGTTGTCAATGAGCACTATACGTATCTGGCGTCAGACGTCCGTCAGATCCCTGTCAGATGCCCGTGCAGCACCGGGACGGCCATGTTCGAGTTTCGTGCCCTCGGCACCACCGACCTGCGAGATCTCTCCAAGGATCAAAGCCTCGCGCGGCTGCGCTCCCGCCCGAAGCTGCTCGCCCTTTTCGCCTATCTAGCTCTCTCCGCGCGGCGGTTCACGCGACGCGACGTATTGACGGGTGTCTTCTGGCCCGAGTGCCGGGAGCGGCAGGCTCGGCACGCCCTGCGGCAAGCCCTTTACGAGCTTCGAGGGTTGCTGGGCGAAGACGTCGTGGTCTCCCGCGGCGACGCGCTGGGGATCGACGCCCGATTCCTGCGGTGTGATGTTCACGCCTTCGAGGCCGCGATCGAGGCGCGCGACTTCGCCCGGGCGCTGGAGCTGTATGGCGGGGAACTCCTTCCCGGACTCCATGTGCCGGGGTGCCCTGAACTGGACCACTGGCTCGAAACCTCTCGCCAGCGACTGCGCACGCTCGCGGTCCGGGCGGCGACGCGAAGCGCTCTCGAACTCATCTCGAACCAGGATTTCTCTGGCGCCGTACCGCTCCTCGAGCGCGGGATGAACTGGGACCCGTACGACGAACGCCTGCTGCGTGAGCTGCTGGTCTGCCTCCACCATCTCGGCGATCGGTCCCGGGCGATCCACGAATACGAGACGTTCCGCGCCCGACTCTCCGGCGATCTGGCGATCGACCCTTCGGACGAGACGGAAGCGCTGGTAGAGGCCGTTCGCGAGGCGGAGTCGGGAGAGCGTGTCGCGGTCGTCGACGGGCTGCGAGGATCTCTCGGTCCTGAAGCGCCGGACGAGTCGACGAGCGGCACATCCTGGTGGAGAAAGTCGACGTCACCACGACGCGTTGCGGTGGCGATCGCGTTAGCCGTGGTGCTCGTGGTTCTCGGCTTGATGACGAGCCGGAATCGCGCCGCAGAGCCCCAGGGCGTCGATCTCGAATCGAATCGGGTGCTGGTTGGGCCGTTCGTCAACCGGACCGGTGATCCCGAGTTCGACCGGCTCGGGCAGATGGCATCCGACTGGATCGCGCGTGGGCTCGCCGAGACGGATCTGATGCGGGTGGTGTCGGTCGCCAGCCTGAACCCGGGCCAGGGCGGTGGGTCGGAGAGCCCCGATGACGCGAGGTCGCTGGCCGAGAACCACCGGGCCGCGCTGCTCATTATCGGATCGTACCGTCAACACGGAGACTCGCTCGCTTTCGAGGCCCAAGTCATCGACGTAGCCAGCGGAGAGTTGCTGCGGACGGTCTCCCGCCTGCGAACGCCCGCTTCGGCCGCCCTCGAGGGAGTGGATGAGCTCCGACAGAAAGTGGCCGGCAGCCTAGCGACGGTCGTCGATCCCCGACTTCGCTCCTGGGCGGACCGGGCGAGCCAGCCGCCCAGCTACGCGGCATACGTGCTATACGACCGGGGACTCGAAACCCTTTTCGGCGTGCGGCGCAAGCCGTTTTCGATCGACGGGAACACCGGGGGGTTCGCGTCGAGAATGGGCGAGGCGGCCGAGTACTTCGGCCGCGCAGCCGCCGTGGACCCGGACTTCAGCATCGCGCTCCTGTGGGCGATTCAGGCCTACACGTATGGCGGTGCACGCCGCCGAGCCGACTCGCTGGCGCAAATGCTGAACGGCAAGCGAAACGAGCTGACGAATTGGGAGCGCAGTCTGCTGGACGGGTACATGGCTAGCGCCCGAGGGGATCTTCCCTCCGCATACAGGGCGTACACCCGGGTCGTGGAGATGACCCCGGGAGACGTGTGGAACTACAACCTGGCGGAGACCGCGTACCGGCTCAATCGTCCCCGCGAGGCCGCCCGTCTCCTGTCGGAGGCGGACTCCGAACAGGGGCTGCTGTTTCACTTCGAGATGTTCTGGCACCTGCTCACCGTTGCACGCCACAGGTTGGGGGAGCACGAGGAGGAGCTCCTCGCTGCCCGGACTGGACGTCGCGTGCTGCCCGGGAGCTCCAAATTGCGGCGAAATGAACTTCGGGCGCTGGGTGCCCTGGGTCGAGTCGAAAACGCGATGCCGCGCGACCACGACGAAGCGTTCATCCTCGTCGAGGAACTGATCAGACACGGGCACCACACGGTCGCGGAAGAGGTCGTTGCCGGGTACCTGGCCCGCTACGATCCGACCGAGGACTCACAGCCATCGAGCAACGCCGCGTACTGGCTCGAAAAGGCCGGGCGCCTCGATGAGAGCCGGGCGATCCTCGAAGGTCTCCTTGAGAAGAACCCGGAGAACTGGTGGGTCTGGAGGCGATTGGGAGAGATAGCGGCGATGAGCGGCGAGCAGCAGCGGGCCATCGAGATCGCTTCGTTGTTGCGTGATTGGCGAACTTCTTCCGATGAGCGCGGAAGAGCGACCTACTACAGCGCGATCCTGTCGGCTCACCTGGGTGATCACGAACGCGCTACGCAGCTCATCAGCCGGGCCTGGGAGCAGGGCTGGGAGTACGACCGGCTCGACCTCCACACGACCCCATATCTGCCCCAGTCGCTGCGCGACTATCCGCCATTTCGGGAGCTGATGCGGCCGGAGGGATAGGGCTCAGAGCGTGGTTCGAATCCTGGGGATCATGACGTGGCTGTACACGATGACGTTCGGATCGTTTATCGGGTACGCCAACGCGTTCCCAAAGTTGATCGACGACATGTTCGGCGTGATCCGTGTGGACGATTGAATCGCCGGTTGCCCCAAACGTCGAGATCCTGGGCTGGTTGTCGAGTGGCGAGCCGGTAATGGGAACGGTTGTATTCGGTACTGCCAGGATTTTCGTAATCGGCGACGAGCACCCCATGCTAGCCGTGTCGCAGCCGTTCGTGGACAACCTCGTGAATTGGACGTTCCCGCGAAAGAGGGGGTTGTGAGAGTGGGTTCTCTGACCCTTGGCTGCCGAGCGAGGCGCTAAGCGAGGAACCAGTTCAGCGACGACTCAATGATCGGGTCGGGAAGCGAGTGGCCGCCACCAAACTCAGCAAAGGTCACCTCGTAACCGCTGTCACGTAGACCGGGCACGGTGGAGTCGCGAGTGATGCTCACCGGGATCACGGGATCGCTTGTGCCGTGCGATATGTAGATGCGCGGCCTACCGGTGAGTGGACCGAGGGCCACCCGAATGCCGGGAGAGTAGGCCACGATGTGGCTGAAAAGGTCTCCGTTGACAGGGCCGAGGGATACGGCGTAGGCCGCGCCGTCCGAAAACCCCGCCAGCGCGAGGCGGGTGGGGTCGACCCTCAACCGGTCGAAGGTGTGCTGCAACGCGAGGTCGAGTAACCTGGCATCGGGTCCGACGGCGCCGGAGGTGATCAGGTCCCACGTCCGGGTGCTGGAATCGATGGCGAGAAGGATCATGCCCCGCTCTTCGGCCCGCGGGTAATAAGGCGCCCAGTCGCCGGCGGTGCCACCACCACCATGCAAGCCGACGAAGAGAGGTGCCGGCGTGTCGGGGGAGTAGCTCTCCGGTACGTACAGGAGTCCGTCGCCAGAGCTCCCAAGCCCGAGTTGCGACAATCCAACGGTGGGTTCTTGGGTCGGGATGCCAGGGCGAGCGGTCAGTCGACTTGGGTTTGGGGGAGTTGGGCGGGGTCCGGTCGGCGACTCGGATGAATCCCCACAGCCCGGAATCGCGAAAACCGCTAAAGCGCCGCCGGCAGCTCGGAGAAAGACGCGACGCGACACGGCGGTCGAAACTCGCCGGAATGGTGAAGAGACGCTGGGCTCCACATCCATAAGAACGTTGGCCGCTCAGCTTCGGTTCATTCCTGGGAAGGCTCGCGGCCTGCTCCCGTTTGGGAAGGAGTTAGTAAGCCCTTTGCGGTCCTAGCAGCGGCAGTCGGTCTCTACGTCTTTCGCCGGACTAGAGCGCCAGGTCGAGTCCTTTGGAGCCGAGAACCGATCACCGGGTCTCATACACTGCTGTCTGACCCGTCTCGTCGAAGGAAACGATGTCAAACGGGTCCGTCTGTCCGTCGGTCTCCATGCCAGGTGACCCGGCGGGCATGCCCGGTACTGCGATTCCCCTGACTTCCGGTCGCTCGGTAAGTAGCCGTGCGATCACGTCAGCGGGGACGTGGCCCTCGATCACGTATCCTTCCACCTCGGCTGTGTGACACGACTCGAGCTCAGACGGAACTCCCAGCTCGGACTTGACGAGCTCGAGTTCGTCTGTTTCCTGCACCTCGACCTCGAACCCCGCGGTTCGCAGGTGCTCAACCCAACTCGCGCAGCAGCCGCAGAAAGTGGGTTTGTAGACTTTCACTTTTGTGGGTGTTGCAAGGTCGTACGTTGCCGCAACGGCTTGGCTGTGATCTGACCCGTTAGACGGCTTTTGGGAGGTCGTCCCATCGGCACTACCACACGCAGCCGCGGCAACCAGTACCAAGGCGAGTTGGTGATGTAACAGTCTCATACGGCCTCCATTCATGGTGTAAGTGATCATCTCACGTCGTCTGTCCTAAACTCAGGAGGAGGCACGAACAAAGAAGGATCAGGAGGTTGATTATTGCCTTCAAGCGAGATCATCTGATACCGAGTTGTCCCGTTTTCGTATACACCCCAATTAGAGACTCGGAGGTTTCCGAATTGCTTCAGCGGCCCCAACGTATACCGATATTGCGTAGTGGCCTTAACAATAGGTTCCTTCCTGGCATTCAATATGATCCAGCCGTGTAGGACCCCATCTCTACATAGGAATCGATTCGGTACCAGGGGTACCATTCCCATATCTCCATTTCGCCCATGGTTTCGACCATGGCCTCGGCTTCAGCAATCGCTAACGAGTCACCACGAATGCCTTCTGTTTCCTCTTGGGCAACAGTGGGTTGCCAATGGAGTAGAACCATACCAGTTAGCATCAAGAAAGGTCTCATATTGGAAGGGCAGGGCATGCTGTACGTACGACGCATACTGTCGCGAACGTGTTCAATTGAAGCCGAGAGTCCAGGTTCGAATCCTGGGGGCCCAACCACGACTTAGCCTCGCCAACTTCAGGGGGTCTTGAAACCCAGCGCTCCTCAAGCCTTGCCGGTGTCGGCCACCGCATCGCTTGAGACGGTCGCCGGCGCCTCGACGATCGACGATGCGTCTCCGCGGTCGAGGAGAACGGCGACCCAGCGAGTTCGGGGATTGTTCTGCAAGGCGATCTTGATCGTCATCGTCAACGGCACCGACAGGATCATGCCCACCGGCCCGAGGACCCATCCCCAGAAAAGGAGCGAGAGGAAGACGACGAGCGTCGAGAGCCCCAATCCTTTTCCTAGGACCCGCGGCTCGAGCATGTTCCCGATCACGACGTTGATTACCACGTAACCGGCAGCGGCGATGAGTGCTCGGCCCAAGCCGAACTGGATGAACCCGAGCAGCACGGCAGGAATCGCGGCGATGAATGACCCGATCGTCGGCACGTAGTTCAAGAGAAACGCGAGTAGGCCCCAGAGGACGGGGAAGTCGATTCCCAACACGGCCACCCACAGACCGACGGCGAGCCCGGTCAGCAAGCAAATGAGCGTCTTGAGGTTCAGGTAGTGCTGGAGGCTATCGGCGAAGGCGGCGAACTCCTGGATCGTTGCCCGCGATCGCGGGTGGATGGCGTCGAGCTTGAGAGGGAAGCTCGAGATCTCGAGCAGGATGAACACGACCATGAACAGGATCACGAAGGCGTTGGCGAAGACGCCGCGAAGGGCGGTCAGGACGGTGGCGGTCAGCCGCATCGCAGACGCCGGTTCGACGTTGGCGAGCAACTCTTCGACGGAAAGCGGAGTCCGTCGACCCACGATTCGCTCGGCGACGTCGGTCAGCGCCCTGGACAAGCTCTCCTGGTATATGGGGATGCGGCTCGAAAACTCGGTAATCGACGTTCCGACGATGGCCGAGACGACAAGCAGCGCGCTCATCACTCCGACCACGAAGACCGCGACGGCTACGGTGTGGGGCAGGCCGCGCCGGTCCATCCACGCCACCGGCCGGGCTCCGATCACCGCCAGGAAAACAGAGAGGAGGAAGGGAACGAGGACCTGTTGGGAGGCCTGGATCCCGTAGACGATGACGATCACAGCCGCAGCGCTGACAAGGAGCCGCCATCCGTGAGTCGTCCGCGGGGCGCTGCCTTCGAGCGGATGATCCGTTCGCATGCGCGTTCGCTTTCGTTGGGTCGACGATTACTGGTTGCTTGCTAAGATTGTGGATCGTCCGTGTCGGGGCAACCGAAGTCGACAGCGTGTCTCAGCGGATCTCGTCTCGCGCTTCTAACGCGTTGATTTCACTTTCGATCCTCTCCCACTCACTGATCAGATCTCGCAGCTCGAGTTGAAGACGGTTGCGCTCCGCTTGGCGGTCACGGGCCTCGTCGACGGGCGTTCGCGCAAAGTAGTCGGGTTCACAGAACAGGTCGTCGATTTCCTGAACGCGTGTCTCGGCGGCCTCAATGCGTTGCATAATCGGCTCGAGTCGCTGGCGGCGTTTCTGCAGGTCACGCTTGGAATTCTTCCGTTTTGCCGGTCGCTCGGCGGACTCCGGGGTTGGTGACGCTTTCTTTTGCCGTTTTTCCCTTCGCGCCTTGAGAACGACATGGTCGACATCGAGATGATCGTCCCCGCAGGCGTGGACGTATTCGTCGTACGGACCGGGGTAATCGGTGACGCCGTCCGCTCGAATTTCGAGGACGCGCGTGGCCAGTTGACTCACGAACCAACGGTCGTGTGAGACCAGAATCAGCGTGCCGGGGTACGCTCTCAATCCTTCGACTAACGCTTCGATCGATTCCAGGTCGAGGTGGTTGGTCGGTTCGTCGAGCACGAGCACGTTGGGTTGTTCGATGCTCAGACGTGTGAAAACGAGCCGAGTGGCCTCGCCACCGGAG
>JBDHED010000083.1:0-8144 GCA_039591175.1 Gemmatimonadota bacterium | reverse complement strand
CAGCACCCCCGCCAGAAAAGGAATCCCCAGATAGATGAGAACGCTCTGTGCGATCTCTGCGATCGTGATGTCGACGATCCTCCCCTGCATGCCAAACAGCGGCGGCAAGAGAGTGATGAAGACGTAGGCGTAAAAGCCGTAGAAGAGCACCTGGAAGATGGCGTTGAGTGCAACCAGGCCACCGACGAGATCGCGATCACCACGCGCCAGGTCGTTCCAGACCAGTACCATGGCGATGCAGCGGGCGAGACCGACGAGGATCAACCCCACCGCGTACTCGGGCAGGTCGGACAGAAAGATCATCGCCAGGGCGAACATCACGATCGGCCCGACGACCCAATTCTGGAAGAGCGACAGGGCCAGCACCCGCTTGTGCCGGAAAACATTCCCCAGCGCCTCGTAGCGGACCTTGGCGAGTGGCGGGTACATCATCAGGATCAGGCCGACGGCGATCGGGATGTTGGTCGTGCCGACCTGAAAGCGGTCAATGAAAGACTCGACTTCCGGGATCAGATACCCGAAGCCAACCCCGACCGCTATGGCCAGGAAGATCCAGACCGTCAGGTAGCGATCCAGTAACGAGAGTCGGCGTGCGACGCCTTCACTCATGACACAACCTCATTCGTTATCGCTTCCAGCTGGCGGCGAGACGTCTCCTCGAGAATCACGCTGGCGCAAGAGGCGAAATCGAGCGCGCAATCCATGCGCAGACGATAGAAAACCTGTTTGCCTCGCTTTTCGTCCTGCACGATCCCAGCTTCGCGGAGTAGGGCGAGATGTTTGGAAACCGTCGAAACGTCCGAGCCGACCATCTCAGCCAGCTCACAAACGCAGCGTTCTTCTCGGCACAGCTCCTCGACGAGAAAGAGGCGGGTTGGGTGCGCCAACGCCTTGATTACTCGGGCCTGCGCTTCCAGCCTGCGTTTGGTGTGTCCCTCGAGCCTTCCCACGCGTGGCATTTTAGCCAAATAACCAAACGAGGCCACCTCCAATGAGGATTTCCGTTTTTCAGCGGTATATTGGCGATCGACCTATGCAGTTCATCGTTCTGACCCCTGATCAAGCCGAGACCGCCGCCGAACGGTACCGTGTCCACGACAACTCGCCGGCCCGGATGGCGCAGCAACTAGAGATCATCGGTGACATCGAGAAACTCAGGCTGTGTCGGACGATACGCCGGCTCGAGCGACAGTTTGAGATCGATCTGGGTGCGGTGTGTCAGAAGTTTCTCGAGACCGAGCGCGGGCCGACGCCGGATGTTCAGCGCCAGGTGATGGAGTACGTCGCGCGATGGCGGGAGCTGAGTGACGGCCGTCGCGATCTCGTTGTGTCGGTTGATCGTGTACGCCAGATCGGCCGATTGGCCGAAGGGGACCCGGAGTGGGCGAGCTCGCACGACTCCTGATCCTGTTCGGCCTGGTATGTATCGTGTTAGGAGTCTTGTTTCTGCTGGGGCCCAAGATCCCCGGAGCGGGAAAACTCCCCGGCGACATACTGATCCGGCGCGAAGAGACGACGATCTACATCCCGATCGCCACATCGCTGATCGTATCGATCGTTCTTACCTTGTTGATCAACTTCCTGGTGCGTTAACAAACGGTCACGTCGATGTCTGAAGGCGGTGCAGCGTCGATGGACGCCTTCGACTACGAGTTGCCGGCGGGCCGCATCGCCCAGTACCCGGCGCGACATCGTGAAGAAAGCCGCTTGTTGATCGTCGATCGACAGGCCGGGAGCTGGCGTGATGCCGAGTTCCCACAACTGGTCGAGGCGCTTGCGCCTGGTGACGTGTTGGTCTTGAACGACACGCGCGTGTTTCCGGCGCGACTGTTCGCGCGCAGGAGCTCGGGCACGAGGGTGGAGCTGTTGTTGTCCAGGCCGCTGGACGATACCGACCCCGAGCGGGCGTCTGGGCGCGTGTGGGAGGCGCTCACGAGACCAGCGAAAAAGGCTCGGCCGGGCGAACGATTGGCGCTTCTGTCGCATGACGGCCAACCGGCCCCAGGGGCGTGGGTGGAGATCACCGGTGTTCGTGAGGGGTCCGGCATGCGCGCCGTCGAGCTCGACGTTCCCACACCCACCTGGAAGTGGATTTCCGAACACGGGCATGTGCCGTTGCCGCCGTACATCGATCGCGATGACGAGTCGAGTGATCGTGAACGTTATCAGACCGTTTACGCAGCCCACCGCGGTGCGATCGCCGCGCCGACCGCCGGGCTCCACTTCACCCCCGAATTGCTGTCTCGCCTCGAGGAGCGCGACATCGAGCAGGTGATGCTCACGCTTCACGTCGGGCCGGGCACATTTCGACCGGTGACGACCGAGCGCGCTGAGGATCACACGATGGACGCCGAGTGGTTCGACGTGCCCGAAGCGACCGCTGACGCCGTCGCGCGAGCCCGCCAGCGGGGCAACCGCGTGGTGGCGGTCGGGACGACCACAGTCCGAGCGCTCGAGTCGTCGACCCGTCAAGGCTGGACCGATCTCTACATCCGGCCCGGTCACGAGTTTGGATGCGTGGACGCGTTGGTCACGAACTTTCATCTCCCGCGGTCGACGCTGCTGCTGTTGGTGGCCGCGTTCGCCGGCACCGAGCTCATCCTCGACGCCTACCGTCACGCCGTCGACTCCGGTTACCGGTTCTACTCCTACGGCGACGCGATGCTGATCGTATAGTTTCCGCGTCCATGGCGACGATCGAATTCATCGGCGCGGCCAAGGTGGTGACCGGCTCCAAGCACCTGTTGGAGGCTGCCGGACGGCGGATCCTGATCGACTGCGGTCTCTTTCAGGGTTCCAAGAAACTGCGTCAGCGAAACTGGGAGCCGCTGCCGTTTGATGCGGCATCGATCGACGCCGTCGTGTTGACCCACGCCCACATCGATCACACCGGTTACCTGCCGAGACTCGTCGGCCAGGGCTTCGACGGCGACGTATACGCGACGCCGGCGACCGCCGATCTGCTCCGCGTGTTGCTCGAAGACTCGGGTGGGCTACAGGAGGAGGAGGCGCGCTACCGCAATCGCAAAGGCATCACCACGCACAAGCCGGCGTTGCCGCTCTACACGGCTGACGAGGGTCGTGCAGCGGCCAAACGCGCAAAGCCGATCATGCACGAAGAGCCGATCGATCTCGGCAACGGCCTGACCGCGATGTACCATCGCGCCGGGCACATCATCGGCGCCGCGTTCGTGGCGTTCGACATCGAGGAGAACGGTGACCGGTCGAGGGTCGTCTTCTCGGGTGACATAGGACGGTTCGGGGTGCCGATCCTTCCGGATCCGGATCCGATCGGTGACGCCGACTACGTGGTGACAGAATCGACCTACGGCGACCGCGTCCACGAGCACGAACCGGTCGCCGACCAACTCGAGCGCGTCGTGCTGGCAGCGGTAGAGCGCGGTGGGGCACTGATCGTGCCGGCGTTTGCGATCGGTCGTACCCAGGCCCTGATGGTCCATCTGAACGAGCTCGAACGCGCTGGTCGAATCCCTTGCCTGCCGACGTTTGTCGACAGCCCGATGGCGCTCGACGCGGTGGACATCTACAGCCGTCACCGCGAGGAGTTCGATGACAAGACATGGGAGCGAGTGATCGCCGAGGACACACCGCTCCGATGTACCGACTTTCGCCTCGCCCGCAGCCGCAAGCAATCGAAGGCGATCAACGAGATCGACGAGCCGATCATCATTATCTCGGCCAGCGGGATGGTCACCGGTGGTCGCATTCTGCACCACATGCGAAAACGGTTACCAGACCCGCGTACGACGGTGCTCATGGTCGGCTACCAGGCGTACGGGACGCGCGGCCATCAACTCGCTTCCGGCGATCGCACGCTTTACATCTTTCATGACGAGGTTCCGGTGCGCGCGACGGTGGAGATACTCCACGGCATGTCGGCACACGCCGGGGGCAACGAGCTCATGCAGTGGCTGGGTACGGCCACCCAGCCGCCCCAGGGTGCGTATGCCGTACACGGCGAACCCGATGCCGCCGCGGCGCTCGTCGCCCGTCTCGGTGACGAGTTGGGCTGGCGCGCGTCGGTGCCCGATCCGGGAGATCGCGTCGACCTCGAGTCCAACGGACGAGCCGCCGAGTAGCGGGTATCTTCAGGCGCATGCACTGGAAAGCGGGTGCTCTCGACGATCGTGCGCGTACGGGAGTGCTTCACACCGATCACGGCGTCGTCCGCACGCCGGCCTTTATGCCGGTCGGGACGCTGGCCACGGTCAAGGCGCTCACGCCCAACGATCTCACCGAGCTCGGGGTCGAGATCGTGCTCGCCAACGCGTACCACCTTCATCTGCGACCCGGGGCCGACATCGTTTTCGAGTTGGGCGGGCTGCACCGGTTCATGGGGTGGGACGGGCCGATTCTGACCGATAGTGGTGGCTATCAGGTGTTCAGCCTGGCCGCTCTCAGACAGATCGACGACGACGGTGTCACCTTCCGGTCACACCTCGACGGTAGCACCCACCGCTTCACACCCGAGAGCGTGATGCAGCTCGAGGCCAAGCTCGGTGCCGACATCGTGATGGCGTTCGATGAGTGCGCACCGTACCCGTGCGGGCCAAACGAAGCGCAGGTCGCGGCCGAGCGGACGCTGCACTGGGCCGAACGGTGCTTGACTGCTCACCGGGCGCTAAACGGGGAGCCGTGGGTGCATCGCCGGTTCTTGTACGGCATCGTTCAGGGGTCGGTGGATGGTGGGTTACGGCGCCAGAACGCACGCGCGATGACGTCGCTCGATTTCGATGGGTTCGCGATCGGCGGTCTGTCGGTTGGCGAATCAAAACGGCTCATGTACGAGATGCTCGACGTAACCGTGCCAGAGTTACCGGCGGACAAGCCACGGTACTTGATGGGAGTCGGTTTCCCGGAGGATGTTGTGACCGCCATCGGTCGCGGCGTCGATCTGTTCGATTGTGTCGCTCCCACGCGCCACGGCCGTACCGGAGCGGCGTACACGCACGAAGGCCGGATCAACGTCGAGAACGCGCGTTTCGCTGCCGACGATCGCCCGCTCGACGAAACTTGCGATTGCGCGGTTTGCAAAACGTGGAGCCGGGGCTATATCCGACACCTTTTCCGATCCGACGAGATGCTGGGTCCGCGGCTTCTTTCATACCATAACGTGGCGTTCCTGATCGATCTTGTAGAGCAGGCGCGGCGTGCGATCGAAGCTGGAGATTTCGAACAGTGGTCGAGTGCCTGGAGTGATCGATACCTGCTCGCATCAGCAATGGAGGCGCAATGCATTATGTGATACCCGTGCTCATGGGAACGCCCGGCGGCCAAGGCGGAACCGAAGGGTTTTTCGTTTCGCTGTTGCCGATCGCGGCGATGGTTGCGATCCTGTGGTTTCTGCTCATCCGCCCGCAACAGAAGGAGCAGCAGCGACACGGCTCGCTGGTAAAGGGCCTGAAAAAGGGCGACGAGGTGGTTACGGTGGGTGGTCTTTACGGCCGCATCATGTCGCTCAACGAAGAGAAGGTCTCTCTGAAGGTCACCGATGGGGTCAAGGTCGACGTTGAACGCAGCAAAGTCGTGCGCGTGCTAAACAGACCAGCCGAACCAAAAAAGTCGTAATGGCGATTCGCGAGCTCCGCTATCTCGGAGATGGTGTGTTGCGTCAAAAGACCGAGCCTGTAGAGCGGTTTGACACCGACCTTGGAACGTTGCTCGACGACCTCGTGGAGACGATGTACGAGAATGCGGGGGTCGGGCTCGCAGCACCTCAGGTTGGCGACACGCGGCGCGCCACGGTGGTCGACGTGAGCGAGGCGCGTGATGGAACCGAGGTTCTCGAGCTCATCAATCCGGTCGTCGTATCGAAGTCCGGGACGGTCCCTAGCGAGGAGGGGTGTCTGTCGATCCCCGGTGTCGTGGAGACGGTTGAGCGATCGGCCGAGGTCGAAGTCGAGTACCAGGATCGTGATGGTGATCGGCACACCGTTCGGGGCGTTGATCTCTTGTCGCGCGTTCTCCAGCACGAGCTCGATCACCTGGAAGGGATCCTGTTCATCGATCACCTGGGAGCGCTCCGTCGTGACCTCGCGGTGCGTGAGTTCAGGGCGGCGATGGCTGAGAAAGGCCTGGAACCCGGATTCCCGATTCACAAGTCGGCCAAGGGGTAGCGGGCGAGCCCGTGCAGGTCGTCTTCTGGGGCAGCCCCCGATTCGCGGTACCCACGTTGAAAGCGTTGATCGACAGCCACCACTCGGTGGCGGCGGTCGTGACGCAACCCGACCGTCGTCGCGGCCGCGGCGGAAGCGTTTCGCCTACCCCGGTCGCACAAGTCGCTGCGATCGCCACCATCCCGGTACTCAAGCCTGACAAACCACGCGGCGAGAGTTTCGTCGCCAGCTTGACCGATGTTGCGCCAGACGTGTTCGTGGTAGCGGCGTACGGCGAGATCTTGCGCCCCGAGGTGCTCGCGCTGCCGCCTCGCGGGGCGTTCAACGTGCACGCGTCGCTCTTGCCCGCCTACCGCGGCGCGGCCCCGGTGACTCGTGCCATACTCGACGGCTGCGACTCGACCGGCATCACGATCATGCGCATGGAGGCCGGGCTCGACACCGGCCCGATCTGTCTACAAGCCGAGGAGCCGATTCACGCCGACGACTCGGCGGGTACGGTTACCGAGCGACTGGCAGCGCTCGGCGCGACGGTGATGGTCGACGCACTGGGTCGCCTCGAAGCCGGGACCCTGACGGAAACACCCCAGGACGACGCCCTGGCCTCGTACGCCATCAAAGTCACGGCCGAGGATGCGCACCTCGATTGGTCCGCCGGTGTCGAATCGCTCGAGCGAGCGGCACGAGCCTACGATCCTTGGCCAGGCGCGTGGACGACTTGGCGTGGCGAGCGACTCAAGGTGTTCCGACTGCGACCGATCGCCGAAACTGAGAGTGCGCCGGCGGGCGCCGTGGTGCATGTCGATCCCGAGCCGGTCGTCGTCGCAGGTGACGGACTCGTCGTGCTCGATGTCGTCCAACCGGCCGGTCGAGAGCGGATGTCGGGCTCGGAGTGGGCTCGGGGTCGGATGCTGGCCGCCGGTGAACGGTTGGGTGAGGATGCGTGACGACCCACTGCCTGCGCTGGTCGCCGCGACCGACGATCGGCGGCTGGAACAACCCGGTTTCGCAGCCACGCTCGAGACGATGCTCGACGCTGGACTGCGGGTCGTTTGGCTGCGATCGCGAGCGCTCGACGACCGCGCGTTCTCGGAGCTGATCGCGAGAGTCCGTGAGCGGACCGACGATTACCAGGCCGAGCTTTGGATCGGCGACCGGGCCGACATGGCGTGCGCATTTCACGCCGACGGCGTGCAGTTGCCCGAGCGCGGCCTGTCGATCGCCGGCGCGCGCCGGGTTGTCGACCCGACAGCTCGCGTCGGTCGATCGGTGCACTCAGTGGCAGCCGCGATCGCCGCTGCCCGAGACGGCGCTGACCACTTGGTCGTGGGTGCGATCTACGCGACCCGGAGTCATCCCGACGCCGAGCCGGTGGGAGTCGGACTGCTCGAAGAGATCCAGTCGACGCTCGAAGCCGAGAGTCTTCCGCCACTGCCGCAGCTCGCGGTCGGCGGGATAACCGCTGATCGGGCACCCGAAGTCGTCGCCGCCGGCGGGCACGGGGTCGTCGCGATCCGGGCCCTTTGGGCGGCCGCGGATCCCGGGCGGGCGGTGCGAGATTTCCTCGCTGCGGTCGGTCAGAACCCTACCAAGACGTTACATTAGCCCACGTGTCAAACCCGACTGTCGCCAAGAACACGGTCGAGATCGTCGTCAACGGCGAACCGCGGCTCGTCACCGACGGGGCGACCGTCGAGACGTTTCTTTCCGCTCATGAGATCGATCCCGATACCGTCGTGGTCGAAGCCAACGGTGTCATCCTGCCCCGAGATCGGTTTGGCGCGACAGGGTTATCGGCAGGTGACACGCTCGAGGTCGTTCACTTCGTGGGCGGTGGCTGAGCAAAGGAGGCCGATATGACCGAGACGACCACGACACGATCGAGGCCGACCGATTCGGTGGCGGATCTGTCCGCCGGATGGCAGCTGGGTGGACGAACGTTCCATTCCCGGCTCATCATAGGCAGCGGCAAATACGACTCTCCAGAAACGATGGTTCGGTGTCTCG
>JBDHED010000082.1:0-8177 GCA_039591175.1 Gemmatimonadota bacterium | reverse complement strand
CTGGCGTGTGGAGGCGGTCACGAGTTTCCGTTCGGGCACGTGAAGCTGGTCCCCGCGGCGCACGGCTCGATGACGGAAGCCGATCCGAAGTACTCGACGACAGCTTGTGGCATCGTGATCACCGCCGACGACAGAGTTTTCTACCACGCCGGCGACACCGCGCTGACGGCTGACATCCAGCTGTTGGGACGTCTGTATGCGTTCGACTGCGCTTGTCTGCCGATCGGCGACAACTTCACGATGGGACCCGATGACGCGCTCCACGCGGTCAAATTCCTCGAGCCCAAGCTGGTCGTGCCGATGCACTACGACACGTTCGATCTCATCGCGCAGGACGCGGAGGCATGGAAGGCGCGCGTTGAGGGCGAGACATCGACCCAGTGTGCGGTACTGACGCCTGGCGAGAGCGTCGATTTCTGAGCCCGGGCTGGCGGCTGCTCGAGACGGGCGCGCGGCCTGGCGCCTGGAACATGACCTGCGATCGGGCGATCCTGAGCGCGGTGGAAGCCGGTATCGCTCCACCTACCGTGCGGTTCTACGGCTGGTCACCGCCCGCCGTCTCGATCGGACGCCACCAACCCGAACTCGATCCAGAAGCGATCGCCATGCTCGAAGCCCGGGGCATCGATTGCGTGCGCCGCCCGACTGGCGGTCGGGCGGTCTACCACGGCGAGATGACCGAGGAGTTGACCTACAGCGTGGTAGCGCCGATCGGGGTGGGGCCCTTCGCGGGGTGCGGGGCGGATGTGCATCGACGAATTCATTCCGTGCTGGTGGCGGCGTTGGCCGAGTCCGGAGTACCCGCACGGCTCGTCGAGGACGGAGCAGCGCGTCGGGTGCGCCGGCTTAGGCCCGCCGACCGGTTGGCGTGTTTTGCGACTCCGGTCGACGGCGAAATCATCGCCGAAGGCAAGAAGCTGGTCGGGAGCGCTCAACGCAGGACCCGGAAAGCGTTCTTGCAGCATGGCTCGATACCGCTGGCCGGCGATCACGCCATTCTGGACGCTGTATGGCCGGGCAGTCTCGAGCGCGGTGCAGCGACGACCGTGAGCGCAGCCGCCAGTCGCGACGTCAGTTATAGCGAGTTGGCGGCGGGCATAGTCCGAGCTTTCGAACGGAAGTTGAACGTGAACCTCTCGCCCGGGGTACTGACGCCCGAGGAAGAGGTAACCATCGATCGTTTTCGTGGTGCACTTGCCACGACTTGACACTCTTTGACGCGGAGGACGATACTCTTGCCCCGAATCGTGATATCCCATCCGATCTCATTTCTTGCGCTCAGCCTCACGCTGCTGGCTGCCTGTAGCCGGGGCGGTGAGTCAGCGGGTGGCCGCCCGGACGCCGAATCGGCCCCGGTCGACGGGGGCACCGCGGTTGTCGCCACCGTGAGTGATTTCGACGCGTTTAACGATCTCGTCTCGACCGATTTCGAAACCAATCAGGTCCGCAACTTCATGCTCTTCATGCCGCTCTTGCGGCTCGACGAGGAGCTGAACTTCGAACCTTACCTGGCTGATTCTTTTGGCGTCGCGGAAGACGGGCTGTCGATCACGTTCCGGATCCGGGACGGCGTCACGTGGCACGATGGCAAGTCGACAACGGTCGACGACGTCATCTGGTCGTACGAGATGATCAAGAGGCCGGAAATCGCCTACGCCAACAGCGCGTATTTCCAGTACGTCACGTCGCTCGACCGCATCGATGACCGTCGGGTTCGGTTTAACTTCTCGCAGGCGCACTCCGACGCGCCCATGAACTACACGGCGTGGCAGACGATGCCAAAGCACCTGCTCGAAAACGTCGACCCCGCTGACATGAAAAACGCCGAGTTCAACCGCAAGCCGGTGGGCAACGGGCCGTTCAAGTTCGTGTCTTGGCAGCCCGAGCAACAGGTCGTCTTCGAGGCCAACGACGAGTTCCTTCTCGGGCGACCGCACCTCGACCGGGTCGTCTTCCGTGTCATTCCCGAACAGACGACTGAGCTGACTGAGCTCCTGACCGGTGGGATCGACTACATGCGAGCGATACCACCGAAGGAGATGGCTCGCGTCGAATCGAGCGATCGGGCTTATTCGATCACGTACCCGACTCGCTCGTACACGTTCTTGGCTTGGAACACACGCAGCCCACTATTCGACGATCCATCGGTGCGGCGGGCGCTGACGATGGCGATCGATCGCCAGCAGATCGTGGACGCCTTGTTGTACGGTTACGGTCAGATCGGCGTGGCCGACGTGATGCCGTTTCAGTGGCCTTTCCACGAGACGCTCGAGCCCTGGCCGTACGATCCGGAGCAGGCGAAGGTGCTGTTGAGTGAAGCTGGTTGGACAGACACCGACGGTGACGGTGTGATCGACAAAGACGGACGACCGTTTCGCTTTAACTTGCGGACCAATCAGGGAAACGACTTGCGTGAAGACATCGTCGTGATCGTCCAGAACGATCTCGAGAAAGTCGGAATCGATGTTCAGCCCCGGTTGATGGAGTGGAACACGTTCATCGACGATCTCAAGGTGAAACAGTTTGATGCCGCGGTGAGCGGCTGGGCGGTCGATTTCAATTTCGACCCGACGGACCTCTTCTCGACCGCTGCGATCGATGGGCAGTACAACTACCCGTCGTACACGAATCCACGCGCCGACACGCTGATGCAACAGGCGCTGACGACGATCGATCGCGAGAAGGCCAAGCCGCTTTGGCACGAGTACCAGGAGATCATCCACCGTGATCAACCATACACGTTCCTCTACTACCTCGAAGAGCGCGTCGGTGTCAGCACACGGCTGCAGAACGTCGAGGCGGATGCACGCGGTTATTTGGTTGGCATCGTCAACTGGTGGATTCCCGAGTCGATGCAGCGGCGAAGCGGAGGTCAGCCACTGGCGGCCAAGTCGAGCGAGTAGCGGAAGCTAGATAATCCACGCGGGAGGCGATAATGCGTACAAGCGTTTGGCAATTGGCCGCGATTGGTGCGGTGATGTTCTCGATCGGGTGTGGTGGAGGTGGAAGCGGCGATGTGGGTGACACCGGTGCCCCGGAGTTGCAGCCTGCCGACGGCGACATGCTGGTCGTCGGCGCCGAGGTCGACCTCGATACGATGTTCCCGCCGACCTCTAACTCGGTTTCGTCGAGCGACATATTCGGCAACATCTACTGGTACTTGATGCGATCCAACCCTGATTTCATCACCGTCCGGCCGGGTCTTGCCGATTCGTTCCGCTTCACGGAAGACTCGCTGTCGATCGATTTCTTCATCCACCCCGGTATCACTTGGCACGACGGGGAGCCGTTCACGGCCGATGACGTCGTCTTCGCACACGACGTGTGCAAAGCGCCAGAGATCGGCTGGAGCGCGGTGAGTTGGCTCGAGCACATAACCAATGTCGAAGCGCTCGACCCGCTCACCGCACGGTTCACGTTCGATGAACCGTACATGTACCAGGTTCAAGACGCGACTGTCTGTTATCCGCTTCCAAAGCACATCCTGGGGGACGTTCCGTTCGCCGAGATGTCGGAACACCCGATCGCCCGCGAGCCGGTCGGCAACGGGCCGTTCCGTTTTGTGTCGTGGGAGTCTGGGCAGGAAGTGGTGATCGAGGCCAACCCCGACTTCGCGCTCGGGCGGCCGCACCTCAACCGCGTCACGTACCGTATCATCCCCGACCAGACTTCGCTGGTAACCCAGATCCAGAACGGCGACATCGATCTGTGGGCGCGTTTTGGGCCCGCGTTCTACCCGCAGCTGAGCGAAGCGCCCGGGCTCACCGTCCACTCGTATCCCGGCCGGTCGTACACCTACGTCGCGTGGAACCGGCTCGACGCGCTGTTCGAGGACAAGCGTGTGCGGCAGGCGCTGACGATGGCGATCGACCGCCAGCAGATCGTCGATGCGCTGGTGTACGGACAGGCTACGGTGGGTACGCAACCGTTGATCTCGACGATCTGGGCCCATGACCCGACGATCGAACCGTATCCGTTCGATCAGGAACGCGCGAAAGCGTTGCTGGAGGAGGCCGGCTGGACCGACTCCGATGGCGACGGAGTGCGCGAGAAGGATGGTCGTGAGTTCAAATTCCAGATGGCTACCAACGGCAACAATCGGATGCGGGTCGACATCGTGACCGTGATCCAGCAGCAGCTCAAGGATGTCGGCGTAGAAGTCACGCCAAACGTGCTTGAGTTCAACACCTTTATCGATCAGCTGTTATCCAAGGATTACCAATCAGCCGTCGGCGGTTGGTCGGTGGGGATCAAGGCCGCGTTGACCTCGATGTTTGGGAAGGACGCGTTGTTCAACTTCGTGAGCGCGGACAATGAACGGATGTTGGAGCTCATGGCACAAGCCGAGCTCGAGCGAGATCGGGATAAGGCGAAGCAACTCTGGTCCGAGATGCAGCGGATCTCGGTCGACGAGTCTTACTACACCTATCTGTTCCAGCTCAACGATCTTCACGTGATCAATGAGCGATTCGAGAACACCGATATGAACGCCTATGGCTGGGCATTCAACCTCGAGGAGTGGTTCGTGCCCGAAGGGCGGCAGCGATACAACGTGCCTGTTGGAGCGTCGCCGATGGCTGAGGCCGGTCAAGGGTCAGGCGCGGCAAGCTCGACCGGCCGTTGATCGGCTACATCATAAAGCGCACGCTGCAGGCGATCCCCATCCTGTTGGGGGCGTCGACGATCATCTTTTTCCTGATGCACGCCGCCCCCGGTGATCCCACCTCGATCTACCTCGCCGACCCCAACATCGATCCCGCGGTCATCGAGCAGATGAGGCGGAATCTGGGTCTCGATCAGCCGATCCATATCCAGTACTTCCGCTGGATCTCGTCGTTTCTGACCGGTGACTTCGGTTATTCGTTCTCGCAGCATCGACCGATCTCCGACATCCTCAAGGACGCCATCCCGAACACGCTGCTACTGAGCTCCATCGCGCTGATCGTCATCTTCATCGTCGGCGTCGTGGTGGGCACGATCCAGGCTGTGCGACAGTACTCGTGGATGGACAACACCGCGACCGTCGCGTCGTTCTTCTTCTACTCGATGCCCTCGTTCTGGTTCGGGTTGATGCTGATCCTGCTTTTCGCCTACAAGCTGCAGTTGCTTCCCGCCAGCCAGATGACGGCCGTTGACTACGAGTTCATGAGCGGCAGCGACAAGCTCGTCGATCGAGCGAAACACTTGATCATGCCCTCGCTCGCACTAGGGCTCGGTGGCGCCGCCGCTGTCGCGCGGTACATGCGAAGCGGGATGCTCGAGCAGATCCGGCAGGATTATGTGCGCACCGCCCGCGCTAAGGGGTTGGACGAGCGCAAGGTGGTGTTCAAGCACGCGATGCGGAATGCGTTGATCCCGATCATCACGTTGTTGGGTTTGTATATCCCGTTTCTGATGAGCGGCGCGGTCCTGATCGAGACGATTTTCGCCTGGCCCGGAATGGGGCGCACGATTATCAATGCGATCTTCCAACGCGACTACCCGGTCGTTCTGGCGAGCGCTTTCGTCATTTCGATTTTGGTGATCGCCGGCAACCTCGTCGCTGACATCCTTTACTCGGTCGTCGACCCGCGGGTGCGAGTCGAGGAAGCCGACGCGTAGTGGACCCCAAAGCCCATACCGGCGAGATCGAGACCGCGGGGCTGGCAATCGGCGCGCCGGGCACGCCCGAACCGGTGTTGAACGGCGGACAGGAGGGAGCGCCGAGAAAGGGTTGGGCGGTGGCGCTGTCAGCGATCGTACCGGGGCTCGGTTCCCTCGCCATCGGACGAAGACAGGCGGGGATCTGGATCTTCAATGGTTGGGTGCTTGCGTTTGCGACGCTGCTGTTGTCGCGCGAGGACATCACGCGGACGCTCAGCGAGGGTCGGCTCGATGATCAGATCGCGCTGGTCACCTTGGTGGCGACGCTGATCGCGTTGTGGACGTGGGGCATCTACGATGTGGCGGTGACGGCTACCAAGCCGATCCGCCGCACGGGCGTGAGCCAGTGGCGGTTGGCAGGGCGCCGTTTTCGCAAGAACCACCTCGCCATGGCAGGGCTAGGCGTAATGGGGTTCCTGTACTGGGTCACTCTGATGGCGCCGTTTATTGCGCCTTTCGATCCCAACTTTCAGGGCAACATCGTGCTGAATCGGTATCTACCGCCCGGCGCCGAGCACTACTTTGGCACCGATAAGTTCGGCCGCGACGTCTTCAGCAGAATCCTGTACGGGGCGCGCATCTCGCTGACGATTGGTTTCTTGGCGGTCGCCATCTCGATTACACTGGGCGCGCTGCTGGGGTCGCTGGCGGGTTACTTCCGCGGGTGGATCGACACCGGGATCGCGCGCTTTATCGACATGCTGCTCTCGATCCCTCGGCTCATCTTGGTACTCGTCATTATCGCCATATTCGAGCCCTCGATCTGGCTCATCATCGCCGTGCTAGGCCTAACCGGGTGGGAGGGAAGCGCCCGCATCGTGCGCGGCCAGTTCCTTCAGTTGCGCGAGCAGGAGTTCGTGCAGGCTTCACGCGCCCTGGGCTATTCTGACAGGCGCATTATCATGCGTCACATCCTTCCCAACACCCTCGCACCGATCATCGTCATCGCGACCCTAAACATCGGTAACACGATTCTGCTCGAGGCAGGGCTGTCGTTCCTCGGGCTTGGGGTTCAGCCGCCGACCGCTTCTTGGGGATCGATGGTCAACGACGGTAGAGATGCGATGATCACTGCGTGGTGGATTTCGACCTTTCCTGGCTTGGCGATCGTTGCGACCGTTATTTCGTTCAACCTCCTCGGGGATGGGTTGCGTGACGCGCTCGACCCGAGGCTACGTAATTGACCGATCGGCTCCCGACCCCCGGCGCTGAGGAGGAGTCCAAATGGTAACCGGCATCAGCGAAGGAACGATTGGCAGGCTGATGGAGCTGTTCGACCTCGACACGAAGGCGATCGCGAGTGCCGTGGGCTGTACAGCAGGCACGCTGAACCGCTGGCGCAGAGGCGAGCAACTGCCGTCCAAGGAATACCTGGAGCGTTTGGAGTTACTAGACGCGTTCGCGTACCAAGTACAGAAGTCGTTGCGCTCACGGCGTCGCTCTCGGGAGTGGTTTGATGCGCGGATACCGGCGCTTGGGAACCGGACACCGAGGGACGTTTTCTTGAGTGCGAATCTGGCCCATTTGGTTGTTTACTTACGACAACACGAACGGTTATGAGCGAGCCGCTGCTGACAGTCCGGGATCTCGAGACCTACTTCTACACCGACGAAGGCGTGGCCAAAGCGGTCGATGGGGTGTCGTTCGACATGAACGCGCAGGAAACACTCGGCATCGTAGGCGAGTCGGGGTGCGGAAAGTCGGTCACCGCCCTGTCTATCCTGCGGCTCATTCCGGATCCGCCGGGGCGGATCGAGGGTGGCCACATCCGCTTTGAGGATATCGACTTGCTGGCGCTCTCCGAAAGGGAGATGCGGCGGATACGTGGTAACGAGATCGCAATGATCTTCCAAGAGCCGATGACATCGCTCAATCCCGTCTACACAGTCGGCGATCAGGTCGGCGAGGTGTTGCGGCTCCATCGTGGAATGTCAAAGGAGGAGTCTCGGGAAAAGGCGATCGACATGCTGACTCGGGTGCGTATCCCGGACGCGGAGCAGCGTGTTGACGAGTATCCGCATCAGCTATCCGGTGGCCAGCGTCAGCGTGTGATGATCGCGATGGCGCTCGCATGTGATCCGGCATTGTTGATCGCCGATGAGCCGACGACAGCTTTGGACGTCACCGTTCAAGCGCAGATACTGGATCTGCTGAACCGGCTCCAGGACGATTTTGGGATGGCGATCATGTTGATTACGCACGATTTGGGGGTGATCGCCGAAACCGCCCATCGTGTCGTCGTCATGTACGCGGGCATCGTGGCCGAGATCGGCACCGCTGAACAGGTCTTCGGGGGCCCCAATCACCCTTACACCGAGGGTCTCAAAGAGGCGATCCCGAAGTTGGGCGAACAAGTCGAGCGGCTAAACACGATACCCGGCGGCGTGCCGTCGCCGTTCGAGGAGATGGTGGGCTGCCCATTTCACAATCGTTGTCCCCGCGTCATGGACATCTGTAAGCGTGAGTTGCCCGAGCTCAGAGAGGTTGGGGACGACGGTCACGTGGCGAGGTGTTTTCTCTTTGAGTAGCGCTAC
>JBDHED010000081.1:0-12398 GCA_039591175.1 Gemmatimonadota bacterium | reverse complement strand
AAGCGCCCTCGTCCGCCACGTGGGTGTAAGCGTAGAGCGCGATGTCCGCGATCGAGTACCGATCGCCGACAAAGAACTCCTGCTCCGACAGGTGGCGCTCCATCGTGTCGAGCGCTCCCTCCCCACGCCGATGGTTGAAGGTGATGACGTCCGCGAAGCGCTCAGCCCGACCCAGGTACGAGATCAGAAAACGGTTCACGGCGATCGTCGGCTCGTGGATGTTCTGTTCGAAGAACAACCATCGCAGGACCTCCGTCCGATCGTCCTCATCGTCCGGCAAATACGGCGTGCCGCGCGCGAAGTGCCATAGGATGGCGTTCGACTCGGCCATCCCACGTCCGTCATCGAAGACGAGCACCGGCACCTTGCCGAGCGGGTTGTGCGTGAGGAGCTCGGCTGGCCGGGGCTCGGTGCTGGTCACGTCGATTTCGACCGTTTCGTAGGGCACCCCCAGGTGGGCCAGAATCAGCCGGACCTTGTAGCAGTTTCCCGACGGCGTCGCGTTGAAGAGCTTCAGCATGCCCTATTCTCCCTAACTCAATGCCCGCCACATCTCGGCAATCGATCCGTACCGCCGGCCCAGACGTTTGAGGCGGCGAAAATCGGCCGGCTCGGGCCAAGAGTAGTAGCTCGCTAGGCTCGAGTCTTGCGGCACACTTGGTGCTCGACCCTCTTCGATCAAACGGACCGCCTGCACCGTCAGTTCAGCGCCCACCGCTGCGGTGCTTACTGCAACCGAAAAGACGGTGTCCTGAGGCTCGATCGGATTCGCTTGCTGTACTATCACCGGGCCGGTGTCAAACTCGCTGTCGACCCAGTGAACCGTCGCTCCGGTCTCATCGTCCCCGTTAGCCAACGCCCAAAAGTAAGGAAACAAACCGCGGTTTCTGGGCAACAGTCCGCCGTGAACGTTGATCACGCCACGCGGCGTAAAGGCGATCATCTCGGCACCAATCCGCTGGTTGACGTTCACAGAGACAAGCAGATCCGGACTCCATGCTCTCAACGTCTCCATCGCTTTTGACCCATTGATGTCCGCGGTGCCAACGAGCGGAACGGAGGCCGCCGACGCCATTTTGGCGAGACGTGGAACGCGCGGTTGCTTGCCGGCAAGCCGAAAGCTCAGCTCGACCCCCTTGCCGACGAGCAGCTCCGTCCCCTTCCGGATCGCCATCGGTCGGCGATCTCGGCGCGACAGCAGGGACCACGACGAGGCCCAATCGGGTTTCCCGGGCAATATCGCCGTCGACTTGAGAATACCGACCACACGGTTATCAAACTCCTCGAGCAGCCGCTGGATTATTCCGTTGGCGAGCGGCGTTTCGTACGTCAGCAATCCGAATCGCATCCGTCGTTACTCACTCGGTATCAAGCGCAACACAAACACCTCTCGACGGGGTCCCGCGTACGCCAGCGCGAGGTCGTTGACGTGGCGCTCGAACATTGGAGCCAGGAAGGACTGCGTGAGCGGATCGACGATGATGTGTGTCACGCCCCGGCGGCGTAGAAACGCCCATGTCCGATCCGGGTCACCGTGGAAAGGATAGACCAGACTCGGTTGTTGACTCCAGTACCATGTGAAGGTCGGCTTGCGGGCCGCGATCACGGCCTGGGGGTTGTCCTCTCCGATCCATTTGGCGGACTCGAAATAGTCCTGCCAAAAAACGGGGTACCCCGCCATCTCATCACCATCCAGGTAGGCTCGCGTGTACATCCACTGAGCGGGCACGGTGCGCAGAACGCCAACCAGCAAGACGAGCACCACCGCCGCGGCCGCGAGCGGCCCGACCCATCGTCGACCGGTCAGGATCGACGAGACCCGATCCAAACCGGTCAATACGTAGAGCCATACAAAGGGAACCAACGTCAGAAAGAACCGATCGCCTCTCCATGGCCACAAAAGCAGCATCGCAAGGGTCGCGAGCAAGTACAGGTCCCAGACCGCGGGTCCGCGTCGCCTAAAGAGTGACCATGCACCGATGATCACCAGCGCGACCCCCACAACGGCCGCGACCAGCCGAACCGAGGTCGGAATCGGAAACACTGGCCAGAAGAGCTGAGGTAGATCTATCTGCACGTAGTAAGAGAGGTTCTGCCAAGCCCGGTCGATAAACGTGACCACCGAGATCGCCCCGCTCTCGGGATCGAGGCGGTCAAGCGACCGAGCTTGTTGCAGGTAACCGCCGGTCGCCGGCGGACGGCGTGCGGTCCACCACAACCACGGAAGGGCGCCAGCGGCGGCCGCGACCACCGCGACTCCGGCGTGCCGCCAGTGTCTGCGCAGCAGCGCCCAGCACAGGACCGCACCGATCAACGCCACGCCCGCCGTTCGCACCCAGAAGCCGAGCAGCATCACGAGACACCCCACGACCCACCACCTCATCGACGGACCGCCCTCGGAATCGCCACAGCTGGCGTGGGAGAACGCCCACAACGCCACCACCGCGACCGCGGTGTACGACATGTCGGAGAGTACAAAGTGGGTGTACATGAGGAAGACGGGCGCCAACCCGACCAGCCATACGGCCGCGACCGGGGCCCAGGGTGGCAAGCCGCGATCCCGGACCGCGACTCCCCAGGCCGCCACCAGGACGATCGCGCCAGCGAGCAGCGATTGAATCTTGAGCGCCACGATCGATCCCCCGAACATCCAATAGAACGGAACCAGGAGCGCCGGGTATCCAGGCGGGTATACTGTCTCTGGCCGAGCGCCCGGTGCGATCAGGTTGACGTAGCCTTGGCCGGTCGCGAGAGCGCGCGTGAGGGCATAGTAGGCGACGTTGTCGCCCCCGGTGAACAGGTAGGGGTCGAAAACCGCCAGCGCGACGGCCATCGCTACCACCCCCCCGACCAGAGCCCAGTAGCCTGATGGTTTCGATCTCCCAGTCGGGCTTGGTTCTGCGCGATCGTTCATAACCGGCTTCCCCGCTGGGGATTAGACCTGGGGCGCATAATGAGGGTAGCCTACATCAGCCAGGATCAGAGATCACCTTGCGATTCGGGCTCAATCCCGTTATTAGGATAGCCGTCAGGCTGCTATGAATCCCACTGTTTCCGTCATCATCCCGAGTCACAATTCCGGCCGCTTCCTCGGCGAAGCGGTCGAGAGCGTCCTGTCGCAAGAATACCCAAGCGTCGAGCTCATTGTCGTAGATGACGGATCGACGGACGACACCCAACGTCTCCTCTCGGGCTATTACGGCCGGATTCGACACATAAGGCAGCCGAACCAGGGCGTGTCGACAGCTCGTAATCGAGGCATCGAGATAGCGACGGGGGATCTGGTCTCGTTCCTCGATGCGGATGACCTGATGCTCCCTGGCAAGCTTCGGGATCAGGTGGCTTGCTTCGGACAATCACCACGCAATCTCGGGATCGTTAACAGTGGCTGGCGAACCGTAGACGCCACGGGCAAATCGATCAGAGACCACGAACCCTGGAAGGAAGCTCCAAAACTCGACCTCCGGACATGGCTGTTATGGAAACCGATGGTTCCCGGGGGCCTCATGATCGAGCGCAGCTGGCTGAATCGCGTCGGAGGGTTCAATACCCATTACTCACAATCGGAGGACGTCGATCTCATCTTGCGCCTCTCGCTGGCCGGATGTCGGGCGGCTTGGCTGCGGCAGCCGACCGTCGCATACCGTCAGCATCCGGACAGTGCGATGCAAAACGCACCTGCCCAGGCTGCGGGGATCATGAGGGTCCTACGGGAGTTCTACGCGACCGAGGGGCTGCCACGATCAGTGCGCAAGCTCAGGCGAACGGTCTTTTACTACACCACCTTATGGACAGCCTGGCATCTGTATCGTTGTGGGTTCCGTGACGAAGCGGTTTCCCATCTCGCCAAGACGGCGATCATGACCCGCCACGACAGCGAGCACATCGTCTACCACTGGTTTGCTCAGTTCGCCAGGTTTGCCTCGCGCGAGGGATGCGATCACGAAGAGCTCATCGGGAGCGTCGACATGCTGCGTCACGCGAGCGGCATTCATGATGCTCGGTGGCCGATCGTGGAACGTACGATCGTTCATTGCTCAGACGTATGGAGCCTGTACGAGAAGAAGCGTTATAACCGCGCCGAGGCGAGGCTCGCTTCGTACGCCGACTGGGAGTACGAGGAAATTTTCAAGATGACGCAACACTGGCTCCTCGTATCCCCTGAACCAGTCGGGGTCGAGGCGATCAATCGTTTTTGGAGGGATCTCACGCGGGTCAGAGTGCCCCCGCCACCCCGCCACCACGATATAGCTCTGTTGCACCTGAGCGGAGTCGCTCAGCACGTGTGGAATCGACGTTGGCGCCAGGCGATCCAGGCCTCCCACTGGGCGCTCCGGACTGGTTTCCGCCCACGCGCCGGCTACGTGTGGCGGCGTTTTTTCCGAGCTACCTTTCGGCACTATGTACTTCGAGCGCGACCTGCCGTAGGCGCGTTCGATACCTAACACCCCACCGCTACGGATCGACTTGGCGACAAAGCTGGATCACAACACAGGCCCGTCCGGGGAGCCTAGGGCCGACATCGGGACGTTGATCGGCAACGCCCGTTGGGCGCTGAGGCTCGCTTGGTCAACGACGCCGGGCCTCGTCACGACTCGCCTTTTTATCGCCGTCATCACGGGTCTGGTACCGGCCGGTTTCGTGTTCGCGATGCGGGAAGTCATCGATGCTCTCCGTTCATCGGCGTCCCTGGCCGATGCCATGCCGTGGATCGTCATCGTGCCACTGCTCTCCTTTGTTTCCGTTGCGCTGCGACCGATTGCGGCGTTTGCGAGCTCCCGCCTGTCCGACGAGCTCCAGCTGAGCACCAGCCTTCGAATCCTCGAGCATGCTGCTCAACTCGACCTCGCCTTTTTTGAGGATCCGGCCAATCAGGACATGCTCGCGCGAACCCAGGCCAACTCGGCCCGCCACATGGAAGCGCTGGTCCGAGATCTGGCGGGTCTCGTCCGGCACACCATCCAACTCGTGACGCTGTTGTTGATCATCTTGCTGATCGAGCCCGTGGTCGTAGCCGCGCTTGCCGTGCTCGCCCTTCCTTACCTGTGGTACCAGTCGCGGTTATCGCGCACTCACTATTGGATCGAGCACAACCGCGAGGGGCGTCGGCGCTGGACGCGTTATTTCTCGAACCTGCTCATGAGTCACGGATCGGTCCCTGAGGTAAAGCTGCTCGACCTGGCTCCCCATCTCGTATCTCGCTTCCGGGCGCTGATGGAGAGGATCCGAGATCAGAACACAACGATCTACCGTCGGCGCGCGCTAGGCGGGCTGTTGTTCGGGCTTCTCGGCGGGATCGTCGTCTATGCGGCCGTGTTTCACCTCGCCGGCGCTGCGCTGCGCGGAGATGCGACGTTGGGGAGTGTGGCCGCATACCTCCTGGCGGTGGAACGCTTCGCGGCCACCGTAACCGGGCTCGTCAACCTCATCGCGCACTCGATTCACAGCTCTCTCATGGTGTCCAATCTCACGCTGTTCCTAAGCACCGCTCCAAGGGCGGTCTCACCCGTTGTAAGCGGCACCCCACCACCGATCCGTGGTGAAGTTGAGTTTCGCAACATCTCGTTTCGGTACCCGGGATCCGAAGAGCGTGCACTAGAAGATGTGTCGTTCGCGGTTCAAGCCGGCGAGGTCATCGCCCTGGTGGGTCCAAACGGCGCGGGGAAGACAACCCTCGTCAAGCTCCTAGGCGGGCTCTATGAACCCGAGAGTGGCGCGATCCTGCTTGACGGACACGAGTTGGGTAGCATGTCCCCCGAGCACCTGAGGTCCCAGCTGTCTTTTGTCTTTCAGCAGTTCGCTCGCTACGAGGCAACCGCCGGTGAGAACATCGCCTACGGCGACTGGCGACGATTGCGCGATAACCCTGAGGCCATAGCGGAGATCGCGGAACGAACCGGGGCGGCGGAAATGATCGCTCGCCTCCCCGACGGCTACGACACGCACCTTGGGCGCGTTTTCGGTCACACGACGCTGTCAGCCGGCCAGTGGCAGCTCTTGGCGATGGCCCGTGCTTTCGCGCGTGATGCCCACATTCTCATCCTGGATGAGCCCACGTCGAATTTGGATGCCCGAACCGAGTATGAGATTTTCTCGAGGTTCCGCAACCTGGCGCGTGGCCAAACGACATTGTTGATTTCGCACCGATTCACGACCGTCGGCATGGCCGATCGGATCCTCGTCTTGGAGGCTGGCCGACTGGTCGAGGAAGGCGCGCACGAGGATTTACTCGCGGCGCGCGGGGTCTACGCTCGGTTATACGAACTGCATCGTCGATTGTATAAAACCCACCAGGCTGGGAAACCAGTCAGGACCCATCTTCGTGGGCCGGCTTCACTCGATTCGAGAGTTTGACCCAATGGAAGTCGTCATCATCGGCGGTCATCAACGCTCTGGTACCACGATCTTACGCGGCATGTGCAACCGGCACCCCAAAGTCGCATTAACACTCGAATTTGCAAACTTCCGCGATCTTGGTCGGGGGTACTTCGGATACCGAGCGCGACTTGAGCATCGATGGCAGACGGTTCAGAAGGAGAATCCGCGGGACTGGCAAGACGTCACCTTCAGTAAAGTGTATCGACGAAGGTTGCGGTACTACCTAGGAAGACGAATCGACGCCGACGCCATCGGCTCCATCATGCAACGATTGTTTCCCCACGCGACAGTTGTGGGCGATAAGTACCCGGATTACGTATTCATGTTAGACGATCTCGCACACGATGATCAGCTGAAACGGATCATCATTTACCGAGATTGTCGTGACGTTGTGAGCTCCGCACTCGCTAAAGCGCGAACCGACTGGAAGCCGTATGCTTTTGCTAAGAAGTTTGACACGGCAGAGAAAGTTGCCCGGCGGTGGGTCACCGCAATCGAGCTAATGGAGAGGCACAAGGATCGCGTGTTCGTAATTCGTTACGAAGACTTCGTCGCAACTCCCTTGCAGACGGCTCAGAGACTGGGAGAATATCTTGGGGTAGAACCCTCTGGTTTTCCGACCGAGGATGTACGAGCGGACAGCGTCGGCAAGCACAACGAGGGTTTGTCACGAGGAGAGCTGGAAACGGTGTTGGCGGTAGCTGGACCGGTGCTTCAGCGCCTCGGCTATACGTAATTGGGCGGGATCCCCAGCACGCGTCGGTTACTTCTCAGCGATGATAGTGTCCTGATACTCAAAGCAATCCGGTCGGCCACACCAACTACCATAACGTACGGGTTCCACGATCTCTAGGCCCACACGCTCGAAGAGTCCCTTGACATAGGATTCGTCGTAGGCGATGCTTAATTCAGGGTTCCTGTCGCTCTCCGTACGATATGGGCCATGATCATGGGCAAAACCTAGCCGAACAGATTTCCCTTCGTTAAGTAACTCTACAGATTCAGAGTTAATCAAGAAATAGGATATGAATGCGTGCCCAGACGCCGTGAGAACACGAGCTATTTCACCAAAGTAGTGTTCCATATCGCTGGGCAGCATATGTGTGAACACTGAGTAGAGAAGAACAACATTGAAACACTCGTCCGGATACGGAAAGGTGAAATCCATCTGTCTAATCTCGCCAACAGGATTGAACATCTTGGTGTACAGATTTGCATGACGAAACACGAAATTGGGGAATGCAGGTGTGATCCTCTCTTGGCACCACTTGATTCGTGGTTCTGAAGTATCAAAACCCTCGTACGCCCCCTGCTCGTTCAAGAACGAAGTCAAGGGAATCGCCATCCGTCCAGATCCGCACCCCACATCCAGGACGTGGTGGCCCGGTCGCAACCCACAAAGAGTGATGAGGTGCTCGACGACATTCACTCCGAGGTTTCTGAAACTGTTTGTTTTCCTCATCCACGGCGGCCCCGGCCTCAGATTCTCAGGTGGAACGAGGTCGTAATTGTAGTTGGTTGTCTTCATCCTTGTTGCAGAATAGAGGCCGTCACTCTCCGGCAGTTGCCTTGTGGTACTAGAGCCTGACCCCGCGTTTCGTCACGAGTTTGTGTCAGCTCGTTTCCGCTTCCGGTTTTCTACCTGAACAAACCCTTCGGTTACGAGACGCTCGAGAATTCGGGAAGCGTTCGCCTCCGGCGGTATATCGACCGTTTGCAGAGTTATCTCCGGATTCTCCGGTCGTTCGTAGGGATCGTCGATGCCAGTCAAACTGGATATCTCGCCGCTTCTGGCCCTGGCGTATAGCCCTGGATATCTCGCCGCTTCTGGCCCTGGCGTATAGCCCCTTCGTATCGCGTTGCTCACATACCTCGAGGGGTGTGTCCACGAACACCTCGACAAACTGATCGGCCAGCATGAGCGCGCGGACCTCGTTCCTTGCCGCCCGGTAGGGACTGACGGCGGCGCAGACGACCACGCCGCCATGGCGCACGATCTCTGACGCGACATACCCGATCCGTCGCACGTTCTCGTCGCGGTCCTTCTTTGTGAACGTCAAATGAGCCGATAGATGAGTGCGGACGACATCGCCATCGAGGACCGTGACCTGTCTGCCGTGTTCGAGGATCCGTGCGGTCAAGGCGTCCGCGATGGTGGACTTTCCGGCCGCGCTGAGACCCGTAAACCAGATACAGACGCCCTGCTGGTGACGCGGAGGGTGCGTCTCGCGAAGTAACTCCCCTATCTCCGGGCTCATCAGCCATTCTGCAACCGAGCCAGTAGCCAAGCCTCCCTCCAACGCCTCGCGGGTGACTGTCCCGGAGAGCCTTCTGAACGGCACGTCCGATGGGACCGCGTTCCGTTCTTCATAGTAGCCAGACCGGCCATCTTGCGGGACGTAGACGATCTCGTCAAAACCCACCGGCTCGATGCCAATCTCGGCACTGTGCTCAGCTACGAGTGAGTAGGCGGCAGAGGGGTCATAAAAGCCCCCCAAACCCGCGTGGTCGCGTCCGATCACGATATGGGTCGCTCCATAGTTGCGCCGGATGATTGCGTGCCAAAGAGCTTCCCGGGGTCCAGCGAAGCGCATTGCTAGCGGGCACAGCGACAGAAAGCTGGGACAGGCGCGCTCGGCCTTGAGAAACCGTTTGTATGTTCTGACGCGGGTGTAATGATCGATGTCGTCGGGTCTGGTCAGCCCGACGACCGGGTGCAGGAAGAGGACCCCGTTCTCGCGCTCCGCCGCCCGCCTCGCCATCAGCTCGTGCGCCCGGTGAAGAGGGTTCCTCGTCTGAAACGCCACGACGCGCTCCCGATGACCCAACTCCCCACTATCAAAAATGCGCTTTGTTTGTACCGGCGTAAGACGCAGATCCTGGAAGTCGTAGTGTTTTGGCAGCTGGAGAACCGTCAACTCACCCGAGACATTCAATCCGCCCCAGCTGTCCAGCTCCGCGACCAACGGGTGGCGGACATCCGTGGTGCCAAACACTGCCCGTGCGACCTCGGTTTTGTCCCAGGAGTACGCTTCTTCGATGCGCATCGTTGCCAGGACCTCATTCCTACTGTCCCTGAGGGCAACGACTTCGCCCTCGGCACAGCCTGGCTGATTGGCATGAAGGGGCAGCGTTATCGGGATCGGAAACAGTGAGCCGTTGGCGAGCCGCATTTCTTCCAGCACGCACGCATGGTCCTCGGCTCCCATGAAGCGATCGAGCGGTGCAAAGGCTCCCGAGGCCAGCATCTCGTAATCGCAAAGCTGCCTTGATGTCAGCCGGACCGATGGTAGCTCAGCCGCCTCTCGCAGCTTGTCTGAAAGCGCTGTCAACTCCAAGAGTTCGGGCATCTGTTTCCGATCTATGTTGAGGTTTGCCGCATGGCCCAAAAGTTTGGCGCCCCGGGGAGGACTCGAACCCCCGACCCACGGCTTAGAAGGCCGTTGCTCTATCCAGCTGAGCTACCGGGGCAGCGCACACGCACGCCATCCACGAAGGACGACGTGCCTAGTATTGTAAGATACGAAAGTCGGGCCCCAGTTTCAGGGCAGGGCGGCTACGATCTCGTCTCGGAGCTGAATGAGCTCGGTCAATTCGGTGTCCGAGACCTTCCGAGAGGCTCTGTTGACTGCGCGGTCGAGAAGCAACTTGGCCTCCAAAAGACGCTTCTCGCGTGGAATCTCGCCGGCAGAGATCCGCTCCAGGATGTGGCTGAACCCAAACCGCATCGCGTCGAATGTCCAGTGTGGCGGCGCGAAGTTCGCCGCTGAATCGACGTCATTGTAGATGGCCGGACTTCCCACCGGCCGAGCGACCTGGGAGCGCAGAGCCACAAACGTTGCGTGACGATCGAGAGCGAAGTTCACCAGACCAAGACCGGTATAGACGCTGGCGTGGCGGCCGGGATCGAACATCCAACCCAGATACATCCACGCGACCCAGTTCTCCTCGCGATTCTCGAGCAGTCCGGCGCGCGGACCTGTCCGCCGGGCGACGTTGCCGACATCCCACCACGCGTCGTGGAGGTCGTGGTGAACGTGGTCATCGAGAGCCTCACGCAGCATGTGCTGACCGACGAGGTTGGCCGTCCACCGTCGGGCCTCAAAGCACCCTACCGGATCGATGAACCCGGCCCCGTCCACGTGTTGACATACGCCACCGACATCGAGATTCTCGCGCTGACTCCGGCGCAACAGACGAACCGCCCGAACCAATCGATCGAGATCCGGATTGGCGTAGTACGCCGCGAGGCCATCTTCCACGGCTCCGCCGCTGTGTTCCAAGACCTGCGCACTGAGCGGCTGACCAGGCATCCAGTCCCGGTTGCTGGCTTCATCCGACCACAGCGGCATCGGCACGGCGACCCGGACATTCAACGGATCGATCGCGAGCAGATTCGCGGTTGTCAAATCCGCTGGCCATTCATCGGCGCCAAACAACTCGAGCGCGAACGCCACATCGCCAACCACCATCCGACCACCGGGTTGGAACACCCGGGTGCCACGACCCACCGTCTCCATGTGCAGGCTCCGCACGTGAGCGGCGATGTCGTGTGCTGTTGCCGAGTCGACGTGGAAAACCGCTCGACGAACAATCGTTGAATCGGGAAAGCTGAAGAACGCGAGATCAAACGCGTCGCGCGAGCTGTGGCATTCGGCGCAGCTCTCGACAAACGCCGCGGCGCCAAGCGTGGCCTTGCCGGCCGGAGGATCCGGATCGACTGACGCCCCACCGGGAGAGTCCCCGTCGCATCCGATTCCTGTGAAGACCAGCATTCCGACAAGCGCCACGGGGCTCGAGATTGATCGCATACGCATGTGACGGGTGTGACCACTGGATTGTTAAGTCGGCGTTCAACCGATCGACTCCTGATATGGTGACAACGTAGGTTGTCGGTCGGCATGATCGATGAGACCAACATCATTGCGTTCGTGGGCAAGACGCCGCTCGTCCAGCTGACGCGCGTCGTTCCCAGCGGATTTGGTCGTGTGCTGGTCAAGGTTGAGAGTCAGAATCCGACCGGGAGCATGAAGGACCGGATGGCCTTGTCCGTCGTCGATCGCGCCGCGGCGTCGGAGCGGTTGGTGCCGTCTGGAACGCTCGTCGAGTATACGGGCGGTAGCACGGGGACCTCTTTGGCTTTTGTGTGCGCGGCTCGTGGGTTCTCTATCACGCTGGTGACTTCGGATGCGTTCAGCCGGGAAAAGCGCGACCACATGCGTGCGTTGGGAGCCAACGTTATCGAGATCGCGAGCGACGGGGGTGGTACCACGAAGGAGCTAATCCAAAGCATGATGGCAAAAGCGGAGGAGCTCAGCTCAGATCCGACCGCGTTCTACGCCGACCAGTTCAACAACCTCGACGCCGCCGCAGGGTACGCCCCGCTAGCGGAAGAAGTGTGGGATCAGACTGGTGGGCGAGTCGATGCATTTGTGCAATCGGTCGGTACTGCGCAATGCATCGCTGGAGTCGCAAGGGTGCTTCGGGCGCGCAATCCGGAGATCGAGATCGTGGCCGTTGAACCAGCCGAATCGCCGGTGCTTTCCGGTGGGGCTTCCGGAGCTCACAAGATCGAGGGTGTCGGTCCCGGTTTTATCCCGCCCCTTTGGGACAAAGATCTCGTCGACGACATCCTGCCAGTCTCTACCTCGGATGCCAAGGAGATGACCCGTAAATTGGCGCAAGAGGAGGCGCTCTTTGGCGGGACATCATCCGGGGCGAATGTCGTGGCGGCTCTTCGAGTCGCCGAACGGCTCGGTTCCGGCAAGACCGTCGTCACGCTGCTTTGTGACTCGGGCCTGAAGTACCTCTCGACCGACCTCTATGCATTCGGGTAGCGCAACGATCGGGCGGTCTCACCAGTGAGGCCAGTCCAGACGGTCCAGGCCGTAGTCGGGCAGTCTGCGGCGGATACGAAACTACGACACCTCGCCGAACGCAGCGATTTCTTCGACGTATGCCGAATCGAACTGCAGCGCCTCAACCAACTGTGATAGCTCGGTCGCGTACGCGGGATTCGC
>JBDHED010000080.1:0-8290 GCA_039591175.1 Gemmatimonadota bacterium | reverse complement strand
GTCGGTGGCGACCGGTTTCATCATCGGCAACGATCTGTTGATCATCACCGGCTCGCTGGTTGGAGCTAGCGGTTTCATCCTGTCGATCATCATGGGACGGGGCATGAACCGATCCATCTCGTCGGTCTTGATGGGCGGGTTTGGCGAGGGTGATTTGGAGGCCGGTGATGCGGTCAATATTCAAGCGCAGGCCGCGGCGAAGGGTGTCAACATCGGCGACGTCGAGGTCGCCGCCGAGCTCATGCGCGGCTCTCGCGAGATCATCATTATCCCAGGATACGGGTTGGCGGTCGCTCAGGCCCAACACCCTGTGCGCGAGCTGACCGAGCGTCTCGAGGCGGAAGGTGTTCGGGTACGGTTTGCGATCCATCCCGTAGCGGGTCGAATGCCGGGTCACATGAACGTGCTGCTGGCGGAAGCCAACATCCCTTACGACCAAGTCCTCGAGATGGACGCTATCAACAGCGACTTCCCGGAGACCGACGTAACGCTCGTGCTCGGCGCGAACGATATCGTCAACACCGATGCGCTCGATCTTCCCAGCTCACCGATCTACGGGATGCCGATCCTCGAAGCCTACAAGTCGCGCACGGTGATGGTCGTCAAGCGGAGCTTGAACCCAGGTTTCTCGGGTATCGACAACCCGCTCTTCTACCGCGAGAACACGATGATGGTGTTCGGCGACGCGCGGGAGATCGTCGACTCGATCGTCAAGGAGTTGAAAGGCGCCGCAGTCGCCTAGAGTCGTCGCTTGATGCGTGCCGCGCTGCTGTTTCTGGCGATACCGCTCGCGATCTCAGGAAACCTCGAACCAACTACAACTGAGCAATCCATACTGGAATCGGTGGCGTCGCCCATCGCGTACCGGATCACGCCCGACAGCCGCTTCGACGTAGTTACTGGCAAAGCGGGGCTCTTCGGCGCTTTCGGGCACAAACATCGGATCCGGGCCACCGAGTTCGACGGGACGATCGTCTACGATTCCGACAACCCTTTTCGATCGAGCATCGAGATCGTTCTACAGACGGCGAGTTTGGTCGTGGTTCCGGAAGGAGCGGACGAAAAAGACGGGCCTAAGGTCGAACGGGCGATGCGCGAGTCGGTGCTGCCACCGGACCAGTATCCGACGATCGAGTTCGGTTCACGGATCGTTACGGCGATCGACGATGGCGTCCAAGTGGTTGGCGATTTGGTGATCGCGGAGCGGGCGCGCCCGGTGGCGGTCGATGTCACCGTCGCGCAAAGCGGTGACACGCTGAGGGCGACCGGAACCTTCTCGGTCAAGCAGACCGATTTTGGCATTAAGCCTTACAGTGCTGCCGGAGGCACCATCAAGGTCGCCGATGAGGTCACCTTCGACTTCGAGGCGGTCGCGATTCGCGTCGTCGAAGCTGAATGACGCCTGAAATCTGGGGTCTGGCGCTCGCGATACTCGGGATCGCGATCCTGTATTCGACGGTCGGCCACGGCGGCGCATCGGGCTACCTCGCCGTGATGGCGGTATTTGGCGTGGCGCCGTTGGTGATGCGACCGACCGCTCTTGCGCTCAACGTCGTCGTCTCGTCGCTCGCGGTCTTCCATTTTGCGCGCGCGGGCTACTTCTCGTGGCGTCTGTTCCTCCCGTTTGCGGTGGCGTCGATCCCGGCGGCGGTGGTCGGCGGAGCGCTCGTGCTCGAGGATCCCGCCTATCGATGGCTCGTGGGCGCGGTGTTGATTGTGGCTGCCTCTCAACTCGTGCGAACCGCGGCCAACGCGCCGGAACCAGGCGTCAAGCCGCCGCTCGTAGGGGTGGCTCTACCCGTGGGTGGGGCGCTGGGGTTGCTGGCCGGGCTGACCGGTGTGGGAGGCGGAATCTTTCTGAGCCCACTGCTGTTGGCCGTGGGTTGGGCGGGGGTCAAGGAAACGGCAGCGGCGTCAGCCGCGTTCATCCTCGTCAACTCGATCGCCGGTCTGACGGCGCGCGCGATCGTAGCCGGCGGTCTTCCGGCTGGCCTGTGGCCGCTGGTGGTGGCGGCCGCGGTGGGGGGTGCGATCGGATCGCGGCTCGGTAGCGGCCGGTTCCGGGGCCCGACGATCCGACGGCTTCTGGCGGTCGTCCTGCTGATCGCTGGCATCAAGTTCTTTCTGACCTAGCGTCTCAGCCCGTCGGTCTCTAGCGTCGGCATGGGGAGCGGAATGGAGCCGATCCGGGATTCGTACCCGATAGGAGAGGTCACGACGTCGGCGACAACGAGAATAAGGAGGACGGGTCATGCCGAAAGCGATATGGAACGGTGCGGTGATCGCCGAGAGCGATGAGACGGTCGTCGTCGAGGGGAATCACTACTTCCCACCGGAGTCGGTCGTGCGCGATTACCTGCAAGAGAGCCAGACCCAGACGACATGCCCCTGGAAGGGGGAGGCGAGCTACTACCACGTTATGGTGAACGGCGAGCTTAACGCCGATGCCGCCTGGTACTATCCCGATCCGAAGTCAAAGGCCAGCCACATAAAGGATCACGTGGCGTTCTGGCACGGGGTCGAGGTCGAGTAGGCCGACTCCCAGCGCGGTCAGAGATCCGCCGCGCACCGAAACCCGATCAGAATGTGCTTCGACGCGACTGGCCGTCCGTGGCGAAAGGCGCACCGACACGTTCCCGGCGCGTCGTCCCAGGCGCATCCCTTGAGTACCGGGTTGCCGTTGGGCATCGACGCGTCGGTCCACTCGAAAACGTTACCCGCTAGGTCGAGCACGCCGATCGGAGTCGCGCCTTCGGGGTGATCGTCAACAGGGGCTGTGCCGGTCGTGTCGGCCTGGATCCGTCCGTCGGCCCACCGGTCCCCCCACGGGAACAACCGCGAGGCGGTACCGCGACAAGCGGCCTCCCACTCGGTGTCGGTCGGGAGCCGCGCACGGTAGCCGGCGCCCTCACCGCGCCACTCACAAAACGCTTCACCATCGAGACGGTCGACGAGCACGACCGGGTGATCGGCGAGTCGTCGCGGGGGCTGACCGTCCGGCCACAGGTAGGGGCGGACTTCGTCAAACGGGTGCACCAGAAAACCCTGTCTCAGGTAGGCCAACGAGTCGATACCGGGTGTCTCGCGACCGGTGGCAACCACGAACGCGGCGTACTCGGCTTGCGTGACGGGTGCGCGATCGATCGTGAACCGCTCCAGCCGCACCTCGCGCGGTGGGGACTCCCAGGCGTCATACCATCGCTGCTCCCGCACTACCGGGGGCGAGAGTTGGTAGCCGAGCTCGCGCTCACCATCGTCGCTCCCAACCCGGTACGCACCACCATCGATGGCGATCATGCCCGGTGGCGGTGTCGGAGTCGCGTCACGGTTTCCGCAGCCACAGAGCAAGGCCGCCGCCAGCCACCCGATGATGCGACCACTCACTCGCAGTTGGCGTCGGTTGCTGCGGTCCGGATCGCGTCCCACGCGGCCTCGACATGGCGTTGCTCGGTGTACGTCTGGCCGATCGCCAACCGCAACACGAACTGATCGTCCAGCCGAGTGTGGGTCAGAAAGAGTTTTCCGGAGTCGTTGATGCGATCCCTGATTGCGTGATTGGTTGCGTCGCCGTCGCGGTGTCGAAAGCACACCAGGTTTAGTGTCACCGGTGTGGCTAGCTCAAAGTCGGGATCGGCGTCGACCCAACCAGCGAACATCTCGGCCAACTCGACGTGGCGCCGAACGTGATGCCGCAACCCTTCGACCCCGTAGTGGCGGATCACCAGCCACAGTTTGAGCGCCCGAAACCGGCGGCCGAGCGGGATATGCCAATCTCGGTAGTCGATCACCGTTCCCGACTCGGTAGCCCGGTTGCGCAGGTACTCGGGCAGTACGCTCAGCGTTCGGACGAGCGTCGCCCGATCAGCCACGTAGAAGCAGTCGCAATCGAAATTGGTGAACATCCATTTGTGCGGGTTGACGCAATAGCTATCCGCCAGCTCGACGCCGTCGTGCACGAATCGGAATTCGGGGCACAGCGCGGCCGTGCCGCTCATCGCCGCGTCGACGTGAAGCCAGATGTCGTGGCGCCGGGCGATCTCGCCGATTGCGCGCACGGGATCGATTGCGCCCGACGACGTGGTTCCGACAGTGGCGGTGATAAAGCACGGGGTGAGACCGGCATCGAGATCGGTCTCGACTGCACGCTCGAGTGCCGACGCGTCCATCGCGTACTGATCGTCGACATCGATCAGCCTGAGCTGTTCGCTTCCCAGTCCCGCGATGCGCACCGCTTTCTCGACTGATGAGTGGGCCTGGTTCGAGCCGTAGGCGACCAGCGATCGGTCGCACCCTTTGTGATCGGTGGCGAAATCAGTGGCTCGCTCGCGCGCCGCGACGAGGGCGCAAAGGGTCGCGCTCGACGCGGTGTCCTGGATCACGCCGCCGCCCGCCGATGAAGAGCGAAACCGTTCGGGGAGCGCGAGCATGTCGAGCATCCAGTCGAGCACGTGGGTCTCGAGCTCGGTGCACGCCGGGCTGGTCTGCCACGACATGCCCTGCACCGCCAGACCCGCCGAGAGGAGCTCGCCCAATACCGCCGGGCCCGAGCTGTTGGCTGGCCAGTAGGCGAAGAAGTTTGGCGATTGCCAGTGCGTGATGCCGGGGAGAATGATCTCATCGAGGTCACGGAGCACCGCGTCGAACGACTCGCCAGTCTCGGGCGGTTGTTGGGGCAGCTTAGCGCGGATCTCGCCTGGAGCGACGCTGGAGCGGACCGGGAACGTTTCGATCCGCTCGAAATAATCGGCGATCCAGTCGACGACCTGGCGACCGTGACGGCGGAAGGCGTCGGGGTCCATGTGGTAGTCGTTTCGTTCGTTCAAGTCGCTTTGCCCTCGTCCGTGTCACGTTCGACGGGTCGAGCCCGACCCCAAGAAAGGTGCACGCCGACGGGGAACTGGTAAAGATCGGTCAGAAGCGCGACGTTTTTGTCGTGAACCCAGCTCGATGGAGCGGCCATGCCATCGAGTATATCCATTCCCGGAGGAGTCGCCTCGTCGTGAGGACCGCAAAAGGCCCCAAACGCGAGAGCCTCGAAGCCGAGGCGCTGAGGGCGGTGTTCGATGCCGCGCCTGACGCCATGATCGTGGTCGACCAAGAGGGGTGCGTTAGGGCTCTCAACACGCGCGTCGAGGAGTTGTTTGGGTACGATCCCGAAGAGCTGATCGGGCGCGACGTCGAGATCCTGGTTCCGCTCGAGGTGGGAAATCAACACCGTCACGATCGCGCCAAGTACTCGTCTGCGCCTAATCTACGGCCGATGGGTGGGGGGTTGGATCTCGCCGGCCGGCACAAGAGCGGGGCCACGTTTCCGGTCGACGTCTCCTTGAGTCCGGTCCGTGTCGAAGGGGAAATGCTCATCATCGCCGCGGTGCGCGACGTGACCGAGCGAAATCGGTTACGCGAGTGGGGCGTGTCGGCGCTGAGAGCAGCCGAGGAGGAGCGCGAGCGAATCGCACTCGAGCTGCACGACGACATGGCGCAACGGTTGGCGGCGCTATTGGTTCGCCTGCGTCTCGCGCACCAAGCTCCGGACCCGGACGAGCGAGAGAGTCTGATGGAGGGGATGCGCGGCGAGATTCAGGAATGCGCGGAGGCGGTGCGACGCATCGCGCGCGGTTTGCGCCCGCCGGCGTTGGACGAGGTGGGCGTCGTCGCGGCGATTCAGGCGCACGTACGTGCGTTGCGTGACTCTGGCGAGCTTACGGTGAAGGTGGAAGTCGAGAGAGGTCCAGGCGCGCCGCGCTTGAATCGTGATACTGAGCTGGCCCTGTACAGGGTGGTGCAGGAAGCCCTTGCCAACGCGATGCGACATGCGCAGGCTGCGGATGTTATCGTTCGTATTCGTACCGGCCCGGCGGGTATTTCGGCGATGGTCGAGGACGACGGGAGGGGGTTTGACCCGGCCCAGGTCGGTCTCCGGGGGCTCGGGATCGTCGGTATGCGGGAGCGCGCCAGAAACGCAGGCGGCGAGTTGTCGATCGACAGTCATCCAGGCGGGGGCACGAGAGTCAGGGTAGTGATACCATCAATCCGATCGGGGGGTGACGGTGACCAACCTGATTAAGGTCCTTCTCGCTGACGACCATGCGATTCTCCGGGCGGGTCTGGAGTCGTTGCTGTCGGCGGAATCGGATATGGAGGTCGTCGGCCATGCATCGACCGGGGACGAAGCCGTGACAGGAGCGCAGACCCTGCATCCGGATGTGGTCGTGATGGACCTGTCGATGCCCGGTTCGGGCGGCCTCGAAGCCACGCGTCGGATCGCCGCCCTCGAACTCGATACCAAGGTCTTGGTGTTGACGATGCACGCCGAAGAGGATCACTTGGTGCCAGTACTCGAGGCCGGCGCGAACGGTTATCTGACCAAGACCAGCGCCGACCAGGAGCTGGTCAAGGCGATCCGCGTCGTGTCACGGGGTGAGGTCTTTCTCCCGCCCAGCGCGACCAGTCGTCTGCTGCGTGAGTACAAGATGGCATCCGAAGGGGAGCCGGGCGCGTTGGAACGACTGACCCTGCGCGAGCAGGAGGTCCTGGCGCTGACCGCCGAGGGGTACAGCTCGCGTGAGATCGGCGAAAAGCTCTTCATCTCACCCAAGACGGTGGACACCTACCGGTCCCGGATCATGGAGAAGCTCGAGCTCTCCCATCGGTCAGAATTGGTCCGTTTCGCGCTCAGCGTGGGGCTGCTGAAGAACCTCTAGCCTACCCCCCACCCTGATGTGCGGACTTTCCCCACTCGGAGTTACGCCCCCACCCGACAGACAAGCCGGCTAAGTCCCAGTAGCATCGAGTGTATGATCAGCGTTCTTCTCGTGGACGATCACGCCGTCCTGCGGGCAGGGCTTCGTTTGCTGCTGGATGCTGAGACTGACATCACCGTCGTTGGCGAGGCTTCCTGCGGGGAGCAAGCGATCGACCTCGTTCGGGAGCGGAAGCCGAACGTGGTCGTCATGGATCTGTCGATGCCCGGAATCGGTGGCCTGGAGGCGACGCGGAGAATTCGCGCGCTGGACATCGGCAGCAAGGTGATCGTGCTCACGATGCACTCTGAACAAGAGCACCTCGGTCCCGTGATCGAAGCCGGTGCGAGCGGCTACCTCACCAAGACCAGAGCCGACCGGGAGCTGGTCGAGGGACTGCGGGTGGTGGCGCAGGGAGGTGCCTATATGCCGCCTGAAGCAAGTACATACATCGTGGATCGATATGTGCGCCGGGCTGCACAACCGGCGGCCAGCGAGCTCAAACGATTGAGCCGCCGTGAGCGGGAGGTCCTCACTTTGACGGCGGAGGGGTTTACCGCTGTCGAGATCGGCGGTCGGTTGGGGGTTTCCCCGAAGACGGTCGACACCTATCGGTCACGAGTGATGCGGAAACTGGAGATCGCACACCGCTCTGAGTTGGTGCGTTTCGCGCTCCGGACGGGCTTGTTGAAGGTCCACTGAAGGTCTGTGGGGAAACTCCCCGCAAGCGCGGCCTGTGTTTCTCCACACCCGGACCTAGGGCCCTCCCGACAGACGCCAACAAGCGACCTCGCTACGATACCAACCGGTATGCGAAAACAGACAATAGCATTCGGTGGCCCGGTGCTGCTGATCATCGGGTTCCTATCCCTCGCGGCGTGCGGTACGGCTGAAACCGAAGAGCAACCCGGCCTATCGGCAGGGGACTCGGCCGCGGTGGCGGAGACCGCGGGTTTACCCGTCCGTGCGCCGCAGGGATCGATCGATGAACAGCTGGCATCCAGGGGGGCGCAACTGTTCAAAGAGCGCGGCTGTGTGGCGTGCCACACGATCGGCGGTGGCCGATTGGTTGGACCCGACCTCGCGGGCGTCACCGATCGACGAGAGTTCGAGTGGTTCTACCACATGGTCATGTACCCCGATTCGATGATTCAGAATGATCCCGAGGCCCGGCGGCTATTCGCCGAGTACGCAACCCCGATGACGAACATGAACGTCGCTCAGGACGAGGTCGTGCCGCTGTGGGAGCACATCCGATTGGACTCGTCCAAAGGCGCGGAAGGAGACAGCCAATGAAGCGGATCGGTAGTCGGTTTCACCTCGCACTGGCTCTCGCGGCGGTGGCCTTTGTAGGCCTGACCGCTTGTCGTGCTGGCACTGACACAGCGTCTGTGGGCGCTGTCGCCGAGGCCCGCGAGCTGAGCGAAGCCGACGTGTTGGCTGCCGCCAAGACGTACGTCCCGACTGGCCGCATGGACGAGTACCTCATGTTCTCGTCGGGCGGGCACTCGGGTCAGGTTTTGGTCATCGGGATACCGTCGATGCGA
>JBDHED010000079.1:0-15142 GCA_039591175.1 Gemmatimonadota bacterium | reverse complement strand
GATCATCGGATCGCCACCTTTCGATACAACTTTCCGTACATAGAGCAGGGCCGAAAGCGACCCGACCCGACCGCGGTACTGACGACGACGGTGCGCTCGGCCGTGACCACCGCCGCAAACGAGGCGCCCGACTTGCCGCTGCTGGCCGGTGGCAAATCGATGGGCGGCAGGATGACATCGTTGGCGGCGTCCAAGACGCCGCTTCCTGAGGTCGCGGGGCTTGTCTTTCTAGGCTTTCCGCTTCATCCGGTCGGGAAATCGGGGACCGAACGCGCCGAGCACTTGAAGCGCGTGGCCGTGCCGATGCTCTTCCTGCAGGGGACCCGCGACCGGCTGGCCGATCTGGGGCTTATCCACGAGGTCTGCACTCCCCTCAGTCCGCTCGCCACCCTGCACGTCGTCGATGGCGCCGATCACGGCTTTCACGTCCTCAAGCGATCCGGCCGTACCGATGACGACACGCTGGACGAGCTGGCCCGTGCAGTGGCAAACTGGGCGCTCACCCTCGATGTGTCCTGACGGATAGGAGCCTCTTGCGCGTTTGGGCAGGAACCAGTGGCTACAGCTACAAGGAGTGGAAGGGCAACTTCTACCCCGAGGATCTCGACAACGATGAGATGCTCGGCTACTACGCCGGCGAGCTCCCGGCGGTCGAGATCAATAACACGTTCTACCGCATGCCTACCGAGAAGCTGCTCTCAGCTTGGGCGGAGAAGGTGCCACCGGACTTCCGGTTCGCGATCAAAGCGTCGCGCCGCATCACCCACAAGAAGTGCCTAAAGGGCGCCGAAGACGAGACCCAGTATTTGACGCGCACCGTCTCCACGATCGGAGATCGGCTCGGCGTGATCCTGTTTCAGCTGCCACCGTATCTCAAAAAAGGCGTCGACCGGTTGGAGGGGTTCCTGGCTCAACTTCCCAAAGGGATTCGGGCCGCTTTCGAGTTTCGCCACCCGTCGTGGTACGAGGACGAGGTGTTTGAGAAGCTCAAGGCTGCCGGCGCTGCCCTCTGCATCGCCGAGGCGGGTGGCAAAGCCGATGCGCCGGACATCGCGACCGCGGACTGGGGTTACCTACGGCTCCGGCGCACCGATTACAGCGACGAGGATCTGGCCGCGTGGGCAGACCGCGTGCGGGCCCACTCGTGGTCGGACGCGTTCGTCTTCTTCAAGCATGAGGATGAAGCGGCCGGTCCGGCGTTTGCCAAGCGGTTTCTGGAGCTCACCAGCAGCTGAGGAGCCGCTGGGTTTAAGAGAACAGCGCCGCCAACCGTGCGCGGGCGAGCTGCCGGAATAAGATCCAGCCGGTGACGATGGCGATCGCCGCGAAGGCGAGACCCCACTCCCACTCGAGCAGCAACAGCTTGCCGGAACCGAACAGCGCGGCGTAGACGAATACCACGCTGAGCGCCCACATCTTGACCCCGTGTCGGAGCCCACCGGTGGACGGTGCGACATCGCCTGCAACAGCACGAACTGGACCCCACCAGCCCGGCGGCCTGACGCGACGGTAGAAGTCGACCAGCTTCTCCATCGCTACCGGCGGCGTCAAAAACGTCACGCTGACCCACACGATCGTCGAGCCGATCAGGTTGAGCGTAACCTTGGCTGCAAACGGGAACGTCGGGCCGCCCCACTTGGGGCTCATGCCGAGCGCGAACCCGATCCCAGCTGATGCGATCATGGCGGCGATCTCACTCCACGCGTTGACCCGCCACCAGAACCAGCGCGCGATGTACACCAGCCCGATCCCAGCGCCCAGCGTTAACAACAACAGAAACAGCTGCGAAATCGAGTCAGCAAAGAAGCTGATCGTGATGCCGATCGCCAACGCCACCACCGAGGCCAACCGGCCAGCGGTCACGTAGTGACGCTCTGAGCGATCCCGCACCAGGAACGGCCGGTAGAGATCGTTGACCAGATACGCCGCCGACAGATTGATGAACGACGTCAGCGTCGACATGAACGCCGCCACCAGCGAGGCCAGCATGAGTCCGAGCAGTCCAACCGGCAGGAAATCGACCATCGCCCGGGGGTACGCCATCTCGGGATCGGCGATGTCCGGGTAGAGCAGCAGCGACGCCAGCGCGACGATGATCCAAGGCCACGGCCTGAGCGCGTAATTCGCGATCTGGAACCAGAGCGTCGCCAACACCGCTTCGCGCTCGTCCTTGGACGCCGCCATCCGTTGGATGACGACCGCCCCGCCGTCGGCGTTCTTGTTCGCCCACCACTGGATCGTGACCAGCACCAGAAACGTCGCCAACGCTGTCCCCGACCACCCCAGCGGCCCGTCCCACACGCTGTCGGTCTGCGCCGCATCGAGCGGCGGGAGAAACGCCAGCGCGTCGCCGTGGCCGGCGACGTAGAGCTGCCCGACCATCGCGTCCAACCCGCCTACCGCGTCGACGACGAACACCGCCAGCAACACAGCCCCGACCGTAGCCAGGACGAACTGCACCAGATCGGTCACGACTACACCCCACAAACCGGCCAACATCGCGTAGGCCAGCGTCAGACCGGCGGCGAACAGCGTCGCCGGCAACGGCCCGATGTCGAACACCGCGCCGAACACCTTGACCATCGCCAATGTCACCCAGGCCATAGTGAGACAGTTCGCGTACAGCGTCATGTACACGGCGCGGATGCCGCGCAACGCGGCCGCCGGCCGGCCCGAGTACCTGAGCTCCGTCAACTCGACGTCGGTCATGACCTCCGAGCGCCGCCAGAGCTGCGCGAACACGAACGCCGCCAGCATGCCGCCGATCGCCAGACACCACCAGATCCAGTTGCGTTGAATGCCCTGCGTTCGCACCCAGCCGGTGACGACCAGCGGCGTATCGACCGAGAACGACGTCGCGACCATCGACGTACCGGCCAACCACCACGGTAGGTTGCGTCCGGAGACGAAGAACTCTTGTGTCGAGGAGCTGGCGCGTCGTACGAAGTACAAGCCGACCGCCAGCGTAAACGCGAAGTACAGCGCCAAGACCGCCCAGTCTATCCAGTGGAGCTGGGCGAAGAAGCTGGCTATGCCCACCCGCTAGCCTGAGATCTTGAGCCGTTGCCCGATTTCGATGTGGTTGCTGTCTTCGAGGTCGTTGAGGACGATGAGCACGCTCACCGTGGTTCCATGCCGCACGGCGATCAGGCTCAACGTGTCGCCCGGTTGGACGGTGTAGTAGCGCGTCCCGTTTCCTTCCACGGTGCGGACGCGTTGCCCACTGCGGCCCGCCACCGCTGACGCAAGCTGGGCCGGTGCTTCCTCGATCAGCTCCGGAGGAATGCGTAGCTCGAAGCCGGCCGGCACATTGCGCCTACCTCGGGCGACCGCGTTGGTGAGCGATGGGTTGAATTGCCACAAGAGTCTGTCGTCCACGCCGATCGCGCTAGCTATCTCGGCGAGCTTCATCGAGGTCACTACCTCGATCGTTTCGAACTCCAACGGTTCGGACGGATCGAGCAGACCGAAGTACTGCTCGACATTGTCGACGACCTCGAGCGCGGCCAAGAACTCCGGGTAGAAGTTCTTGGATGCGAACCTGAAGCGCGGACCATCGTAATGAATCCGGATCGTCATGTAATCGTCGCTACCCACGTCGCGTACGGCGCGTTTCATTCCCGCGAGACCGTGGTTGTAAGCGGTGAGCGCCAGCGGCCAGCTCCCCAGCGCTTCGTAGTTGTGCTTGAGCAACCGCGCCGCTCCGCGAGCCGCGATGATCGGGTCAAAGCGCTGGTCGACCGACCTGCCGACCTTCATGTACAGCCGCCCGGTCGACGGCATGAATTGCCAGATGCCACCGGCCCCGACCGACGATCTCGCTTCCATGTTGAACGTCGTTTCGATCATCGGCAGCCACGCGATCTCGAGCGGGACATCCTCCTCTTCAAGGACGGCGACGATGTGGTCGTAGTACTGGCCCGAGCGCAGAAGTCCCTCCCGGAACGGTTCCTTCAGGCCGCGCTGGATGCGGATCCGATCGGCCGCCTTACGCCACCGCTCGGGACCAGCACCGGATCCGAACGCGTTGTAGACGTCGCGATACTCCCCGGCGAGCGTGCGGGGATCGGGGTTTCTTTCGGCTAGGTCGAGCAGGATATCACGAATGTGCGCCTTGATCGCATTCTGCTCTTTCTCGTTGGCCTTTCGGACCGCGGTCTCGTCCGACTTTTGTTGCGGCACGACCCGGTAGACGATGCTCAGATCGTCTCGATCGTGAGCCGCGATCTCGTTTTCGCTCCACACGGCGAAGACGTTTTTCCAAAACTCGATCGTTGGACGCAACCCGTGTGGACTCGGGAAGACGTTTTCGTGCCTAGCCGAGGGAGCGCTGCCGTGCTGGCCGAGCGCTGGAGCCGGGCTAGAGAGCACCCCAATCGTGGAGATCGCAACGATCGCGATGCGCATTGCCCGGAGGAGATAGAGGGTTGTCGGTGTGTGCATGCAGCTACCCGTTGATACGCAAAACTCTGGCCAGATGTTCACGTTTACTTCGGCATCTGTACGGGCAGGCAGCCTGGCGCTGGCCGCGTTCCGCGGAGGAACTCCAGCGCAGCCCGCTGGCTCGATGGATCTTCGCCGTACGCCCATACGACTCGGGATGGGGCCCGAACCTGGGCTACGATATGTGGGTTCGAGAAAATCAACAAGACCGTGTCGCGACCCGGTCCGGTGACGGCGTTGACCGCATCGCAGCCGAGGTCGGATAGTCCGTGACGTCCCTTGGAGGCCCGAATGGGGCTCAAGACCGCGCACACGACGAGGCTATTTGCGCTGCAGGCCCGCGCAAGGGCGATCCTTTCGCGAGTCTGTTCCTCGCCTTGGGTCGTGTCGATGACGACCATCCGATCGCCCGCCTCGGGTGCCAGCCACTCCGCGAAACGCACGTCTTCGGGTTCGATCTCGCCATCGAGAACGACGATCCACTGAGCACCGTCAGGCCAGTCGTGATCCGAAGGCGGGTCAGTGGGAAGGGCGGTGAGCGCAGCCCCAGCCGTGCGACCCGCCAGAACGGCCGGATCGGAAGCTCGACCGGCGGACTGGCGACGCAAAACCCATAACTTGAGACGCAGCAAACGGGCGGCGGCTCGTTCGCAGCGCGCTCGGTCGAGCCGACCGTCTTCGATCGCCGAAACGAGCCCGCGGTGAACTCCGGCCGGGTCGGGTGGATAGAGAAGCCAATCGACGCCCGCCTCGAGCGCCCTTTGCGCGGCCTGCTCCGGCGCATCCCCCGCTACCGCCCCCATCATGAGCGCGTCCGAGCAGATTACGCCATCGAAACCCCACTCGCGCTTCAGGATCTCGTTGACTGCTGTCGAGAACGTCGCCGGTCGCGTTTGACCGTCCGGCTCCAGCGCCGGAAACGCAACGTGCGTCGTCATCACGATCCGCGCCCCGGCTCGCAGTCCGGTCCGAAACACCACCCAATCGGTGACCTCGAGCTCGTCGCGCGTTGCGTGAACGACGGGAAGCGCATGATGGCTGTCGGTCGTCGTCCGGCCATGGCCTGGGAAGTGTTTGACGGCCGCCGCCACACCCGCCGACTGAAGTCCTTCCACCGTCGCGGCTACGATCGGTGCGACTCGTCCCGGGTCATCACCGGCCGCGCGCGTGGCCACGATCGGGTTCCTGGGCTCGATCGCCAGATCGGCCACTGGCGCGAAGTCGACGTGAAATCCGTGCGCGCGAAGTTCGGCGCCGATCGCCGCGCCGACGGCTTCCGCCAACCCGACATCGGCGGCGGCACCGAGCGCCATCAGCGGTGGGAAGACGGTGCCGTCACAGGGAAATTGCTGGCCAAACCCGCGCTCGAAATCACCGGTCAGGAGCAACGGCACTGGAGACCTTCGCTGGGCTTCGTTCAGCAGTTCGGTGACCGCTTCGAGTTCTCCACCAAAGACGATCACCGCACCCCAGCCGCACATCTCGAGATCGGCTAAGAAACGATCGCGTCGTTCTCGATCACCGTCGTAGTCCCGCAGCGAGACGCAGATCAGCTGACCGACGAGCGCCTCCGCCGACAACTCAGTCGGGGTCGGCAGAGAGAGCACGTTCACGCGTCTGTCGTCGGGGGAAGCGTCAGCTTGCCGCAGCGCACCGCGTGTTTGGCGCCGGTCACCGATGGGAGATTGACCGCTCGCCCGAGGGCGCTCTCGTAGGCCAGGATCGCGAACGCGATCGCTTCCTTGAGGTCGCCGTCCATGCCGCGCTCTTCGATCGCGACCACCGCACGCGGCCGGCAGCGCTCCGCCAGCCTCCCCATGAGCGCGCCGTTCTTGCGGCCGCCACCGGAGACGAGAACCGTGGCATCTTCAGGCACCGGCGCCGTACCGGCCGAGCCGTCGAGCGCTGCCCCCACGCTCTCAACCGTCAGCGCCACAGCGGTCGCCATGCGGTCGTTGATCTCGTCCGCTGAGAGGTTCTCCAGTGGCGCGAAGTGACGCTCGACGAACGGTGCGCCAAACGCTTCTCGTCCGGTCGACTTGGGAGCCGGTCGCGAGAAGTAGGGGTCGCTCAACGCGGCCCGGAGTCGGCTCACGTCGACCGCGCCGCGGCTCGCCGCGGTGCCGTCATCGTCGCGATCAGAATCGAGCAGCCGGCGCGCGAGCTCATCTAGCACCATGTTGCCGGGCCCTGTATCGAACGCGATCACGTCCCCGCGCTCGGCACCGGGCGGAAGCACCGTCAGGTTCGCGATTCCGCCGAGGTTCAAACACACCGTCGAGCGATCGAGATCCGCGAACAAGAGCCAATCGACGTACGGCACCAGCGGCGCGCCTTGACCGCCCGCAGCGACATCTGCGGTTCGAAAGTCCGACCACACGGCGCAACCGGTGCGCTCGGCGATCTCCGCTGGCTCCCCTATCTGGAGCGTGGCAGGCACACCGCCGACTGCGCCATCCGGATCGTGCCATACCGTCTGGCCGTGGCTACCGATCAGCCCGACTTCACCGAGTGACAAGCGAGCCTGCGCCGCGGCGGCCGCCGCCGCTTCGGCGAACGCGATTCCCACCTCGATGTTGAGGCGAGCGACATCCGGCAGCGTCAACGTCTCCGGCGCGCGCAGCGCATCGGCTAGGGAGCCTGGGTACGACGCGACCGCCGAACCCAACAACTTCCACTTGAACGCCTGGCCGGGTGGATGGCTGAGCCGGACACAGGCCGCGTCAACGCCGTCCGCCGATGTTCCCGACATCAGACCGATGACGATAAGCGGTTCGCTCGGTGCCAAACCCAAAACAGCGTGCATTTGGACAAGGTAGGGGCCGGCGCACCGGCAGGACAGACGCGATCTTTCGGGTGTGGCAATCGATCGCGTCTTGCGCTCGGATTCGGTTCGCGAGCTGGAGTTCCTTCTCGCTCGGCGTAACGATCTTGTGCGCTCACCACTCGACTCGGCCGCGATCCGCGCCGAGGCCGAAGTTCTCGATCACGCGATCGAAACGATCTTTGGCGTCTCGAGACGACTCGCCGTCTACGGCAGCTTGGCACCTGGTGAGGCGAATCACCACATGCTGTCCGATCTCGGCGGTGAGTGGTTCGACGTTATCGTGCACGGGGGGTTGATCGATTCGGGATAGGGGTCGGGTCTCGGGTACCCCGCGCTGCGCTGGGATCCCAACGGCAACGAGGTGCCGGCGAAGCTGTTCGTATCTACTCATTTGCCAGACCACTGGGACCGCCTCGATGCGTTCGAGGGCGAGCACTACCGCCGTGATCTCGTCACCGTACACCATCCGGGCGGTGAGACATCCGTAGCCAACACCTACGTTGTTCGGGTATAATAACTATCCCCCCGGTCGGCACCGTCTTTGCAATCCAATCAGGCCCGATGCTGACAAGCGAATCGTCTATCCAGGGAGGGTAGGATGGAAACGTGGGTACATCGGGCGATGCTTCTTCCCCTGGTCGCCTTCTCAGTCGCCGCTTGTTCTGACAACGGACCGAGCGGCCCCCAGGTGCCAACGGGATCAAGCGGCATCTCAGGTCAACTCACAGCTAGCGCAGCGGCGCTTGGCGCTGGCCTAGCTCTAGCCGACGGTGACGACGACTTCTTCGTCGGTACGGCCACGCTCGAGAACGTTTCGGTCGAGATCACCGACGGCGAGGGTACCGCCGTTCTCGATGACGGGAGCGAGTTGTCGTTCGTCCTCGAGGTCGCCGAAGGCGAGATGTTGTTCGTCCGCGGCAAGGTCGACGTCAACCCGAGCGGCAAGCTCAAGATCAACCTGAAGATCTTCCACGATCAGGATGGTGATGGGGAGGCGGACGACAACTTCACGATCCGCATAACCGGACGCGAAGCCGGCCAGCCCTCGAGTGGGATAACGGACGCCGAGACCCTCGGTGCCGCCGACAAGGTAGTCGTTTGCCACGCCCCACCAGGGAATCCCGACAACGCCCACACGATCGTCGTCGGGCCTTCCGCGCTGCAGGCTCACTTGAATCATGGTGACGAAGAGGGACCGTGCGAAGGCGACATGGTCGACGGCGAGACCGATGGAGACGGCGATGGAGACGGTGATGGCGACGGAGACGGTAGCGCCGAGAAAGTAATCATCTGCCACATACCGCCGGGGAACCCTGACAACGCCCGGACGAAAGAAGTCTCGGTTGACGCGTTGGACGCGCATTTGGCGCACGGCGACACCGAAGGTGAGTGCCCTGTCGACGGTGACGGTGACGGTGACGGGGGTGGCACCTAGACCGGGAACTCTACCAAACCACCCGGGTACGGTTACACGGCGTCATCGTCGTGATTAACCGCGGCCCCACGGTGGTGATGCTCGAAAAGCCCCCTCCTCCGGGAGGGGGCTTTTTCACATCCTACCATTGCCGCCCGACGCACCGACCGATACCATCATCCGCGTACGCATTGCCGCACATTTGAAACTCGTGAATCTCAGCCAAGGAGACATCTCATGGCGGTCCATAAGGTCATCGAGGTCCTGTCGCAATCGGACAAGGGATGGAAGGAAGCGGCGCAGACAGCCGTTGCCGAAGCTTCCGAGACAGTACAGGGGATCAAGTCGATCTACATCGAGGAGTTCCAGGGCGTCGTCGAGAACAACAAGATCACGCAATATCGGGTGAACGCGAAGATCACCTTCGCAGTCGGCGACAACCGGTAGTTCGACATCATGTTGACGTTGAGAAGCGCCGGTTTCGGCCGGCGCTCCACGTCGCCTCCACCCTTCATCGTTAGTCTTCGTGCTTAGGCCAGCAGATGTATATCGAGATCCATAACCCGGCAGAGCTAAAGGAACAGTGGGAGCGAGAGCGCTCGCTCAACTGCGTCGTTTGCCAGAACCTGGACCTAACCGGTGAGACCGAGTTTCTGCTGACAACGACCGCCAACGGGGCGGTCTTTCTCGGATGTCAGCTCGAGGGTCCGGCGCTCGAGCACATCGTCGAAACGTGCGGACTAGTTTTTCCGCGACTCAGCGAGCACCTCGATCTGCCGTTCCAGCCCTACCGCCACAGCCTCTACATGGTGCGCGAGCTCATGGCGGGGTTTGATCCCAAGCGACCCGCGAGCTTCGCCGACACAGTCGACGGCCAGATCTACACCCGTTTTCAGAAATATCGCAGCAGCGATGACGAGCCGACGCCGATCCTCGAAGCCCTGGCCCAACGGATTCACGACCACGCCATCGACGACGCGCTGTACGAGTTCCTACTCGAACACGAACACGTGGTTGGAATCATGGGCGGTCATCGGATGGTACGTGGCGAGCAGGCGTACTGGGACATCGCGTGGTTGGCGCGCGAACTCACCCGGAGCAACATGCTGGTCGCCACCGGAGGCGGTCCTGGCGCGATGGAAGCCGCCAACCTGGGTGCCTGGTTGGCCCCGTACAACGATCACGCGCTCGACGTAGCGATCGATGTGCTCTCGCCGTCGCCGTCCTTTGACGAAGATCCGGGTGACTACATCGCCCATGGCTACAAGGTGCTCGACCGGATCGCCGGAACCGAATCGCCAAACGATTCGGCTGGCGCTCCCAGTCTCGCCGTGCCGACGTGGTTCTACGGCCACGAGCCCACGAACGTTTTTTCGACCCACATCGCCAAATACTTTGCCAACTCGATCCGCGAAGACGGACTGGTCGGGATCGCCACCCGTGGCATTGTGTTCGCGCCAGGGAAAGCCGGCACGGTTCAAGAGATCTTTCAGGATGCGACCCAGAACTACTACGGCACCTGCAAGGTGATCAGCCCGATGGTGTTGTTCGGTATCGAGTACTGGACCAAAGAGTTGCCGGTCGCCCAGATCCTGGAACGGTTGGGCGAGGGGAAGACGATGGGAGGGTTGATCGTGCTCGAGGACGATCCCGAGGCGATCGTCGAGTTCTTAAAGCGACAACCGCCGGTCGACGCGCAATACTAGTCCCACACGCTTCGCAAAAACCCGTCTGTCTGATCGAGCATCCGTTCGGCGGTTGTGCGGTCGACCTCTCTTCGGTGCATGACGAGCGCCGTTTTTACCCGCCCGCCGGCCGATGCCAACAATTCCCCTGCGTCCTCGTACGACACACCGAGGAGCTGCCGCAGAATCCTGCGTCCGCGATCCTCGAGCTTGGCCGATGTCACCCGCAGATCGACCATCAAGTTCCCGTAGGTCTTGCCAAGCCGCACCATCGCCGCTGTGGTGATCATGTTGAGCACCAGCTTGGTCGCGGTGCCGGCCTTCATGCGAGTCGAGCCAGCGATCACCTCGGCTCCGGTCAGCGGCGCGATCACGACATCGACCTGATCGGCGAGCGGGATCTCATCGAGTGGGATCGATGTGACAAAGATCGTCTTGGCCCCGCGATTCATCGATTCCTGGAGTCCGCCGATCACGAACGGCGTCGTTGAACCAGCCGCGATCCCGACCACGGCGTCATCAGCGCCGACCGAGCGGGCCGCGATCGCATCCGCGCCGTCGTCTTCGGAGTCCTCCGCCCCCTCGATCGACCTCACCAACGCCGCTTCGCCACCGGCCATGATCGCCTGCACGCGCTCGGGATCGGAGCCGAAAGTCGGCGGACACTCGGCCGCGTCGAGCGTCCCCAAACGACCGCTGGTGCCAGCACCTATGTAGACCAGCCGACCACCGCTCCGGAACGCCGTCACCACCAAGTCGACCGCGCGAGCTACTGGACCCAGCACCTCGCCGACCGCCTCTAGGGCGCGATGGTCCTCAGCATGGATTAGGTCGAGAATCGCCGGAACATCGAGGGTATCGATGTCGGCGGTTCGGGGGTTGATCCTCTCAGTAAGAAGGCGCGACCGATCGCGACTCAAGGAAAGTCGAGCACGTCGATCGCAACCGTCTTAGACACCGTCAGCGCCAACGGGCTGGCTTCACTCACCGTCGCCCGGATCTGAGGATCCTTCCGAAGCGCCCGCGTGACAACCACCGTTCGGTCTGTCTCGTCAAGGAAGAACAGACCTTCACGAATAAATGCCTCGCCGACGTTTGCTTTCTCGATCTCTACCCTAAGCGGGTACTGGACATTGCGTGCCTGTAAGATCGAGACCCTTATCTCGACCTGGGCTTTGGAATCGACTTGTTGCGGCACGCTCAGTGAAAAGTCGAGCGCTGGTGTGCCTGCCGTCGCCGGACTGCTTTCATCGCCGCACGCAGCTGTTAGGCACAGTCCAAGTACGGCGAGGCCGACTGTCGCTTTCATTGTTGGCCTCCGTTGGTCAAATAGTGAAGTACATCGAACTTGGTGAGGATGCCGACGAACTCGCCGGCGCGCCGCACCAAGAGCGCGGGCTGTCCTGTCGTGAGGTGTTCGATCACTGACTTCATGTTGGCATCTTCCTCGACCGTCGGGAACGGCGCCTCCAAATAGCCGGTTAGCGGTTTGTCCAACGCTTCCGGCTCGGACAACACTCGGTTTAACAACGTGCCCTCGGACAGGGTCCCCTTTTGCTCGCCGTCCTCGATCACCGGGATCTGACTCACGTTGTATTCCTCCATCAGTTTGAGCGCGTCCCGCACGGTGCCCGTACAATCGATCTTGATCAGCGTCGGCACATCCTCACGAAATTTCCGCTCGAGCAGGTAGCCGGCCTCGACCCGCTCGTCGTCAAACATCCGGTTCTCTTGCATCCACTCATTCGAGTGGAACTTCGATAGATACCGCTCGCCGAGGTCGCACAACAACGCAACCACGCAGTGATCGGGATCATCGAGCTCACGGGCGATATCGAGCGCCACGGTCACTATCGCGCCAGTGGAGCCGCCGACGAACAACCCTTCGTCGCGAGTCAGCCGCCGGGCCATCTGGAACGTCTGCTTGTCGCTCACGTTGCGCACCTCGTCGACGTACTCGATGTCGAGCGCGCCGGGGACCTTGTCCATCCCGATGCCCTCGACCATGTACATCTTGCCTTCGCCAACGACCCTCGTCTCCAGGTACTCCTTCAAGATCGAGCCCACCGGATCGGCGACAACGATCCGGACATCCGGGTTCTTCTCCTTCAGGAACCGCCCGGCACCGCTAACCGTTCCGCCGGTGGCCGCACCTGCCACCAGCGCCGCGATCTGACCCTGCGTCTGCTCCCAGATCTCGGGGCCAGTCGTCGCGTAGTGTGCCTCGGTGTTGGCGCGGTTGTAGAACTGATTGGCGAACACGGCGTTGGGCGTCTCTTCAGCGATCTTCTTGGCCGTGTTGACGTAGTAGTCGGGATGGTCGGGCGGCACCGCGGTAGGCGTTATCACGATGCGGGCACCAAATGCGCGCAACAACCGGATCTTCTCGCCGCTCATCTTGTCCGGTAGCGCGAATACCGTCTTGTACCCTTTGATCGTAGCTGCCATGGCGAGCGCCACACCAGTGTTCCCGGCGGTCGCTTCGACCACCGTTCCGCCCGGTTTCAAGTCGCCGCTCTTCTCGGCCGCCTCGATGATCGCCACGCCGATTCGGTCTTTGACCGAGCCTCCGGGGCTCAGGTATTCGGCCTTCCCGTAGATCGGGGTCCGAATGCCTTGGGTGATTCGATTGAGCTTTACGAGTGGAGTGTTCCCCAGCCCTTCGAGAATGTTCTCGAAGACGCCGCGACTGGGGTCATGAAGGTCGAGCGGCATGTTGATGGCCAAGGTATGGCAGGCTTATCGAGCGAGCAAGCCGTCTTCGGGCCGGCGAATCTTCCAGGTTCCCAGCGTCAGCAGCGGGATCACCAGTACCACGATGAAGAACCACGCCATGAAGCCGTACCCCCGAGCGATCAACGCGATGATCCCGAATCGGGACAGCAGCCAGCCGGCGGTCAGCACAACCACTGCGATCAGGGGTCTCAGCCGGCGGGGCATTTCGGCTCCATGCGTTCGGTACACCGTGGCGACCCGCTCGTTGAAGGCGTGGATGAGTCCGGTACCGGTCTCGATCAACGTGCCAAACAGCATTACCTGATACAGGATCTGAAACGGTCGCGAGCCGAGCCCTTCGAGGACAAAGTTGGCCGGGATCGGTCGCTCGAGGATCGCGGGATACTGACCTACCATCGCCAGCAAAAACAAGATGGCCGGTATCGTGCCGATCGGTCCTGCGAGAAGACCGGCGGTGATCGCTTCTCTCCGCGTCTCGATGTGGGCGGTCGCGAACAGCATCGCCGGTACTAGGGCTAGGACCAGTGCTGAGTACCGCATGCCCGATAACAACCATCCGCTGTGTACCTCACCTGAAGCGAGGTGCGACCGGATAACCGGCCCGAAGCTTACCAGGCTCCAGACGAACATCGCGATAAACACGGCATAAAGAACAAACGACCAGGCCGACATCGCGCCTTCGATCACCCGCGTCCCACGAAAGACGAGAAAGCCTATCGTCACCAGTAGCCCAACTCCGCCGACGACGGGCGGAAGCCCGAATGTCTCCGAGAGAAAGTGGCCGGCCGCCGATCCGATCACGGCGACGATTAACAAAATTGAGACGAGGTAGCCGATCTCGTAGACGAACCACATCGGGCCCAGCAACTGCTTCAGAAAAGCACGGTAATCGTAGCTTTGCGTTTGTCGTGCCAGCTCGAACGCAATCGCGCAAGCCAGACTGGTGACGATCGTGGCCGGAAGCAGCAGCCCCAGGAGACCGCCCACCGGCCCGAAATGGAGGAAGAACTCGACGATCTCGCGACCGGTGCCATAGCCGCCAGCGACGATGATCGATTGGAAAACCAGGCCCGGAAGCAGATATCGTTGAAACCAGGACGACTTCATTGGCCGCAGAGTATAGGACGTCTGATGTCCTGCGCCCGACGGATTTGACCCTTGACAGAGCCCCGTCGTATCTTGTAATATCATTACAACATCACCGTAAGCTTATTCCTGTCGGGAGGGTAACGATGGCCAAGTCCACCGCCAATCTCTGGGATACGATTCAAAAAGAACTCAACAGCCTGGGGGTCGATCTCGATCAGCTGTGCGGCGATAAGCTCGATCCCAAGAAGATCAAGGTCGTCTGCCTTGGCTCGGGGATGCGCGAGAGCCTTAGCGAGTTGGGCGACGCGATCCGCGACAAGGTCGTCATGGTGCGCGTCGATGAAGAGACGAGCGAGGAGCTCGACGCCTGGGTCGAGACCGAGGTCGTCAAGAGCCGCTCCGAGGCCGCCGCTTTGTTTATCCGCGAGGGACTCAAGGTGCGCGAGGATGAGTTGGCGCAGCTAAAGGACGCTTTGCGCGACGTCGAGCGAGCCAAGGAGAACCTGCGAGATAAAGCGCGCGACGTGTTCGACGGCGCCGAGGTCGGTTAGCGCCGGGCTAGTTCTCCCGCGCTTCGGCTGCGGCCAAGCGCATCGCTTTCTTGCGTGTGCTGGGGTCGAGCAGTCGTTTTCTGAGCCGAATAGCGTCGGGGGTGACCTCGATTAGCTCATCGTCGTTGATGAACTCGAGCGCGAGCTCAAGTGTTAGCTCGCGCGGAGTCTCCAGCTTCACGTTCTCGTCGGACGCGGCGGCCCGCATGTTGGTGAGCTTCTTGCCCTTCGACACGTTGACCTCGAGGTCACCCGGCCGAACGTGCTCTCCCACGATCATCCCGCCGTAGACCTCGATGCCGGGCGCGATGAACATCACGGCGCGCTCCTGCAGGTTGAAGAGCGCGAACGCGACCGCCGAGCCAAGTCGGTCGGCCACGAGCACCCCCCGTTGGCG
>JBDHED010000078.1:0-15643 GCA_039591175.1 Gemmatimonadota bacterium | reverse complement strand
AGACGTACTGGCGGTCGGCCGCGACCACACCATTCAGTCGTTCGGCCGTTTCCAGCAGCATCGACTTGTCGGAGATGAGCGCAAGGAGCTGTTTGGGCATTTCGGGCGTCGACGCCGGCCAGAATCGCTCCCCCACTCCGCCGGCGAGGATTACGGCGTAGTTCACATAAGCAAACCTAGCCGACGGATTGCAAATCGGTCAAGCGAAGAGGGTCACTTTCAGCCCTGACGCGCGAGTTCTCGATCCCGGGTCTCGAGCTCGGTCAACCGCTGCTGTAGACCCTCATGCTCTGGGCGCGCGAGCTCAGGATCGGAGTCGACGACATCGAATGCGGCATCACGGGCGACAGCTAGAAGCTCCACGTCGCGATCGATGTCAGCGATGGCAAACTCCGGCACGCCATGTTGACGGGTCCCAAAGACATCGCCTTGGCCACGCAATCGCAGGTCTTCCTCGGCGATCACGAAGCCATCGTTCTGGCTGGTCAGTACCCGCACCCGCTCGCGAGCCGTTTGACCCGCCCCCGGGGACAGCAACAGGAAGCAACACGACCGTTGATCGCCGCGCCCGACGCGACCGCGAAGCTGGTGGAGCTGCGAGAGACCAAAGCGCTCGGCGTGCTCGACGATGAGGAACGTCGCGTTGGCGACGTCGACCCCGACCTCGATGACGGTCGTAGCCACCAGGAGATCGATGTGACCGTCGCCAAACTCACGCATCACACGTTCTTTGTCGTCGCCGCTCAAGCGACCGTGAATGAGGGCCACGTTGCTACCCGCGAACCGGCTGGCCAGGCTCTCGTAGCCGCTGGTGGCGTCCTTCAAGTCCATCGCCTCCGACTCTTCGACCAGCGGATAGACGACGTACCCTTGCTGCCCGACCTCGAGACAGCGATCGACGAACTCGTACATCTCAGCGCGACGGTTTTCCGGTACCAGCCGCGTCGTAACCGGCTGTCGGCCGGGCGGCATCTCGTCCAGCCTCGAAACGTCGAGATCGCCGTAGAACGTGAGCGCGAGCGAGCGCGGGATCGGCGTGGCGGTCATGACGAGCACATCGGGATGGCCACCCTTGTGGGTCAACGCGAGGCGCTGCGCCACGCCGAATCGGTGTTGCTCGTCGACGATCGCCAAACCGAGCCGGTCGAACTCCACGCCCTCCTGGATGAGGGCGTGGGTACCGATCGCGACATCCAGCTCACCGGTCGCCAATCCGGTCAGCACCGTTTCACGCTCGCGGCCGGTCACGGCACCGGTCAGCAGCGCCGTTTGCACCGGCAACGGTTCGAGCAGTGCACCCAACTTCCTGGCGTGCTGTTCGGCCAGAATCTCGGTCGGCGCCATGAGCGCCCCTTGGTACCCGTTCTCAACCGCTCGTAGGAGCGCCAGCAGCGCCACGATCGTCTTGCCCGACCCAACGTCGCCCTGTAACAAACGGTTCATGGGGCGCGCCGAGCGCATGTCGCGGAAGATGTCCGACAACACTCGGCGCTGAGCCAGGGTGAGCTCAAAGGGGAGACTCTTGCCGAGGAGCGGGACGAGCTCGCCTTCATCCCCCATCGCGATGCCGGTGTCGGGTCGGCGTCGCAACACAGCCTTGAGCGCGAGCCGAAGCTCCCACCAGAAGAACTCCTCCCAGATAAAACGACGCCGAGCTTGGTCTCGGTCGGCAGGCGTTTCGGAGTAATGGAGATTGGCCAACGCCTCGCCGAGCGGTGGCAAGTCGTGCTGACCGAGCAGCCCGTTCGGCAAAGGGTCGTCGATCTCGCCCAAATGATCGAGCGCGGTTCTGGTCCAGCGCCGCAACATGCGTTGGGATACGCCTTGAGTCAGTGGATAGATCGGCAGAATGGGAGCGCTGGGCCCCTCGCTGGCATCGAGTCGTTCGAACTCGCTCGGTGCGATGTTGACCCGTTTGCCAAATCGGTTCACCGAACCGATGATCCGGAGTTCGTCGCCGCGCTGGATCCGGTCGGCAACCCATGGCTGGTTGAACCACACGACTTCGACCGCGGCTGTGCCATCGTCGAGCAACGCGGTGACGAGTGTCCGGCGGCCCTTGAGGCGCCGCTTGCCGATCGCTTGCACGTGCCCCTCGACGCTGACCGTCTCCCCCACCGAGAGCCGTGACAACGGAACTACTTCCCGAGCATCGAAGTAGTCGCGTGGATAATGTTGCAGAAGCTGGCCGATGTTGGTGATCTCGAGCCGTGCGAGGTCTTCCGCTCGCCGCGGCCCAACACCCGGCAGAAACCGAACCGCCGTATCGAGGCCCAGTTCGTCGTTCAGCGGACCAGTCCTTCGGCGAAGCGATGTGGGTCGAACGGGATGAGATCGTCAGGCCCCTCGCCGAGACCGACAAACTTGATCGGCACCCCAAGATCGCGCTGGACCGCCACCACCACCCCCCCGCGTGCAGTGCCATCCAGCTTGCACACAACCAGCCCGGTGATCGGCAGCCGGCTTCCAAACACCCTGGCCTGAGCGACCGCGTTCTGACCGGTCGTGGCGTCGAGACACAACAGCACCTCGTGTGGCGCGTCGTCGATACGGGATGCCGCCACCCTGACGATCTTTTCGAGTTCGGCCATCAAGTCTCCCTGGGTGTGGAGCCGGCCAGCGGTATCGGCTATGACGTGCGACAGCTTGCGACTCGACGCCGCTTCGATCGCGTCAAACACGACCGCCGCTGGGTCACCACCGGCCGCACCCGAGACGACCGGCACATCGAGCTTCGTGCCCCACGCTTCCACTTGCTCGATAGCGCCAGCCCGGAACGTGTCGGCGGCGGCCAACAGCACGCTATCGCCGGCCGCCTGAAGCCTTCGTGCCAACCGGGCCGCGGTAGTCGTCTTGCCGACCCCGTTGACGCCAACCAGCAACACCACGGTGGGTGGGCTGGCAGCGATCGCGAGACAGCGGTCACGCTCGGTAGTCAGCAGTTGCTCGACGCGAGTCGCGAGAAAAGCCTGAAAATCTCTCGCGCTCCTCAGCTTGCCCCTTTTTGACTCGGCGTTGAGCTCATCCACCAGATAGAGCGTCGCCGAAACTCCGAAGTCGGCGCCCAGCAGCCGCTCCTCGAACTGCTCGAGCGCGGCGTCGTCGACACCCTTGACGAGCACCGCGACATCCATCAGCGCGACGTCTTTGATTCGCTGCCACAGGCCGCGCCGCGGTCCGAACTCACGATCGCTGTCGGTCCGATCGAGCGGCTGGCTCACGGCGCGTCCACGCGGTTGCTAAGTTGCGGTCCGATGTCGGTCATCTACTTCCTCTCCGATGCTCACCTCGGCGGCGACGAGCAATCGATCGAGTCGCACAAGAGACAGGATCTGGTGGCGTTTATCGATCAACTACGCCGCGGCGACCAATTGTACCTGCTGGGTGATGTCTTCGATTTCTGGTTCGATTTCGGCACCCCGCCCCCGGCCGATCACGCCCCCGTACTGGCGGCGCTCGAGGCGGCGACTCGCCGCGGCGCCGGTATCGCCTTCATGGGCGGGAACCACGATTACTGGGCTCGCACCACTCGCCGCCCGGGATACCTCGAGACAACCGTCGGGCTCGAGCTGATCGACGACCCCCACACGCTCGTCATCGACGGAATGCGACTCCTGCTATGCCACGGCGACGCGCTGGGCGGCACGCGCGGAACATACCGCGTCGTTCGCGCGGTGCTACACCATCCAGCAGCGATCTTCGGTTTTCGGCTCCTGGGGCCCCGTATCGGTCGCTGGCTGGCGGCGCGCACGAGCGCCCTGAGCCGTCGCTCACATCAGCCCGAGGCACAAGTCATCCACGAAGATCGACTTCGCTCCGCCGCGCGCGCAGTGTTGTCCAGCGATCGATACGATGTCGTCGTCGCGGGCCATGTCCACCGTCCGGAGCTCTTGACTACCGACGACGGGATCTATCTCAATCTCGGTGATTGGATCGAGCGCCGCACCTACGGTCGGCTGGAGGACGGCAAGCTGACGCTCGAAGAATTCCACGCCTCGGCGCAACAAGACAACGCTTGACGACCCAGCAGACGCTGCGCAGCTACTACCTGATCGCCGGGATGTACACCCTCTCGGCGGCGCTGATTTGGGGTGTCAACACCCTGTTCCTGCTCGACACCGGCCTCGATATCTTTGAGGTCTTCCTGGCCAATGCGGCTTTTACGGCCGGCATGTTCGTGTTCGAGATCCCAACCGGCGTGCTCGCCGACAGCGCCGGACGACGCGCCTCGTTCCTGCTGAGCGTCACCATTCTCACGATGACAACTCTCGGCTATCTAGCCATCGCGCGCGTCGGGGGAGGTCTGACAGCCTTTATCGTCATCTCGGTGCTAATGGGACTCGGATTCACGTTTTACTCGGGCGCGGTCGAGGCGTGGCTCGTCGATGCCTTGCGGGCGGCGGAGTTCCGGGGCGACCTGGACTCCGTTTTCGCCCGCGGATCGATGGTCAGCGGTGCGGCGATGCTACTCGGCACGCTTGGTGGCGGCGCATTGGGTACCGTGCGCATCGACCTTCCGTACTGGGTACGAGCGGCGATGCTGTTCGGGGTGTTCTGGGTGGCGTGGTTTCGGATGCACGACATCGGATTTGTGCCGCGTAATGTGAGCTGGCGCAAGCTGCCGTCCGAGATGCGATCCGTCGCCGATGCCTCGATTCGCTATGGTTGGAGCGCCGGCGGAGTTCGCTTGCTCATGTGGCTTGGGTTCATTCAGTTCGGGTTTATGAGCTGGGGGTACTACGCGTGGCAGCCCTACTTCCTCGAGCTGCTCGGTCGCGATGCGGTCTGGGTCGCTGGTTCGGTCGCGGCTGGTTTGGCGATGTCGGCGATCGTCGGCAACGCGCTGGTCGAGTGGATAACCCGGTTTTGCGGCCGGCGCACAACGTTGCTGTTGTGGGCCGCCGGTATTCAAGCCGCTGCCGCGGTGGGCGTAGGGCTCGCTGACTCGTTTTGGGTGGCGGTCGCGTTCTTCATGGTGGTCGCCGCCGGTATGGGCGTTTCGGGGCCGGTCAAACAGGCCTACCTCCACGCGAGCATCCCCTCCGAACACCGAGCCTCGGTGACGTCGTTTTATTCGATGGCCGGCTCGGCTGGCGGCATCGGGCTACAGGGAGGGTTGGGGTACATCTCCCGCGTCCGCTCGATTGGAGAGGGCTACATCTTGGGTGGTGGATTCACGCTGATCTCCATTCCCGTACTGCTCCGTCTGCGAGCTCGGCGGGAACAGGTCGATCGGTACGTCGGGGCGAAAGCCGGGATCCAGGGACCGTGCGCGGCACAAGGCTTGCCCGAGCTGGCGATGATCGAATCTCGCCGGACAGCACCCTAGACGGCGCCCGCAGAGACGACCTCGACCGCACCGATCTCACGGCCCAAGAACCGCTGACCGACCTTGAGAAACTGGTCCGGCAGATCGCTCACCAGGAAACGGTACGTGGGTTCCCCCGCTGTGCGCGCGAGCCCGCGCTCAGCGAGCAGGGCAGCCACCTCGCTGGCGGTCTCATCGGCTGAATCGATCAGTGTTACTCCTTCGCCGACCGTTGCGGCGATCACCGCCTTGAGCAGCGGGTAGTGCGTGCAACCGAGAATCAGCGTATCGATCCCATCATCCTTGAACGGAGCCAGATAATCGGTCGCGATCAGTCGCGCCGCTGGGTGATCGGTCATCCCCTCTTCTGCTAACGGGACAAACAGCGGACACGCCCGCGCCACGACGACGAGATCCCCGTTTATGTTCTGAAGTGCCTTCTGATAGGCTCCACTTCCGACCGTGCCGTGAGTGCCGATGACACCCACACGTCGGCTCGCAGTTGTCCTCTCCGCAGCTCGCGCGCCGGGCCCGATCACGCCCACGACGGGCAGGTCGAACCGATCGCGAAGCGCCCCCAGGGCGTGGGCCGTGGCGGTGTTACATGCGACGACGACGGCCTTGACGTCGCACGTTGTTAGCAGGTCGACGTTTTCGAATGCGAATCGGCTAACGGTGGCCGGCGACTTGGGACCGTACGGCACGCGCGCGGTGTCACCGAAGTACACCAAAGACTCGTGTGGCAGACGCGTCATCAACGCGTGCATCACGGTGAGGCCACCGATGCCCGAGTCGAATACCCCGATCGAGCGATCGTTGCCGCTCACCGCTTCTCACCCGTATTTCGTCGGCGACCGATCGGAAACTCGACGCCGGCGTGAATCCGCCCCGTTGCCGGATCGATGTCGAGTGTCACCGGGTCGAGCTGTGCGGAGACATACGCATCGACCGCGGCGAAAATAATGCTCGCCGCGAACCACGCGTAAAAGTCCTCGCGCCGCTGCTCGATCTGCTCGAGGTCGCTCCGGATCGCGATCGCCTCTGGCGTTTGCCCAAAAGCCTCTTCGGCTGCCAACGAGTCAACGAGCACACTGTCGGGTTGAGTAGCAAAGAACTCTTCGCGGGCGGCCCGCAGATCAGACTTCCGGTCGAGCGCTTCGCGCTGCTTCTGATAAGCGGCGCCAAAGAATCCTATCTCCGCGCCGGCAAACAACACCGCTCGCCACGGGTGCCCAGCGTATACTTGGCCCCAGCCCGGTAGAAGAAAGGCCCGGATCGCTGCGTTGCGAGGGTTTTTTGGGAGCGCGTCCACGCTCGGGACCGCGGACAGCTCCTCGGGTCCACCGGCCTCGCGGAACCGCGGCGCCAGCAACGGGATCGTGTCCGCGGGGGCGGCAACAAAGTCCATCGAGTCGATCGGAACCGGTTCGGACGGCCGAATCTCTTGTGCAGTCGCCGTTCCCACCGCCACGACCGCCAGTAGACCTGCGGTCGCGATCGACCAACGCGCTCGCATAGAGATCGCACTCGCCCAACTGCTGACGATGGCGGGAACGTGTGGGAATCGAACCCACCTCGGACGCGGCACGCGCGCCCGATGACGGTTTTGAAGACCGCAGAGGCCACCAGACCCCATCCGCTCCCAGTACGATCGATGCGAGCCCAGCCATCGCAACGTTCGATAGTTAAGGTAGGAGCCGGTCAATCATCAGCAACCGGTTGTCCAACTCATACCACGGGGCTAGTTTCGCCCCACGTCGATGGTGCTTTGAACAGAATTGAACGGGGGGATGCAGAAACGATGGAACCAAAAACGCTGCGCGACATGGAAACAGGAGACACGCTCATGCTGGCGAGCGAGATCCAAGAACGGACGATCGTCAGCCAGGTGTACGAAAAGGTCGACGACAACTCCGTCCGGCACGTCGAGGACGAAATCGTGAGACAACTTCCGGCGCCGACGAGCTCGTCTATCCCTTCGAACCCGGCTACGCCGCCAAACTGCTGTAGCTCCCGCGCACGCCGGTCGCCAGCCGGCGTCCCAAGCCCCACCTACAAGTACTCGTCCAAGTAGCGTAGAACACGATGCACGGTAATTGCGTTGAACGGGAATACGCCGCTCGTGTAGTGCCCCCACGGCACCACGATCACTCGGTGTGGCAATCCGTATTGTCGGAAGGCGCGATGGAAGCGCTGCGATAGATCGTACGGAAACGTGAGATCGTAGCGACCGGTGAGGAGCAGCGTGTGGGTTCGCCTAGAGACCTGACCCACGAAATGGATGGGGCTGATCGGCGCCCAGAAACGCCGCACGGCGGCTTGTGAGCAATGGGCCTCCAGCTCCGCCCTGACATGTCGAGTCGAGATCCCGCGCCATACGACATCCCCGAAGTAGCTCGAGACGTGGTGCAAGACGCCTACCTTGAACGCTGGCTCCTGCGCCAGCGCCAAGAAGCCGATGCACGACCCCAAGCTGGTGCCAACGATGCCGATCCGATCGTGTCCACGCTGTTCGAGCCATGCCCGCGCGCGACGAACATCGCTCACCGCTTGCTGGCTCACGCGCAACGTGCGACCGATGTTGGCGCTGACCGCCATATCGGCTCGAATGCTCTCGTGCGGACTCCGCTCCTCGTGGTACGGTAGCGTCAAACGAGCCGCCGTGATCCCGCGTTCGGCCAACATCCGGCACAACCCGACGTGGCTCTCGGCGTCGGCATTCCATTGTGGCAAGACGAGCATTGCGCGCTGCGTCGGCTGACGGCTCGTAAACAACCGCAGCGACGCCCAGTTGGCGCTCGCGTGGGGCATACGCACCGCACTCGGAAACCGCACCCGATCATCGCCCTTCTCCTCTACGAACGGAGGCGCGCCAGGATCGACGTAGAACCGAGCGGGTGTTTCGACCACGTCACGCGCCCACTGGAGAAGAGCCCGGGCCGGATCGCGCTCGGGCGGGGGCGACGGATCGAGGTGCTCCAACCCCCAATCGAAATCGTACGGCCGTCGCTCAGTATCGCGCGCCGCCAAACGTCGTTCGAGTTGGTGCATGAGAGAACCGATCACGGCTTTGACATCGATCTAGGCTACGGGCATGGTCTGGCCGCGGCAGGCCAACAGACGTTCGATCGTTTCGCCGACCTTGTTGTTTGGAGTTGACGCACCCGCGGTCATCCCGATCTCGATCGGACCCGGCGGGAGCCAGTCTTCGGTACGTGCCTCCTCGTCCTGGTCGACTGGTTTGTGCCGAATCGAGTTCGGTCCTTCGATGCACGACGAGTCATCGATATGATAGGTCGGTACAACGGTCTGGCAGATCTGGGTTAAGTTATTGGTATTACTTGAGTTATAGCCACCCAAAACAATCATTAGCTGGGGCGGGGTGAGGAGCAGCTCCTCGACCGCGTCCTGGCGCTCTTGGGTCGCCGAACAGATGGTGTCGAGCGCCCGATAATGATCATCGAGGTCGGTTTCACCGTAACGGTCGACCACCGCCAACCGGAACATCTCGGCGACGGCCTCGGTCTCGCGCATCAGCATCGTCGTCTGATTGGCGATCCCGACGCGCTCGAGATCAACATCAAAGTCGAACCCTGGGCTGGTAGCGTTCACGAATCGTTCCAGAAGCGCGCTCGCATCGCCCCCATGACAGATGAAGTCGGTCACCAATCCGGCTTCTTCGAGATCGCGAACCACCAAGTACGCCCCATCAGGGTACTCCAACGCCCGTGAGGCGGTCGCCTGGGTCTCCTCGTGGTAGTACTTGCCGTGAATAATCGCCGTGTACCCGTTCTGCGCGAACCGCTCGACGGTTTTCCAGACGAGTAGCACCGACCCGCAGGTGGTGTCTACGAGAACGCACCCAACGTCTCGGAGCCGACGCATGATATCGGTAGGCGCACCAAACGCTGGTAGCAGAACGACGTCTTCTTCGGTCAGATCTTCGTACGACACATCTTCGGCATAGCTGCCAGTGAGGAACCCGATTCCGTTCGCCAACATCTCCTTGTTGACGTGTGGGTTGTGAATCAGCTCGCCGGTCAGGAACAAGCGTCGGTCCGGGAATCGCTGCCGCGTTTCGTACGCGTACTGAACCGCCCGGTCCACGCCGTAACAGTTGCCGAACTCCTGCGCCAGGCGAATCGTCATGTCCTCGACATCCAGGCGGTGGCCTGCTGCGACGACACGTTGGACAAGATCGGAGTGGTAGGCGTGGGCCAGGTCGCCCGCCACTTCCTGCTTGAGGCCAAATCCCTTGCGATAGTAGAGCTGCTCTTCACCAATCAATTCGGTCATGATTGGCGAAAGCTAGGATCGCGGGGACGGTCGCGCACCACCGCCAGCCGGGCCGACCCCCTCCCTGGCCGACCCCAACATCCACTACAGGCGTGCGATCCGCCCCCGCAAAGATCGGCGCCCAGCCGCTCCGCTCCCCCGGTGAGTCCGAGCGCCTGACCCATCCCTTTGCAGGTGTCGAGCCAATGCCACGCCGAAGCGCTGTGTCAGGCTCTCAAAGCTTTTCTATGTAACGACTTAAAGACTTCGATGTGGAACCGGACACACCGCTCAAAGCGTCGCCTGCGGCGAGAATTGTCAATCGACCGACAGCTCGCTGTCAAAGGGCACCGCTGGTTCCGGCAGCTGTGCGCATGGAAACGACCAGTTGGAAAGTCGCGCGTCGTGGGTCAGGAGGATGATCTGATGGGTGGCACCGACCCGCTCGAGCATCCGCTCGACCCGAGCCAATCGGCGATCGTCGAAATGCAAAAAAGGATCATCGAGAATGAGCGGCAACGCCCGATCAGCGGCCATGATCTCGATCACCGCCACGCGCATGGCGAAGTACAGTTGGTCCCGTGCACCGCGACTCAAGCTGGCAGCCGGCACCGCGACCTTTTCGACCCCCGCCACGGTTACCTCGAACGACCGTGGGTCGATCGTCACACCCCTGTAGCGGCCATCCGTCAGCTCGCCGAACAACTCTCCGATCCGCCCCTCGAGTCGCCCGGTCATTATCGTCACAAACTCGTCTCGACACGTGGCCAGCGTAGTGTAGGCGAGCCGATGCGCGTCGCGCTCGATCGCCACTCGCTCGGCCGTTTCATCGAGCTCCTGAACGCGTGTTTCCAACTCTCGTGGATCGCCCGGCGCGGGCGGAAGATCGGCCAGCTTTCGCCGCTGCTCGAGCTCGCGCTCGACGAGCTTGTTCCTCTCGTCCTCGAGTCGTCGTCGCTCAGCGGCGAACCGCGGCTCGAACTGCTCGTCTCCTTCGAGAAACGGGTGCTCCTCTAGGATCTTTCGTCGCTCCAGACGCAGGACATCGAGCGTCTTCTCTCCAATCTCACGGCGCTCCTGGTCGAGCGCCTGATGGTCTCCAAGCGCGGCCCGTGCTTGTTGCATTCCGTCGAGCTCAGACTTCAGCTGTTGAGCGCGATCATAACGCTCGCGTTCGACGTCGATGTCAACCGCGTCCGGATCGAGCGAGGTAGCCTCAGCTATCGCGCGGCGCCGGGCCTCGAGCCGACCGGCTCGCGTCTTGATCGCTCGCTCGCTTTCCTCGAGCTCGTGGATCTGTGCTCTTTGATATCGCACGCTCCATCCGTAGGCGCTCAGCACGAGCAACCCGGCCACGGTCACCGCACCGAACAGGCCAATCGACCCACCAGCGAGCATTCCGACCACGCCACCAATCAGCACCGATCCACCGGCACCTCCCAAGAACTTCAGTTGACGGGTTCGTGGCGACGTTTCATGCTGCGCCGCCCGCAACTCCTCGAGCGCGCGATCGCGTTCCTTGGCCAACCTCCGCAGATCACCCAGCTGGGTGGCAAAGTCAGCTTCCTGACGCAGGTAACCGACCAACGGCTGCAGCTCTTTGGTCTTCTCTCGGACACCCGCTTCCCAATCGGTGATCCGGCCGATGGCTTGTTCCAGTTCGTCACGACGTCGTTGTGCCCGCTCCTCCTCCTGCCGGATCTCACGCAGTCGACGGATCGCCCTCTCGACCACCGCTCGTGCTTCACGCTCGGCGTCGATCTCCGCCAATCGTGATCTGTTGGTCGCCAACTCCGTCTCGAGTCGATCCCGCGCCACCTGAGCGCGCTCCGCGTCGGTTTGACGGCGCATCGTTTCACGGCGATCAGCTGCCAGCGCCTCCAGCTCGCGAGGTTTCTGTTTGGCGACCCTCGAGGGGTCGGCGATGTCAGCTTGGGTGAGGCGATAGTAACCGGCTTCGAGCGCCTCCATTGCGGCCCGGAAGTCGGCCCGCTCGCTACCCGACAGGAGTCTCAACAACTCGGTCTCGATCGGTCGCACCGTGAGCCCGCCCGAACCGACGTATGCCGTCTGCAAGAACACCTCCGGACTCGCAAAACCGAGTAGCCGTCGCAACTCCGTTTCGTACCGTTCCCGATCCACCGATCGTCCGCGTGGGTTTGGCTGCCCCTCCCAGCGGCCTTCGATCGAGATCTGACCTGTCGCCTCGTCGAGCTGATGCCACTCGACGACTACCGATTGGGTCTCGAAGTTGCGCGCGATAACGCATCCGGTGCGCCCACCGAGCACCCACTCCTGTTGGACCCGAAACGGCCCACCACTCCATGGGCTCCGCGCTGCTTCACCCTCCTTGTCCCGAAAACCGAACAGGCCCCGGACGATAGCTGACGCCAACGTCGATTTGCCGGCTTCGTTGGGAGCCAAGACGATGCTGCCGGGGTGCGAGGCGGGCTGAAACGAGAAGTCTCGCAACCGGCCGAATCCTTCCACCCGCAATCGGACCAGCCTGAGATCGAGTCGCTCGGTCACCCGAACACCTCGACACCGAGCTTGATCGCACGGTCGACGACCGCGCGAGATCGCTCGTCCCCAGCCCGCTCGCGGGCGTCGAGCAGGCGTCGAAAAAACTCCCCGCGAACCGTTTCCTCCTCGCACCTCTCGGCCAACAGCTGGCTCGTCACCAGGGTCGTCGCATCCTGGACCTCGATGTATCCGTAACGGGCCTCGAGCTCAGCGACGATCGCTACCGCGCTCGGAACAAAGTCCGGGTCGCCAGTCAGAGTGACCCGCCAAATCGAACTCACTTCGCACGCGTCGCGAATCGCGGCCGCAATGGCGGGCGAATCAAGAAGACCGCCGACGTCGATCTCCACCGTCTCGAGCATGCGGGCCTGAATCGGCAACGGAGTAACCACTGGCGGGCTTTCAGCACCCTCCCATTCGATCAGCACCACATGGCGCTCCCCAGTCTCCTTCCAGTTTCGTCCCTCGATCGAGCCACTGTATGCACCGATCACGCGTTCACCGTGGTGAAAGAGCCTCGTGTTGTGATAGTGACCCAGCGCGACGTAATCGATCCCCAGACGCGCCAGATCGTCCGGCGTAAACGGCAAATCGTCGGCTGGTATCGACCAACTGGGATTGTCCTGGCAAGCGGCGTGCGCGATCGCGATGTGAATGCCGCCGGCTTTGCGTTTGGGGAACGTGCGCCAACCGTCCGACGTGCGGTCCCGGTCGTAGGCGATGCCATAGATGCTCACCGAGTGACGACCGACATCGAACGTAACCGGGTTCGCGAAGTCGGGATCAACAAAGAAGTGGTCGAAGGGAAGGTCCTCACGCCGATATACGCTATCCGCGAAGCGCAAGCTGTCGTGAGTTCCCGGTACGCCAAACGAGCGAACGCCGGCTTCTCTCAGTCGGGCGAGCTCGCGACGGGCTACGTTTACGGTCTCTGGCTCGGGGTGGTGCGAATCGAACAGGTCACCAGCGAACAAAGCGAGATCGACGTCGTGCTCGATCGCGAGATCCGTGGCGCGTCGGAGCGCGACCTCGACCTCCTGCCGACGCTGGTCGGCGTAACGACCGAAGTTCGACATCCGGGCTCCCAGGTGAACGTCCGCCAGATGGAGAACCTTGAGGCTCACTCTAGCGGCCGCTCAATTCGTACCGCGCCAACGGGGTGTGGCGCGCCCCGTCGGACAGCAGGTCGCTGCGGTAGAGGACGACCTCAGAGACCAGCTCAACGCCAATCGAAGGTCGCCAACCGCGAACCGCGCGTGCCACGCCGCGCGCCGCCTGCGGCCGTTTCACACGCGCCAACGTCAGGTGCGGTGAGAAAGATCGCTGCTCGGGCTCGAAGCCGACCTCGCGAGCCGCTGCCTCGACCGCCTCCGCCAACATCACGATCGGCTCCGCCCCCACCAGTCCGAGCCACAATACCCGCGGACGCTTCCAGTTGGGAAACGCGCCGGTCTCGCCCCCATGAAACTCGACCGGCCCGACGATCGCCGCGATCGCCCGCAGCCGCTCGTCGAGCCGATCCAGTTGATCGACGCGGGCGTCCCCGAGGAACTTGAGCGTGAGGTGACTGTTGCCGGGGTCGACCCAGCGAACCCCCTCACTCGACACGGCCCACGTTTCGAAAGCGCGAGCGAGCGAGGCGCGAAGTTGGGACGGACACTGGAGGGCGACGAAAGAGCGGACCCGGTCAGCTGACGTGACCATCGAACCAGGTGCAGATCCGATCAAACACCGCTCGTCGACCGAGATCGTTGAGCAGCTCGTGGTAGGCGCCCGGGTACTGCTCGATCGATACGTCTTTGGAGGCCACGAAATGCGCGTACGCGAGTACGTCTGCACCGCTGACAACGGTATCCGCGCGGGCGACGAGGAACAGCAGCGGGATCGATACTTTCTCAGGTGTCATACGGACCGTCTCCATCGCTTCGGCGATCCCGAGCATCGCACGAGGCGTGATCACGCGATGGAAGTACGGATCCCTCCGCAACGCCTCCAGCCGATCTGGGTCACGGGTCAGCCGCGACGGGTCGGTGCCTCGAGGCAACGGCACCCAGGGAGCCACCCGCGCCAACCCGCGAATCAGCCATGGATACCACGGCGGATGGCGGCGGACGAGTACGAGCGGTGGTCCGGAAAGCGCCATTCCCGCGAGCGCCGGATGAGTCGGCCCCGCAGCGTACTTGAGCGCCACCAGTCCGCCCAGGCTGTGGGCCAACACAAACAGCGGCAAATCGGGATAGCGATCGGCGCTGACAGTCACGAACCGATCGAGGTCTGCGACCAAATCAGCGAACTCGAAATCACCACGTCGACCGCGCGTCAACCCGTGACCGCGTTGATCGTAGGAGGTGATGTTGTACCCGCGCTCCACCGCGTAGCGAGCCCACTCATCGTACTTCTCTAGATGCTCGCCCATGCCGTGAAGCGTCAGGCAAACGCCGCGTGCTTCGGGTTCGGCGTCGCGAGCGTCAAAGTGGACCAGCGCGCCATCGCTGGCGCGGAAGTAGCATTCTGCTGCGCGCAGTGTCACGCGGGGACCTCCGCTGGGCCATCATCGGCCCGAGTCATAGCAAGCAACAACCCCATCGTGGACAACGTCGCGCGTTCCCGCACGGCGTCACGGGTACCCGGATAGTCGAGGCGTCGGATCTTTGAACCGAGCGGTGTTTCGACGCCACAGTAGACGAGTCCAACCGGCTTTTCGGGCGTGCCCCCGCCGGGGCCAGCTACGCCGGTGATTGCGCAACCCACGGCAGCCCCAAAACGCTCACGAATCGCCGTCGCCATCGATCGGCACACCGCCTCGCTCACCGCGCCGTGCTCTTCGAGTAGGCCCGGAGCAACACCGAGAGCCGCGATCTTGACATCGTTTGAATAGGCCACGATACCACCGAGGAAAACGTCACTCGATCCGGGCGCCTCAGTAAGGGCAGCCCCCAAGCCACCACCGGTGCACGACTCGGCTACCGCTACCGTCCAGCCGCGATCCTGCAGCTGCTCGAGGATCGCGTCGGGCAACGTGGTGCCGTCCTCTCCATAGTACCAACGAGCGGCCCGAGCGGCGATTGAGGACGCCAACTCCGCGAGCCGCGGCTCGGCCTCACCGACGGACAACCCAGTCGCCGTCACGCGAACGTCGACCCGACCCAGATGGGGCAGGAACGCGACTTCGAGCGGAGCGGCTTCGGCCACCACGTCGGCCAACATTTCGGCCAGCGCTGACTCCCCGATACCCACCGTCCGCACCACCCGAGACTGGACCACCGGCTCCCGCCCGTCGCTCGCAGCAAGTATACCCGGCAGCACAGCGTCATCGAGTAGCGCCTTCATCTCGGTCGGGACACCTGGGAGGACGTAGAAAGTCGTCCGCTCGTCATCGATGATCAAACCGGGCGCCGTCCCGTGAGGGTTGGGAATCACCCTGGCGCCCTCGGGCACCTCTGCCTGCCATCGGTTACCGGGTGGCATCTCGTAACCAAAACGCAGAAACCTCCTCTTGAGCTCCGACAGCAACCGCTCATCCAGGAGTAGCCGACG
>JBDHED010000077.1:0-11157 GCA_039591175.1 Gemmatimonadota bacterium | reverse complement strand
TGTCCGACGAGGAGGCGCCGAAGCGCGACCAGCCCGGGAAGCTGTACACGATTCGCTATCCGCTAGCCGGCTCGGACGAGCACATCCTGGTCGCGACTACGCGCCCCGAGACGATGCTCGGCGACACCGGGGTCGCCGTTCATCCTACGGATGGTCGTCACGGTCAGTTAGTCGGTAAGGTGGCGGTTCTGCCGCTGGTTGGACGCGAGCTACCGATTATTGCCGACGATTTCGTTGATCCCGAGTTCGGCACGGGTGCGGTCAAGGTCACGCCCGCTCATGACCCGAACGACTTCTGGATCGGCGATCGGCACGACTTGGAGCGAGTCAACGTTCTGCACCCAGACGCGAGCATGAACGAGCACGCGGGGCGGTTCGAAGGTCTGGATAGATTTGAGGCTAGGCGCCAGATCGTTGAGGCGTTAGAGGCAGAGGGATTGCTCGAGAAGATCGAGGACCATCAGCACGCGGTCGGCCACTGTTATCGATGCGATACCGTGGTCGAACCCTATTTGTCCGATCAGTGGTTTGTACGAATGGGCCCGTTGGCCAAACCGGCGTTGGACGCGTATCGCGCCGGCCAGCTCGAGTTTTCGCCCTCCACTTGGGGCAAGACGTACGAGCATTGGCTCGAGAACGTGCGCGATTGGTGCATCTCGCGGCAGATCTGGTGGGGTCACCGGATCCCCGTCTGGACGTGTGGAAACGGGCACCAGTTCGCAGCCCGCGAAGACCCGGAACGGTGCCCTGATTGTGACGATCACGAGCTGACCCAGGACCCCGACGTTCTCGATACCTGGTTCTCGTCGTGGCTGTGGCCGTTCTCTACGCTCGGCTGGCCCGACGAAACGTCGGATCTCAAGACGTACTATCCAACCCAAACGTTGGTTACTGCTTCGGAGATCCTGTTCTTCTGGGTTGCGCGGATGGTCATGGCGGGCATCTACTGCACCGAGTTGAGTCCGTTCGAGAACGTGGTTATCAACGGCACCGTACGGGACGACCAGGGTCGGCGCATGTCGAAGTCAGCTGGGAACGGCATCGATCCGCGTGAGATGATTGATCAATTCGGCACCGATGCGCTGCGTTACACGCTGGTGACACTCGTCCCCACCGGCATCGATCTCAAGTTGGCGACCGATGACTTCAAGGTTGGGCGAAACTTCGCCAACAAACTCTGGAATGCGGCTCGGTTTGTATTCCTCAACACGCCGCAAGGATTCGAGCCGCAAACGATCGAAACGATCGACCGCGAGTCCCTGGGTGACCGCGAGCGGTGGTTGCTCGAGCGACTAGACGAGACGATCGTCGCTGTAGATGGACATCTCGAGGCTTTCCGACTCGACGAAGCGTCGAATGCACTGCGCGAGTTCCTGTGGCATGACTACTGTGATTGGGCTATCGAGTGGTCAAAGACCGATCTCGACGGCCCCGACGGCGACATGGTACGCAATGTCCTGCTCGGCGTGCTTGAGCAGGGCTTGAGATTGTTGCACCCGATCATGCCCTTCGTGACCGAGGAGTTGTGGCAGCGGTTGCCGGCGACGCTGCGATCCTATGAATCGATCATGATCGCACCCTGGCCCGAGCCACAGGAGTGGAACTTCGGACCAGAAGCCGCGCGCGTCGCACTGCTCAGGGAGGTAATCGTGGCGGCGCGCAATCTGCGATCCGGATACGAGGTTGCACCGAGTCACAAGGCGCCACTGGTGATCGTGGTCGACGATGGGGAAGATCGTGTGGCGCTCGACCGACACGCCGCTGATGTTGCCCGGCTGGCTGGGGCTAGCGAGGCGCGGGTCGTGGCCGAAGCGCCGTCCGAGAACGGTTTTGTTTCGCGAGTCGTTCGCGGTGGTGTAGAGGTCGCTGTTCGTTTGGCCGACCTGATCGACGTCGAACGCGAGCGCGAACGACTGATCGCCGAGAGCGATCGTAAACAGAAACAGCTTGCGGCCGTTCTGGGCAAGTTGGATAACACCGAATTCGTGGCTAAGGCGCCGGAGCAGGTAGTCGCCCGCGAGCGCGAAAAGGCCGCCGACCTCGAGCGGGCGCTCGAACGGTTGGATGAGCTCCTCGAAGCGCTTTCACCGCGGTAGCTGGAATCTGGCAGTGCGACCTGGGATCGTCATTGGCGTAGCGATCTTGACGATCGGGCCTGCCTGCGCCAGTGAGGGATTCCCACCGGGTGGACCCGAGGATAAGGTGCCACCGGTCTTGATCGCATCCGATCCGGCTGAGCGCGCGGTCAACGCTGAGCCCAATCAACCGATCGTCCTCGAATTCGATGAGATTATCGATGAGCAGCTGGCCGAACAGATCGGCGACTTCATACTGATCAATCCGGACGTCCCCGAGTTCGAAGCCGAGCTCGATGACAACACGATCACGCTGACATCACAGGAGGCGCTGCTCGACGGTGTGACGTACTCGGTGACGATCCTGCCGGGTCTCGAGGACCGGGATCGGAACGCCACCGTCACACCGAAAACGATCCTCTTTTCGGTCGGAGGCGAGCAGCCGGTCACGCTTTCGCTGGTTCGTGTCACGATCATGAAGGACACCTTGCCGGGGGCTGACGCGCAGTACCGTCTCGAGAACGAGGAGTCTGGGTTGGCGTACACATGGGAGGCAGACTCGCAAGGACGAATCGCGATCGAGGCGGTCGAGTACGGTCGTTATATAGCCACCGCTTGGGAAGAAATGGTGCGACCCGAAGGTTGGCAGGAGACCGAAGAGCCGGGCGCCCGCGACACGTTTGAGTTGTCGATCGAGAGTCGGTTGCACGAAAAGACGTATCGCATCGCAGTCGTCGATACGACGGCACCGATAATCGATCGGGTCCGGACTCCAACCTCGCGACGAGTGGTGGTTGTCTTTGATGACCCATTGCCCGAATTGCTGCCGCTGATCCCATCGATGGTCATGCTTTATGAAGCGTCGCCAGAGGTTTGGGATACCGACACCGACCCCGAGGAGCTGCCCCCAGATCAAGTTCGTGCCCGCCGGCTTGATATCGAGAACGTGGAGCGGATTGGAATAAACGAGGTGCGTATCACATCGGCGGAACCGTTGAGAATGGGTCGGTTGTACCGAATCGAGATCGTCGATGTGGTGAACGTCAGCGGGTTGATTTCTACCGCCGAAGGCGGTCGCCCATTCCAGCCCGGCTATGATGGGGCAGCCAAGTTCCGGTCCGACCCGCTCGAGATGCCGGACGGTGGCTTGTGATCCCGGGTACCGAGCGCCTCCGGTGGCTGCCCGCGGTGCATGTTTGCGCGGCCGATCGACCACCTGCGGTTGAGAAGCTGAACGCGGGAGAAATGTTGGAGCGCGCGGCGCTCGAGACGGCACTCGACCGCGTCAGGAAGGTGGTTCTGAAAACACCGGACCGATTCGAGACGCCGGCGGACGTAAGGTCGGCGGTAGCCGAGTCGTGGGCCGAGGCGCTCGAGGCGTTGCTGCGGCCGACCCTGATACCAGTCATAAACGCAACCGGTGTCGTCGTGCACACCAATCTCGGACGGGCTCCCTTGGCTGAGGAGGCGATCGAGGCGGCAACCGCCGCTGCTGGCCGCTACACGCCGCTGGAGTACGACCTAGAGAAGGGTGCACGGGGCTCACGGTACGCCCACGCCGCTCGATGGCTCACGTTCCTAACCGGAGCCGAGGACGCGCTCGTCGTCAACAACAACGCGGCCGCGATATTGGTCGCTGTGGACTCGCTCGCCGCGGGCCTTGCGGTCGTCGTCTCGCGAGGTGAGCTGATCGAGATCGGCGGTGGTTTTCGTGTCCACGATATCGTTGCTAAAAGCGGGGCCCGCGTTGTGGAGGTCGGGGCTACCAACAAGACCCACCTCGAAGATTATGAACGCGCCCTTGGAACCCACGAGGTCGGCGCGATCCTAAAGGTCCACCGATCCAATTTCTCGGTGTCGGGTTTTGTGGCCGAGGTCGGATTGGCGGATCTGTGTCGATTGGGGGAGCGGCATGCGATACCGGTTATCTTCGATCAGGGAACGGGTGTGCTGGAGTCGCTGCCAGTGGCTCCTGAAGAGCCCAGTATCAACGATGCGCTGGCTGACGGAGCGGCGCTCGTCTGCGCGAGCGGTGACAAGTTACTAGGCGGACCCCAGGCCGGGCTACTCTGCGGTGGCGCTGAATGGATCGCCAAGGTGCGCACGAATCCACTTCTGCGTGCCGTCAGAGTCGACAAGGCGACGTTGGCCGGGCTGGAGGCCACCCTGCGGTTGATCGCCGAGTCGGGAAACGATGTGCCAGTGCGGGCGATGCTCGAGCTCGATCCGGGAGAACTTCGTACGCGGGCCGAGACGCTGGTCACGGCGCTAGCGCCGGCTACTCGAGATCAGTGCACCGTGGAAGCGCATAGTGGGCGCGCTGGTGGTGGGACGCTACCGGATGTCGATCTGCCGGGCGCCGCCGTGCGCGTCGCCCCCAGGCACCTTTCGGCGGCTGCAGTGGAGCGCCAGCTGCGGCTGGGGGAGCCGCCAATCGTGAGTCGGGTCGCCGAGGACGCGGTGTGGCTGGATGTTCGAACCCTGCTCCCGGGCGAAAGCGCGATTGTAGTTCAACGATTGGATGAGATACTGAGTGCAAGTGATTGTTAAACAAGAGGATACCGAGACGATATGATAACACGCTGCGTGGCTGCAATGGTGTGCATTATGACAGTTTGGTCGATCCCGGCGTGCGGTCAGGAGCGGCTGCCGATCGACAAGATCCGGTTGCCGGAAGGGTTCCGAATCGAGGTGTTTGCGCCCGATGTTCCCAACGCTCGCTCCCTGACTCTGAGCCCCAACGGGGTCCTGTACGTAGGCACCCGTGGAGAGGGGGTCGTATACGCGGTCGTTGACGCCAACGGCGACCACGTGGCTGACACTGTGCACACCATCGCCCGCGGGCTCGAGGTACCGAACGGCGTCGCCTGGCAATACGGCGCCCTCTACGTGGCCGAGGTCAGTCGCATTCTGCGTTTCGACAACATCGACGAGCGTCTAGCCGATCCACCGGACGCGATCATCGTACGCGACGATTACCCGACCGAAAAGCACCACGGATGGAAGTACATCCGTTTTGGGCCGGATGGTTTGCTCTACGCCCAGGTCGGGGCGCCGTGCAACATCTGCTTGTCCGAGAACCCGCTTTTCGCGTCGATCACACGGATGAGCGTCACCGAGTCCAGACGCGAAGTGTTCGCCCACGGGGTCCGCAACTCGGTCGGGTTCGACTGGCACCCGGAGACGGATGAGCTGTGGTTCACCGACAACGGTCGCGAGAGGCTGGGTGACGACCTGCCACCGGATGAGCTTAACCGGGCCCCCGAGGCCGGACTCCACTTCGGCTACCCGTTTTGCCACGGAGGGGATATCGCCGACCCCGAGTTTGGCTCACAACGGGACTGCGCCGAGTTGACGCCGCCGGCTCAGAAGTTGGGCCCGCACGTAGCCCCTCTAGGAATGCGGTTCTATACCGGCGATATGTTCCCGGACGAGTATCAGAACGACATCTTCATCGCCGAGCACGGGTCTTGGAACCGCAGTCAAAAGATCGGCTACCGCGTCACTCGTGTGCAGTTGGAGCGCGGTCGGGTCGTGTCATATGAGCCGTTCGCGGAGGGCTGGCTCGAGGGCGAAAGCGCCTGGGGTCGCCCGGTCGACGTGTTGGTCATGCCCGACGGATCGCTGCTGGTTTCCGACGACGAGGCGGGAGCGATCTACCGGATCGTCTACGAAGACTAGCGAACGAGTGGCGTTGCTCGGTTTCGACCGAGCACCTACACTACCCGCCCCATGCGCTGGTCTCGTGCGCTCATCCCTACGCTCAAGGAGGATCCCGCCGACGCCGAGGTGGTAAGCCATCGCCTGATGATTCGGGCGGGGCTGCTCCGGCCGGTGGCGCGGGGGGTGTACACCTACCTGCCGCTGCTGCTGCGCAGCATCCACAAGGTGTCGCAGATCATTCGCGGAGAACTCGATCGGATGGGCGCGGTCGAGATGCTCCCGCCGATTCTCCATCCGGCTGAACTTTGGAAGGAGACCGGCCGATGGGATTTGTATGGGCCTCTGCTGATGCGGGTCACAGATCGACACGAGCGCGGGTACGCGCTCGGCCCGACGCACGAGGAAGTCGTGACTGATCTGATCCGGCGGGAGGTCCGATCGTATCGGCAGCTGCCACTGTCGGTATACCAGATCCAAACCAAGTTTCGGGATGAGATCCGGCCCCGGTTCGGGGTCATGCGAGCACGCGAGTTCCTCATGAAAGATGCGTACTCGTTTGATCCCGACGAAGCCTCGATGGCGAATACGTATCAGAAGTTCCACGACGCCTACTGCGCGATCTTCGACCGCTGCGGGTTGGCGTACCGGGCGGTCGAAGCCGAAGCCGGCGAGATCGGGGGCACGGTGAACCACGAGTTCATGGTCTTGGCCGGGACCGGGGAGAGCGCGGTCCTGTCGTGTGCTGCTTGCGGCTACGGCGCGGCCAGCGAGCGCGCCGAAAGCGCGCCACGAGACCATCAGTTGCCCGACGGGCACCGACCAAGGCCGCTCGAAGTTGTCGACACACCGGGCCAGACGACGGTCGACGACGTGTCGCAGTTGCTAGGGAAACCGGCCGAGTTCTTCGTCAAGACGTTGCTCTTCGAGGCCGACGACAGCACCGTCGCCGTACTGGTGCGCGGCGATCGCGAGATCAACGAGGCCAAGCTGGGTCGGTTGCTAGCCGTCGAGCGGGTCGGGATGGCGACTTCGGATCGCGTTGTGGACCTGACCGGCGCAGAGGTCGGTTTCGCGGGCCCGCACACACTTCCCGACACCGTTCGGATCATCGCCGATTACTCACTGGCGGGGCGTGGCGATCTGGTCGCGGGTGCCAACCAGACCGATCGCCACGTGACGGGACTCGAGATCGGTCGCGACGTCGAACCTCACGAGTGGGCCGACGTCTCCGTGGCGATCGACGGGGATCCCTGTCCCCGATGTAGTCAACCCTTAAAGAAAACGCGGGGGATCGAGGTCGGGCACATCTTTCAGCTGGGAACAAAATACTCGGTCGCGATGGGCGCTACGTTCCTCGACGAGAGCGGCTCGCCCGTGCCGTTCGAGATGGGCTGTTATGGGCTCGGGGTGACGCGCGTCATCGCTGCAGCGATCGAGCAGAACCACGATGATCGGGGCATTATCTGGCCGGTGGCGATCGCACCGTACGAGGTCGAGGTGATTCCGCTCAACATGGACTCGGAGGTGGTCGTGAAGACGGCCGAGCAGATCTATGAGGCTTGTCAGGCCGCACATCTCGAAACACTGCTCGATGATCGTCCGGACCGAGCCGGATCGAAGTTCGCTGACGCCGACCTGATTGGGGTTCCATGGCGGGTCGTTGTCGGTGACCGGGGTGTCGAAGGGGGAGTCGTCGAGGTGGCGAGCCGGCGTGACGCTGAGCCGGTAGGAGTGGCGCCAAGCGAGGTCGCGAACCATCTGCGTGAACGGATCGAGCCGGCGCGCCACGGCAGTGACTGACGGGGTCGAGACCGCGGACGCCCTGGCAGTGGCTCGGGAAGCGGCCGCGGACGCTGTGGCTGTGTTGCGAGCCGCTGCCGAGTCCGCCCACGAGAATGTGGTCACCGACAAGCAACCCAGGGACTTCGTCACCGCCACCGATCACGCCGCCGAAGAGGCGATCGTAGAACGCATCCAGCGAGCGTTCCCCGACCACGCGGTGATGGCCGAGGAGTCGGGAGAGCAGTCCGGGATCACCGCTCACAAATGGGTGATCGACCCACTCGACGGAACCACGAACTTCATGCACGGTTTTCCAATGTACGCGGTCTCGATCGCACTCCTCGAACGCGACACTCCACAGGTGGGCATCGTCGTCGACCCGGTTCGCGGGGAGTGGTTTACGGCTCGCGCCGGGCAGGGCGCCTGGCTCGATGACGGCCGTACCGACGAGTCCCGTCCTATCCGAGTGGCAGACTCGCCGCGGCCCGACCGGCGACTGGTGGCGACCGGGTTCCCGTTCCGGCATCCAGAGCAAATCGATCGGTACCTGGCGGCGTTCGCAGTTCTCTTCGAAAACGTCGGTGACATGCGGCGGGCGGGTTCGGCTGCGCTCGATCTGGCATACGTGGCCGCCGGAAGGGTCGACGGGTTTTGGGAGCTCGGGCTCAACTTGTGGGACATCGCGGCCGGAGATGGGGCGGTACCAACGGGTATCGAGACACGGGTTGGGTCGCGGCCGGCAACCCTGATGTTCACACCGTGCTGGTTGAGACGTTGGCGGGAGGCGCGTCATGAATTGTTGGCAATCATGTGCGAAACGCGGCGCATCCGGGTCGGGGTTCTGTTCGGTGGACGGTCGAGCGAGCACGAAGTGAGTCTGATGTCGGCGCAGTCGGTGCTGGAGGCTCTGGATCCCGACAAGTACGAGGTCGTGCAGATCGGGATCACCAAGGAGGGCCGGTGGTTGATCGCTCGGGATGCGGTCGATCGGTTGATCGAGAGCGCCAGTGCGACTGGGGCGCTCGAGGGCGATGTCGAAGGCACAGCACCGGTAACGTTGCTCGCCGAGCCGGGACGCCGTGGTGAGTTGGTCCCGGCAGGGAGCGACGCTGCGCTGCCGGTGGAATCAGGACTCGACCGGCCGCTCGACGTCGTCTTCCCGTTGATCCACGGTCAATCAGGCGAGGACGGTGCGCTGCAGGGGCTGCTCGAGCTCGGCGGTGTCGCGTACGTCGGTGCGGGCGTGCTGGGGAGCGCCGTGGGCATGGACAAGGCGGTCGCCAAGGCACTCTGGGTCGCGGCTGGCCTGCCGGTCGGCCCCCACCTGGTCTTCAAGTTGGTGGAGTGGCGAGCCGATGCGGCGCGGTTGAAAGGCGAAGTGGCTTCGAAGATCGGGTTTCCGTGTTTTGTGAAGCCGGCCAACAGCGGGTCGTCGATCGGCATCAGCAAGGTTCACGCCCTGGAGGAGCTCGGGGCGGCGATCGAGGCAGCGTTTGAATACGATGTAAAGTTGCTCGTCGAAGCGGCGATCGTCGGCCGAGAGCTGGAGTGCGCCGTGCTCGGCAACGATGCGCCAGAGGCCTCGGTGGTGGGGGAGATCATCCCCGGCCACGAGTTCTACGATTACGAAGACAAGTATTTCGACGACAAAGTTGAGCTGGTCGTGCCGGCGGATCTGCCCGACGAGATGGCAACCGAGGTCCGAGAGCTAGCGGTGGCCGCGTTCGTCGCGATCGATGCGGATGGGATGGGACGGGTCGATTTCTTTCTCGAGGGCGAGACCGGACAGATCTATCTCAACGAGATCAACACGATTCCCGGTTTTACTCGGATGAGCATGTACCCGCGGCTGTGGGAGGCCACGGGTGTGTCGTTCTCGGAGCTATGCGATCGGCTTATCGAACTGGCTATGTTGCGCAACCGGGAGCGGCGAGCGCTAAGACAAACCATGTAGCGAGACAGCTCTTACTTCGGGCCGGTGTCGACAAGGACCGTAACCCTCGTATTGGCCGAGACCGTGCCGGTCGAGTTACTCACCGTAACTGTCGCTTGTCCCGGAGCCACGGCCGCGATGAGCCCGCGGCTGTTGCGGATGGCCACGGCTGCACTGTTACTCGACCACCTGAGCACCGGATTGATGATCGACTGACCCTCCGGGGTCATCGCGAGCACCCCGACCGTGCACTCTCTGCCCTCGATCATCACCGTGCAACCGTTGGTGATCTCGAGAGACGCGATCGGAATTTCGATCGCCGTCGGGCCACTTTCGTCGCACCCGGCGAGGGTTGTGATCAAGAACAACGCAAGTACAGTTGCTCGTATGTTCATCTTACCTCCTGATAGTCATAACCTAGAGTCCATCCTCCGGTGGCGGCGGGAGCGCCTCGAGTACGGTAACCGTGGTTTCGTCCATTATCGTCGTGTCTTGCGTCTGCACCAGGATCGTCGCGTTGCCGGCGCGCGCACCGGTCACATTGCCCTGAAAGTCGACGTTTGCCACGAACTGGTTGTCTGATGACCACCGAAGAGACGGATCCGTAACGACCGTGCCGCCCGAATCGATGGCGATGACGTCGAGCGTGCACATTTCGCCCACCCGAAGGCCCCCGCAATCGCCTATGCCGAGGTTGATTTGAACGATCGGGAGGGGCGGCGAGAACTCGCTGTCGCCGCAGCCCACAGTCAGCGCGGTCACCCAGCCGACAGCCAGCAACAACCAGATTCTAGGTGCGAAAAAAGACATAAATCCTTACCACAAGTATACCTTCGCTCTGTTGCCCCGGGAAAGGGCCGGACGTTACGTTTGTCGCCTGATTGGCCCGTGGTGTAATTGGCAACACGCTTGACTCTGGATCAAGAGACTCCTGGTTCGAGTCCAGGCGGGCCAACCAACCGGTTTGAGCGGGGGGCGACCTGCTCCCCGCTCGTCGTTCGAACCAGCTTCTAGCTGAAAATCACTGTCGTGTGAACCACGTTTAAGAGGAGATACAGTATGCGGTCAGGTTGGCCCCTGCGGGCTCTCATCGGGTTTGTTACGATCAGCGCGATTCTGCCGGCCAGCACGAGCGGCCAGTCGGTGCCAAAGTTCGGTTCTAGCGAGGTCGAGGTGGTTTCGGAGTCCGAGGCCATTGACCGCGGAGACGGCAGCGGAAGCTATCATTTGGTCACGACCGCGACGGACAAGTCGTTGGGAATCTCGGTCCAGCACGAGCTGGGTACCGAACGTGATGGCTACGGCGAGGTTCGCGAAGAAGAGGCGCTGCGCGCTTTGGAAGGCAAAGAGGAGTTGTATCGAGGCGAATCCGATCCCTCGGCTCTCGGCCCGTGGTCGGACGCCGCCCTTAACTATGCCGTGCCGTTTGATGTCGACTTTGAGACCGATTCTCCGTCGACATATCACGCGCGTGAGAAACAGATAAAGCAAATCGTGCATGCGGTCGTGCCGAACGCTGAGGTGACGACTCGCGGGGGGTCCGATGGAAGAACCCGCGCCACGATCCGGCTGCCAGATGTCCAGCCGGCTAACGAGCTCGCCAAGCAGTTTGTCGCCATTCGCGCGGCACTTCACGACGCCGGTGTAGGCTTGGCCAAGATGAGGATCGAGGGCATAGCGGTGGCACCTCGAGAGAGTGCAGAG
>JBDHED010000076.1:0-8383 GCA_039591175.1 Gemmatimonadota bacterium | reverse complement strand
GCCTCTTCGAGTGCGCGCCGAAGAACTCTTGCCTCATCTTGATTGCGGAATGCGCCCGCATACACGCGGTATGGACCGGCACCGACGACGTAGGCGGAAATCCCCCGGCTAGCAAGATCACGCTTGCGGACGTTGGCCTGATCGCGCGAGTCGAATATTCCCAGATCGAACGCCAACGGCGTCGATTGAACGAGCGCGTCATCGACTACGTCACGCCGTAGCAAGGTCTCACGCGCGGTGCGCGCACCGACCGAGTCTGCAAACGTTCCCGCGAACACGCGATACCACCGACCACGATCCGGGATGTCGACCGGGGTGACGAACGCCGTAAAACCGGCGGCTTCGATACGACCGGCAACTCGGCGCGCCGAACGATTGTCCTGATACGAGCCAGCGTGAATGGAGTACGGTGTCGGCGACGGAGCGGCACTAGATGGCGTCGGCTTGGCCGTTGGCTCGGCCGGAGGTTTCTCGACCACCGGTTCCTCGGTCGAACCGGTCGGCCCCGCCGGGTCGACCAATGGAACCAACTCACCGGGCTCCGCTGTGGGATCGGTTCCCTGGGTTGTACCCCCCTCGACATCGAGACGCGCCACCAACTGCTCGGCTGAATCACCACCATCTCCCAGCCAGCCACTGATCACCGGCGCCATCATGCGACCCGCTAGGACACCAACTAGAACCACGAAACCACTGGCCACGGCCAACCCCAGCCATCTGCGCCGCGGTGGGGTGACCCTAACCACTGGCAATAACCGACTACGGGCCATCTTTGCCCGCACCGCTTTCAACCGATCGTCGATCTGTGCCTCGGGTTCGAGGTCTTCCGGCACCGGGTCACCTTCTAGCGTATTCAAGAACGCCAAGTCGTCAGCATCGGAACCCGGCGGCGCGTCTTTTACCGGCTGATCGCTGTCCGTCAGTGGACCGTCATCGTCCAACTCAACGTCATCGAGCCACGCGTCGTCCACCGGCAACGAATCGCTGTGGAGCAAACCGTTGTTGTTGGCGAGGGCGAAAATGTGATCCGGCGGGCCGGCTGGCGGGAGCGAACCGGTGCCGCGTTTCGCGCCGACAAGCACGTCCGGTAGCGGCCCCAGAAAACGGTGAATCAGCTGACCGAGTTCGTCAGCGGCTTGTGGATCACCGCCAAGACGAACGATCCAGCGTTCGCTGCCGATCAGATCGGTGCTCGATTCCTCGGCCTCGATCGCAAAAACGGCGTCACATATCGCAAGCACTCCGGCGGCATCGGCATCCCCGTTGCTCCCCGGCAAGGTCACCACGAGCACTTTGTAGTGTTGCCGCAATCGGTCGAGGGCAGCCCGAAACGCGGGCCCGTCGTCGAGCGCCGAGCCACCCAACAAGCTGGCTCCGCTAGTCAGCACGTCCATGTTCGGAATCGCCGTATTGCGAACGCACTGCTCGAGCGGCACGCCGTACTGAAGGTGATCGATCATCCCCTCCTTGAGATCCCGGCCCAACAACCGCTCGAGCCATCGAAACTCGGGGCTCAAGTCGACCAACAGGGTGCGCAACCCGGCGCGCGCCAGAAACGCCGCCGACACGAACGACAACAGCTGCGGGTTGTGACCGCCTCCCGTGAGTCGGGCGCCGACCAACATCGCGTCACGGGTCGCGTCGGCCTCGATCTCGGTGAGCAGTTGGGCGTAGTCGGGATAGCTGCCCGAGAGCGCCGAAGCACGCGATCCCTCTCGGACCGCGGTCAGCGCCTCGCGCCAGAATCGATCGTCTAGCTCAAAATCGCGCATATTAGTTCCAAAGATACCCTGGTGGGTCGTTTCGAGTCAATCGTCAACCACTATATCTGGGGTTGCACCTGGATCGGGGTACAAGGGGTTGTGTTTGCTGTCGACCCAAGCACATCGATGCAAGTCGGCTAACCACCGGACGCAAGTTGGCTGTTGTGGATGGGGCTTTCTGGCTGCGGATGGGGTGGCCAGAGGCGCTAACCAAGGGAACAGTAGCGCCTCAAGCCTCGCGGATCAACCGGGGCTAGAACTCCGGCGCGAGCGTGAAGACCCAGCGACCGGTTTTGAGCTCAGCCATATCGGTCTGCTGTGCGTAGTCGACGCGGATAACGGCAAACCCGAACATGTTCATCCGAACACCCGCGCCGAACGAGGCTCTCGCGTCGACCAAACGGAATCCAAAGGGACCTCCGTCTTGGCTGGTCGAGAACTTGAACGACTCACGCATTACGCCCGTCTCGGCGAACACCTCGTCTTGCTGGTGTTCGCAGAGCTCGTTACCGCAACTCGCGAAACCGAGATCGTACCATATGGCTCCCCGGATCGGCGGGAACGCTGACGTTCCGAGCCGCGGACGCTCGATGATCGGGAACCGAAACTCGAGGTTGAAGAGCCCGACACCTGTCCCCCTCAAGAAGAAGTCATTATCGAAGTCGAAACCACGCAGCAGTGTCGGACTACCGATGCTCCGGAATCGGAACTCGTCCTCCTGCTCGCCAAACGTGCCAAGGTACAACAGCCGCGAGGCGATCGTGTAGCGGCGGCCGAGCAACCAGTACTTCCTGACGTCGCCGTAGAACTGCGTGAAGTCGCGATCGCCAAAAGCCTTCTGAATGTCGAAACGCCGCCGCGCTCCTCCGATTGGCCCGGTGGACCCGAAGAAGCTGTTGTCAAACGCCCAACCGATCGATGGCGCGACGAAGTTATCGCTCCCCAGCTCGTCGACGATCTCCGGCGTCGGATCGAAGAGGTCCAACCGCGCCTCACGACGCGAGATGTGCGTCGCGTTGAAGGATATCTCCACCCGTCGGAAGCGGCTAAACGGATAGGCAGCGGTCACCTGCCCGCCGCGGTAGATGTCACTTCGGAAGAAAAGGTCGCCGCCAAGACCCGTCGAAGTCGACGACGAGAGAAAATCGCTTCGGAACTGAAATGCCGAAGCCGCCCAGTTCCAACGGTTTTTTCGATTCAAGTACGTGAAGAAGAGATCGCTGTCTGTAATCGAGCCGAACACCGACGCCGCGATGTACAGATTGTGATCCCCCATCAGATCGCTGAACGCCAGCTGGGACGCACCAAACGCGCCCACGCCGCTGGCGAATCCTACTGAGGGCTGCGCGATCAGATCGGGCTGGAACTTGACCTTGTACTCACGAGACTTGAAGGCGGTCGTATCGCGAGGCAGACCGATCGTTGGATCCTTGAGCAAGGTCGCGATGTCGACCGGCTCGTTGAACGACGGCAAGCGACGACCGGGCGCAGCGGCGACCGGCCGACGGCGTCCTCCCTGGTCGGGTTGCTCACCCAAGTAATACGAAACCGCGTCCGGCTGGGCGGGCTCTTCCGCCGCCACTTCTTCCCCCTCGGCCGGCTCAGGCTCGGCTACCTCGCCATCGGCGGGCTGTTCGGCCGGGTCCTCCGCCTCAGCGTCGGCAACTTCAGGCAACGCTTCCTCGTCGACCGGCTCCGAGGGCACAACCGGCGCCTCGTCGGCGACCTCATCATCGGCCAACTCCTCCTCGGCAGGCGTCGCCTCTTCGACCACAGGCTGCGCCGGGACCACCGGCCGAGCTGGTTCGACGAACGCGCGCTCGGCCAAGTCGAACTCGCCCTGGTCCGGAGCTACGTACGGTTCGGTCGCCAGCGACAGCGGATCGTCCAACCGGTACAAATCCCAGCCTGCGTCGGCGAACGCGCTGAATACGATCCGACTGCCATCGCGTGACCAAGCCATTGCGGGGCTCGATTCGATGATCCCACTGACGCCGGTCAGCATGTCGGTCAGCTGATACGTCTCGCGCTTCTCTAGATCGTATAGAAAGATGTTCGTGATACCAGTACGGTCAGAGAGATACGCGATCGTCTTTCCGTCCGGGCCCCACTGCGGGTTGATGCTCTTGCCCTCTTGGGCCGATATGTCTGACATGAACGTGACATCGCCAGAGGTCAGGTCATACACGCCGATTTGATACTCGTCGTAGGAGAGCAGATCGAAGTCCGTGCCCTCGCCAAACTCGGTAGTAAACGCGATCCGGTTGCCGTCCGGGGACCACACCGGATCGCGTTGGGCGTAGCGATCATTGGTCAACCGGCGCAGATCGGTCCCATCGCGGCGCACGACATACAAGTCGCTGGTTCCGCCTTTTTGCCCGGTGAACACGAGCTCTTCCCCGTCGGGTGACCAGGACGGAGTCTCGATACCATCGAGATCGAAGCGGTGTGAGGCGACGATCTTCTCGTTGTCGACCCGCATGATGTAGAGCGCGTCCTGCTCACCAACTTTGCTCGAGAAGGCCAAGAACTTCCCGTCGGGCGAGAACGACATACCGACGCGCAGGAACCGTAGACTCTCAAACGACTCGGAGCGTTCTCCGTTGACGACCTTGTCCACGTCGGAGCCGTCTTCCGCGTTCGCGATGTACAGGTTGCTGAAGAACTCCCGGTTGGAGACGAACGCCACCTTGCTGCCGTCGGGCGACAGCGCCGGTCCGATGTTGATCGACGCCCCCTCCTTGATGTGGTTGGTGAGCCGCACGGCGACCTCCGCTGCCGGCGGATACAGGACAACCTGGGGCAAGTACGTGAGCCGAACCGCCTCGAGCCAATCTTCCGACAGGTCTTCGAGTCGTATGTTGAGTGACGTCCGAAACGCCTCGCGGACGCCCAGCAACGGCGCCTTCTGCATGATCTCGCCGATCTTCTCGTCGCCATACTTGACGCCGATGTAGTACCAAAGCGCCTGGCCAAAGCGATAAACGCGGATGTCCTGAGCCCGGGACAGCTCATCGATAGTCGTCAGGTAACCCGATAGCGAGCCATCCCTCAGCCACATCGCCGTCAACGGATCGATCTTCCCCGCCGTGAGGTACTCCGCCATGCCCTCCGCAAACCACAACGGCATCCGGAACGCAAACGGGTTGCTGCCTTGTGACAAAGCCCCGCGCCGTAGGATGTCGAACTGGAAGGCGTGAACGAGCTCGTGGGTAAGCGTGTGCTCGAACTCCGGGTACGCACTCGGGAAGAAAAGCACGATGCGGTTTCTCAACCCTTCCGTGATCCCGCCGGTACCCTCTGAGATTTGGAAACGAAAGATGTTCGTTTGCTGGAAGTCGGACTGCGACGCATACAGAATGAGTGGCTTGCGCTCATTCCACTCGTGGCGAAACACCTTGGAGAGCCTCGCGTACGAGCGCTCGGCCATGCGCGCAGCATCGAGGATTGCGTCCTCTGCCTCCGGGTAATAGTGGATATCGAAGTGCTCTGTCTCGAGCACCCGGAAGTCTAGATCCTTGTAATGAACCTTATTCTGTCCGAACTGAGCGTACGCGGGGCTAGCGATCGACCCGCCGATCAGAAGCGCAACGAGGACGACAACATTATGGGTCACGGAGCGCGCCAAGAGATCTCCCTTCACTTTCATTTCGAGCTCTTTCCTGCGGCCGAAGAAACGCTATAACGCCCACACGAGACGGGCAAATCCCACTGTCCTGGAAATAGACGCCTCAAACGCGCGGTTTAATCCCCCGAGGGCGATTCGCCGTCCTCGGAGAACGTCTCGACCGGCGCGTCGCCCCACAAGCGCTCGAGCTCGTAATAGGCTCGCGCATCGCGGTGAAAGACGTGCACCACGAAATCGATATAGTCGAGCAGCACCCAGTTGCCCTGCCGCGCCCCTTCCACGTGCCAGGGCCGAGCACCTTCGGTCGTCAATCGCTCTTTGATGCGATCCGCGATCGCCTTGACCTGGACGTCACTCTCGCCGCTGGCGAGGACGAAGTAATCGGTAGCAGAAGTCAGGCCTCGCAGGTCGAGCAGTACCACATCCCGTCCCCGGCGGTCGACTGCCTCCTGAGCTGCCGCGGTAGCCAAGTCACGAATCTCGGCGTCGCCGGAAGTGCGGCGCGCCCGGCGGCTCGGTGGGGTCAACCCTGGTCTCGTGTTACGAGCACCCGGACCGGGACGCTGACCTCAGGATGGAGTCGGATCGGGACTTCGTAATCGCCCAGCGTCTTGATTGGACTATCCAGCCTCACGTGACCTCGTGCGGCAGTAAAACCGCGCTCGACCAACCGCTCGGCGATGTCAGCGGTCGAGACCGAGCCATAGAGTTGGTCCTCGTCGCCGGCCATCATCTGGAACTCGAGCACCAGCCCGGTCATGGTCGCCGCCACTTCTTCGGCTTTGACCCGCTCCTCGTGCAGCTCTTGCTCGTACTTCTTGCGCTCCTGCTCGATGCGTCGTTTGTTGGCTGCCGTTGCTACGTACGCCAAGCGCTGTGGCAGCAGATAATTGCGGGCATAGCCGGGGGCGACTTCGACGACGTCGCCAGCGTGTCCGAGGTTCTCGACCTCGGCGCGCAGAACCACTTCGGTGTGCTTGCTCATCGTTCGATCCCTCGTTCACTGATCCGGAGCCGCGAACTCAAAGCGCGTGATCCGGCAAATATGGAATGAGTGCCAGGAAGCGGCCCCGCTTGATCGCGGTCGCCAGCTGACGCTGGTGTCCAGCGCACGTGCCCGTCACGCGTCGTGGCAGGATCTTCCCACGGTCGTTTGTAAAGCGATCCAACATGTGTTGATCCTTGTAATCGATCGCCACTTTGTTCTCGCAGAAGTGGCACGTCTTCTTCCGCCTGTAGGTCGCCACTATTCTTCCTCCACGCCGGTTTCAGCCGGCTCTTCAGTGCTCGTCACCGCTGGCTCACCCGTGGTCGCCGCTGGCTCATCCGTTGTCGCCGCTGGCTCCGTCGTGGTCGCCGCTGGCTCCGTCGTCATCGCTGGCTCCACCGGCGCAGCGGCGGGCTCAATCGTGGACTCGATCGGGTCGACGATGGTGAGCTGCCGCAATACCTGCTCGTCGAGCTTTGCCAAACGCTCGAACTCGACCAGTCGATCCGGCTCGGTGTCGTATCTGAGAATGATATAAATGCCCTGCTCCTTCTTGCCGATCGGGTAGGCGAGCTTGCGCGTACCCCATTGGGTCACCGTCATCGATTCGTTGGCGTCGTCGACGAGCGCACCCTGGAGCCGACCCAGCTTCTGCTCGAGCACGGACTCGTCGAGCGTGGAGTCGAAGATAAGAACGGTTTCGTAGGATCTTGGCATGCGATGCTCCCTTCGGTCTGGACGGTCCGCCCCCACAGGGCGAACAGGGATATTGGAAAGAGCCCAGAAACTATCGCCCCGGCGCCTCATCGTCAACGCGTTTTGCCGTGTCAAAAAGAGCCGCTATCTTCGTCGGGTGACGCTGATCCGCGACCAAGTGACGGCCAGGATCCAGGCCGCGATCCCCGACGCCACAGTGGAAGTCATCGACCTTACAGGGACGGACAACCACCTCGAGGCGCGCGTGATCTCCCCTTCATTCGTAGGAAAATCGCTGATCGAGAGACACAAAATGATCTACGCGTCGGTCAGGGAGTGGATCGACGACGATACCGTTCACGCTTTGGCCATCAAGGCCTGGACCCCTGAGGAAGGACAGTAATGCAACCCGAAGTGAAACAGAGAATCGAAGCTCAGATCCAGGAGAACCCGGTGCTGCTCTACATGAAGGGAACCGAGATGTTGCCGCGTTGTGGATTCAGCGCCGCCACCGTGGAAGCCCTTCGCAACGCCGGAGCCGCAGGGCGGATCCACGCGATCGATGTGCTGGCCGATCCTGAGCTTTGGCAAGCGATCCGCGAGTACAGCGACTGGCCGACGATTCCACAGGTATACGTCGGCGGTGAGTTCATCGGTGGTTGCGATATCACGCGCGAGCTTTCCGACAGCGGAGAGCTCCAAACCAAGATCGGCGCCGCCCTGGCGACTGCCGGCGCGGGGGCTGAAGAGTAAGAACAACCGACGATAAGCGAACATGGCGTTGGCTTACCGGCGCCATGTTCCTCGCGCTTTCGCTCGCCGTCATCCAACCGGGCCGAGTCGGCGCACAAGACCTGCCACCCGCTCTTCCCGATCGTGATGTGCGTGTCTTCGAATTGATCGAATCAGTATCCGCCGATCGGATCGAGCACGACGTCCGGACATTGGTCGAGTTCGGGACCCGACACACGCTGTCCGACACGCTGTCGGACACGCACGGGATCGGCGCCGCCCGGCGTTGGATCAAGGCCGAGTTCGACCGGACATCGGCCGACTGCGGCGGGTGCCTCGAGGTGTCGTATCAAAGATCGCTCGTTGAGGGCGAGCGACGGGTCCCGGATCCCACCTGGGTGGTGAACGTCATCGCCGTGTTGCGCGGTACGAGCGATCCCAACCGCTACGTCATCATGAGCGGCGACATCGACTCGCGGATTTCCGATCCGATGAACGCTGTCGAAGATGCTCCTGGTGCCAACGACAACGCCAGCGGGATGGCCGGCGTGCTCGAAGCGGCGCGGGCCATCACCC
>JBDHED010000075.1:0-8412 GCA_039591175.1 Gemmatimonadota bacterium | reverse complement strand
AGCGGTCAAGATCCGGGTGTCCATCTCGTCGAGGCCGACGTCATCGACGTCGAGCGCCTCCAACGCGGCGCCTGCGATCTCACCGGTAATCCGACCGTCGCCCTTGACGAGTGCGAAATCACGGGACCACTTGAGCAGCCGATTGGCGCCCCGCGCCGTGCCCCTCGAACGCTCGGCGATGACACCGATCCCGTCCGTGTCGATCGCGACATCGAGGATTCGGCCCGATCGCTCGACGATCTGCGCCAGCTCTTCCGAGGTGTAGAAATCGAGTCGCGCGGCGTGCTCGAACCGGGAACGCAGCGGGCCCGTCAGTAGTCCGCGCTTGGTGGTCGCGCCAACCAGCGTGAAGTGCGCGAGCGGCAACGATACCGATCGCGCCGCCGGTCCTGAATCGATCAAGATGTCGAGTTGAAACTCTTCCATCGCCGGGTACAGATACTCTTCGACGACCGTTCGAAGACGATGGATCTCGTCGATGAACAGAACGTCGCCGCGCTCGAGACCGGTGAGCAGACCGGCCAGATCGCCCGGTTTCTCTAGCACCGGGCCGCTGGTGACGCGGATCTTGCCGCTCAGCTCGTGGGCCAGGATGTGGGCCAGCGTCGTCTTGCCGAGTCCCGGCGGACCGGAAAACAAGCAGTGACCGAGCGGTTCCCCGCGTTGCTTGGCGGCCTCAATCGAGATCGCGAGGTTCTGTTTGAGCTTCTCCTGCCCCGCGAACTCGGCCAACGTGCGCGGGCGGAGCGTCTGTTCGAACACCTCTTCCTCGGGTGCGGCGGGCTCGGGCCGTGTGGCGCTCCCCGTCAGGTACGATCGAAACGGCTTATCGGCTTCTGACATCGGCTACTCGTTTATCGTGGTCAGCGCGTGGCGTGTGATCTCGGGTGCCTCCGCGTCGGGGTGATCACTGAGCGTTTGCTGCACCGCCCGTTCGGCAGCCGAGCGGCGAATTCCGAGTGCGATCAACGCCTTGACCGCATCCTCGCCCTCGGTCGTCAGCTCGATCGGCTCCTCGTCTATATCGGACTCGGCCAGATCGGCGACCTTGTCCTTGAGCTCCAACACCATTCTCTCGGCCGTCTTTTTCCCGACCCCACTGATGCCGGTCAGCGTCGCCAGGTCCTGGCGTCGAACGGCGGTGACGAACCGCTCCGGGGTCAGTCGGGACAGCACGTGGAGCGCGAGCCGCGGACCGATCCCGCTGACGGTGATCAGCGTCTCGAAGAGGCGCCGCTCGCGCGTGGTGGCAAAGCCGTACAGCGTGAGCTCCTCGGCGCGCACGTGCAGGTACGTGACGACGCGCGCTGTCTCGCCCTCGGCGGGCATAGCTTCGTAGGTCGACAACGGGATCGCTACCCGGTACCCGACGCCACTCACGTCGACGATCAACTCGTCGATAGCCTTGCTTACGAGTTCTCCACTCAACGATCCGATCATGTCGATTTCACCGCCGGGATGTTGTCCCGATGAAGATGGCACAGTGCCACCGCCAGACTATCGGTGGCGTCGGACGGCAGCTCCGCCTCGCCCAACCCTAACAATGAACCCACCATGTACGCGACCTGACTCTTGCTCGCACCGCCATTGCCGACAACCGATCGCTTGACCTGACGCGGAGCGTACTCGTGAACCGGCAGGTTCGCGCGCCTGGCGGCGAGCAGCAACACACCGCGCGTCTGACTCATGACTGCCAACGCCTTGACGTTCTGACCCAGGAACGCGTTCTCGATCGCGATCGCGGCCGGCGAAAACTCTTCGACCACGGCCCGAAAGCCGTCGTCGATGGCGACCAATCGGTCGGGTAGCGATCCCTTGCCACCGCGGATCGTACCGCAGTCGATGCAGACCGTGGATCCGGCGCGTCGCTCGATCACGCCGTAGCCGGTTACCGTGCTGCCCGGGTCGATGCCCAGAACGCGCACTGTCTGCCTCCCCTCAACTGGCGCGGGCCAGGATCTCTTCGTCGATGTCGAAGTTGGCCGCCACGCGCTGGATATCGTCGTCATCCTCAAGAGCGTCGAGGAGCTTGAGAAGCCTCTCGGCGTCACCGCCGTCTACGGCGACGGCGCTCTTGGCGATCATCGTCAATTCGGCTTCCTCGCTTTCGACCCCGGCCTCGCGCAAAGCTTCCTGCACCGCGTGCAGATCACTAAACGAGGTCATCACGCGGTAGTAGCCGCTATCGGAGATGACATCTTCGGCACCGGCTTCGATCGCCGGCAGGAAGACCGACTCTTCATCGAACCTGGACGCGTCGATCATGATCTGGCCTTTCTGATCGAACATCCACGCCACCGAGCCATCCTTCCCGAGGTTGCCCCCGAACTTGGTCAGTATGTGACGCACTGAGGCGACAGTCCGTTTCTCGTTGTCAGTCAGAGCCTCGATGAAGATCGCCACCCCGCCAGGCCCATAAGCCTCGTAGGTGACAGGCACGTAGTTGACGCCAGGCAGCTCACCCGTACCACGCTTGATCGCCCGATCGATGTTGTCGGCGGGCATGTTCTGCGCCTTGGCATTCTCAACCGCCGTGCGCAGACGAGCGTTCATGCTGGTATCACCCCCGCCATCCCGCGCCGCGACCGTGATTTCCTTGATCAGCCTGGAGAAGATCTTGCCGCGCTTGGCGTCAGCAGCGGCCTTCTTGCGCTTGATCGTGGACCATTTCGAGTGACCGGACATGTCCTTGAATATAGGGCGGAATCCCGGTTTGTCGCTGGTGAGTTAGATGACCATTGCGAAACATCGTCGCCGGGCGAGAGATTGCTGACATGCTCGGCTTCCGCATCTGTTTGGGATCCATTGCCGCGATTCTCGCCGCCACTACGCCGCTCATCGCGCAAGAAGCCGACTCGCTCGTAGCACGCCCGGTGCCCCCTGTTGTCCGCAAGAACGTCTGTCCGTTCGAATGCTGCGTATACCGAGAGTGGACGGCGATCGGTGAGATACCGGTGTACGCGGCGGAAGGCGACACGACGATTGTCGCTTTCACGATGAGTGACGGCGAACTGTTCACCGCGATTGAAGGCAACGTACATCTCGATCGATTGGGGCTCGTTGCCGTTCACCACACGGTAACCGACACCATCTACGACACGTATCACTACGAATCGGGGGATACCCTCGTCGTGCTCGACTACGTGGGTGAAGGGTTCTTCACCGCCTGGCTGAGCGGACGGATGTTAGAAGTCGAGGCGTTTTGGATGTTCGAAGATCCCGACGAACATGGAACCGATGACGATCCCGGAACCGACGGTCCCGCATGGACCGTTGTCGCCGAGCCCAACCCCCATTGGTGGGTTCGCGTACAAACCGCGGACGATCGCAACGGCTGGATCTACATGAACGAGGCCCGGGTGACGAACGCCGACGCGTGCGGTTGAGGTCTTGCAAGCGATAGGAACGAACTCTCGTCAACCAGCGGGTCACTGATGCTCAGAACGACTCCCTTCCACACCCGCACCGGCCCGCTGTGCCAAGCGCAGAACTGGCGCCGCTGGGCCGGCTACGTCGCAGCCAGCTCGTACGAGCTCACCCATGAACGCGAATACCACGCGATCCGCAGCGCGGCCGCCCTGATCGACGTTTCCCCGCTGTACAAGTACTCGGTGCGCGGGCCGGATGCCGAGCGGCTGCTAAATCGCGTCATCACACGCGACGTCGACACGTGTGCGGTCAACCAGGTGATGTACACCCCATGGTGCGACGAGGACGGAAAAGTCATCGACGATGGCACGTTGTCGCGATTCGCTGAAGACACGTTTCGACTGACCGCCGCCGAACCAAACCTGCGATGGCTCCACGACAACGCGCTCGGCCTAAACGTGACGATCGACGACGTCACCGACTCGATCGCGGCGCTGGCGTTACAGGGACCCAATTCGCGCGAGATCCTGAGGCACGCTTCCGACGCTGAGTTGAACGGGCTGCGATTTTTCCGTTTGACATCGGCGCGAGTTCAAGACGTGCCGGTGACGATCTCACGCACTGGATACACTGGCGATCTGGGCTACGAGGTTTGGGTCGACGCAGCGCGAGCTGTGTCGCTGTGGGACGCGCTCATAGCGGCCGGCGAATCGTACGGAATCACCCCCGCTGGCATGCTGGCGCTCGACGTCTCGAGAATCGAAGCCGGCCTGTTATTGAATCAAGTCGACTACATCCCGGCCAACAAGGCGCTCCTCGAGACGCGGAAATCGTCGCCGTTCGAGCTCGGCCTTGGGTGGACGGTCGCACTCGGAAAGGATCAATTCGTCGGCCGAGCGGCGTTGATCGAGGAGCAGCGCCGGGGCCCGGCGTGGCACTTGAGGGGACTGGAAATCGAGTGGGAGTCGCTGGAGGAGGTCTACGCCGAGTTTGGCCTCCCGCCCGAGCTTCCGACAACGGCCTGGCGAACGAGCGTGCCCGTGTATTCGAACAGCAAGCAGATCGGCTACGCGACGAGCGGAGCGTGGTCCCCCACGCTCAAGAGATACATCGCGCTGGCACACTTGCGTGCCCAACACGCGGAGCCGGGCACCGAGCTGGCGATGGAGGTCACCGCCGAGCATCAGCGCAGATCGGCGCGAGCCAGGGTCGTCGCGACACCGTTCTTCGACCCCGAGAGGAAGCGCGCCTGATGGCTGCGAATCGCTACGACGCAGTCGTGATCGGCGGCGGCCACAACGGCCTGGTCACCGCAGCCTACCTCGCTCGAGCAGGAAAGAAAGTGCTGGTGCTCGAGCGGCGTCACCTGGTCGGCGGTTCTGCGGTCACCGAAGAGATCTACGCCGGCTTCAAGTACTCGGTCTGCTCTTACGTGGTGAGCCTGCTCCGCCCCGAGATCATCCGCGAGCTGGACCTCTCCGCCCACGGGCTCGACCTCCTCCCGCTCGAGAGCACCGTCACACCGTTGCCAAACGGCGACTACCTAGCCCGGTGGGCGGATCACGATCAGACCCGCCGCGAGCTCTACCGCCACTCACCTCGGGACGCCGAAGCGTACGATGAGTTTGGCACGCTCATGTACCACCTCGCGTTTGCGGTCAAGCCGATCCTTTCGATGGTGCCGCCCGATCCCACATCGTTGAGCCCCGGTGATCTGCGATCGCTATTGAAACTCACCAATCATTTTCGCGGGCTCGGCGAAGAGAAGCTGTACGCGTTGATCAAGCTGATGACGATGAGCTCGGCCGACTATCTCGATGAGTGGTTCGAGACCGAAGCGCTGAAGGCGACGATGTCTGCCAGCGGCGTCATCGGCACCTTCCTCGGGCCACGCTCACCGGGAACCGCCTACGTGCTGCTTCACCACTACATGGGCGAGATCGATGGCGCTTTCCGGGCGTGGGGTTTCGCCAAAGGCGGGACCGGCAGCGTGAGCGAGGCGATCGCCAGTGCAGCGCGGGGGTTCGGCGCCGAGATCCGCACCGAAGCGTCAGTCGCGCGTGTCATCATCGAGAACGGCCGAGCGGCCGGTGTGGCGCTGGAATCGGGCGAGGAGATCCGGGCCAACGTCGTGGTATCCGGAGTCGACCCCAGGCTCACCTTTCTCGGCCTGATCGAACCCGACGAGCTGCCAAGCGAGTTCGTCAGTGCGATCAAACGGTTCAGGATTCGCGGATCGTCGGGCAAGGTGAACCTCGCGTTGGACGCGCTCCCAAACCTGGCTTGCCTCCCCGGCGCCGGACCCCACCTGCGCGGGGCGATTTCGATCAGTCCCAGCATCGAGTATTTGGAACGTGCCTATGACGACGCCAAGTACGGGAGTTTCTCACGCCATCCCTACATGGACATCGTCCTCCCATCGATGATCGATCCCGACATGGCACCACCGGGCAAGCACGTGATGTCGATTTTTGTCCAGTACGCGCCGTACGAGTTGAATGGCGGCTGGAACGACGTGCGGCGCGAAGAGTTCGGCGATGCCGTCATCGACACGCTGTCGGAGTACATGCCGAACCTGAAAGACATCATCCTCCATCGCCAAGTTCTGACGCCGTGGGATATGGAACGCGATTTCGGATTGACCGAGGGCAACATCTTCCATGGCGAGCTTTCGCTGCACCAGCTCTTCTTTATGCGACCGGCGGCGCCGTGGACGGACTACCACACCCCGATCAGGGATTTCTATCAGTGTGGATCGGGCACCCACCCGGGTGGCGGGATATCGGGCGCCTCGGGGCGGCTGGCCGCGCTGACTATGCTCGAGGATATGTGACGTGAGCCGACCCTACGACGCGATCATCGTCGGTGCCGGGCACAATGGGCTCACGACCGCGGCGCGCCTTGCCAAGGCGGGCTTACGCGTGCTGGCGCTGGAGCGCCGCGATACGGTCGGCGGCGCCCTGGTAACCGAGGAGATCCACCCTGGCTTCAAGGTCGATGCCGCATGCCACCAGATCGGAGCTTTGCACCCCGGCGTGGTCGGCGATCTCGATCAGGCTCTCGGAGTCACACCCGACATCGTGCGCTGCGACCCGGTCGTATTTGCGCCGCTCATCGATGGCCACCCTTTGCTCATGTGGCGTGACCCGGCAGCCACCGCCAAGGCGATCGCCACGTTCTCAAAGAGTGACGCCGAGAGTTGGAACGCGTTTGTCGAGTTGATCACCAAGGCGACCGGTTTGCTCGAGGCCGCCTACGAACGAACGCCACCCGATCTCCTAGCGGTCGATGCGAGTGATCTGTGGTCACTGGTCCGCCTCGGAGGTCGGGCTCGTCGGCTCGGGAAGCGCGACATGATGGAAGTGGCTCGGCTTTTGACCATGACCGTCGCCGAGCTACTCGACGAGTGGTTCGAGAGCGATCCGCTCAAAGGAACGCTCGGCGCTACTGGTGTCACCGGCATGTTTCAGGGTCCGATGGCGGCCGGGACGGCGAACATGCTGCTCCACAATCACGTTGGGATGGAAAACGGTACCCTACGATCCGCGGACCGAGTGAGAGGCGGGGTTGGCGTTTTGTCACACGCATTGCGCGATCTGGCTCGGTCGTGTGGCGTGGAGATCAGGACCAGCGCGCCAGTCACGCGGATCACCGTCAAGAACGGCCGGGCGACCGGCGTAGTGCTCGCGAACGGCGACGAATTGGAAGCCGAGCGCGTTATCTCCAACGCCGACCCGCGACGCACGTTCCTGGATCTCGTCGACCCGCTCGATCTCGCCCCGCGCTTCGTACGTCAGGTTCAGAACATCAAGTATCGGGGCGCCTGCGCCAAAGTGAACCTGGCGCTCGATACCCTTCCGAGTTTCACTTGCGCTGATGCGGCCCACCTCGGTGGTGTCGTATCGATCAGCCCGAGCCTCGACTATCTGGAGCGCGCGTACGACGACGCCAAGTACGGAGAGATCTCTCGGGAGCCGTATCTGGAGGCGGTCATCCCCTCGCTGGCCGACCCATCAATGGCGCCCGCCGGGAAACATGTCATGTCGATCCTCGTCCAGTATGCGCCCTACCATCTCAACGATGGTATGTGGGATGAGTCGAGGAACTCCAAGCTCGCCGACCGGACAGTGAAGACGTTGGCTCAGTATGCGCCCAACCTCGAACAAATCGTGCTCGCTCGGCAGGTCTTGAGCCCGCGCGACCTCGAAACCGATTTCGGATTGACCGAGGGGAACATCTATCACGGTGAGATGACGCTCGATCAGCTCTTCTTCATGCGTCCGATCCCAGGCTGGGCCCGCTATCGCACGCCGATCGAGAACCTCTATCTATGCGGCGCCGGCACGCACCCCGGCGGCGGCGTGACCGCAAGACCCGGTTACAACGCCGCTCGCCAAATCCTCAAGGATGTGAAACGACCTAATGCCTGATCCCCGCCCCCTCGCGTTCCTTCTCCGCCTCGGTGATCACCTTTTGCGCGATATCGCGCGGCACCTCTTCGTACCCGTGGAACGTACGCGCGTGATCGCCCCGACCCTGAGTGATCGATCTCAGACTCGTCGAGTAGCGGTACAGCTCGGCCTGCGGAACGTAAGCGCTGATCTTTTGTTTCCCGTTTCCGCTCGGTTCCATTCCCAGCACTCTTCCACGGCGCTGATTCAGATCACCGATCACGTCACCCAGGTACTCGTCCGGTGTCACGACCGTTACTTCCATTATCGGCTCGAGCAACACCGCGTCACACTTTCCGACCGCGTTTTGGAACGCCATCGAACCGGCGACCTTGAACGCCATCTCGCTCGAATCGACCGAATGGTGTGAGCCGTCGATCAGCTCGACCTGAAGATCGACCACCGGGTAGCCGGCCAGCACGCCCTTGCTCATCGTTTCTTGGATACCCTTGTTTACCGCCGGGATGAACTTGTGAGGAATGACACCGCCGGTGATCTGATTCACGAAATCGTACCCTTCGCCGCGACTTCTCGGGATCAGCCGCACTTTGCAGTCACCGAACTGACCGCGCCCGCCGGTCTGTTTCTTGTA
>JBDHED010000074.1:0-9801 GCA_039591175.1 Gemmatimonadota bacterium | reverse complement strand
GACAAACGAGATCGTCGACAAGCTGCCGGTGCTGACGTCGATTCATATCGTGTATCGGCTCCGGATCCCCGCCGGAAGCCGGGAAGCGGTCGATCGAGCGCTCGAGCGACACCAGTCGAGGTGCCCGACGGCGGCCACGCTCGCCAACTCGGTGGCGATCACCTGGGAAGCAGACATCGAAGAGGTCGCGGACTAGGTTCGCGGGATGGTCACCACCCCGCACGACACGAACCAGACCAGGATGTTGAGCAGGTTCGCAGCGAACCAACCGGTGAGATCCACCTTTCGCGAGTTCGTCCACCTCGAAGCGTCCGGCGGCGTCGTCCTGCTGTTCTGCACGATCGCCGCGTTCGCGTGGGCCAATTCCCCCTTCCGCGAGAGCTACTTCGCGCTTTGGCACACACCGATCAAGATCGAGCTCGGGCAGTACGTGCTCGAGGAGTCGCTGCTTCATTGGATCAACGACGCCCTGATGGCGGTTTTTTTCTTTATCGTTGGCCTAGAGATCAAGCGCGAGATCCTGGCTGGCGAGCTGGCTGAACCTCGCAAGGCGGCGTTGCCGATCGCGGCGGCGATCGGTGGCATGGTCGTTCCGGCGGCGATCTATGCGGTGCTCAACGTTGGCGGTGAAGGGGTTCGCGGTTGGGGGATCCCGATGGCGACCGACATCGCGTTTGCGCTGGCGGTGCTGACGGTGCTCGGGAGTCGAGTGCCGACCTCGCTCAAGGTGTTTTTGACCGCGTTGGCGATCGTCGATGACCTCGGGGCGATCCTGGTAATCGCGATCTTCTACGCCCACGGCGTGATCTGGACCTGGTTGGGGATCGCCGCTGTTTTCCTGCTCCTGTGCGTGTTCGCTAATCAGGTCCATGTTCGACACCCGGTGCCATACGCGCTGCTCGGTTTGGTCGTGTGGTTCGCATTCCTGCAGTCCGGCGTGCATGCGACAGTAGCGGGTGTGTTGGTGGCGATGACGATCCCGGTTCGCCGGGCGATCGACAGCCAGCAGTTTCTCGATCGTACCAAGGGGCTTCTGCGCGACTTCGAGGAGGCCTCGGCGTTTCAGTCGGCGCTGTTGGTAAACAGTGGGCAACAGGAAGCGCTGCGCGCCCTCGAGGAAGCGTGCGAGCACGTGGAAACCCCGCTTCAGCGGTTGGAGCACGCACACCACGGGTGGGTCGTCTTTGGCGTCCTCCCGCTGTTCGCGTTGGCAAACGCTGGCGTGACGGTAGAAGGCAGTCTGTTGACCCTGCTCGGAAGCCCGGTAGCCCTTGGTGTGATCCTGGGTTTGGTCGTCGGGAAGCAGGTCGGGGTTACGCTGTTTGCTTGGCTAAGCGTCCGATTTGGCTTGGCGGCGATGCCGGAAGAATTGAGCTGGGGCCAGCTCTATGGAGCGGCATGGCTGGCCGGTATCGGGTTTACGATGTCACTGTTCGTGGGAACCCTCGCCTTTGGCGAAGGCGAGCTTCTAAAGACCGCCAAGCTGGCGATCCTGGTGGCGTCAGTTGCGTCGGGCTTGGTGGGCTACGCCATTCTGCGCCGATCGTTCGCAGGTCAACCTGAGGTAGCACCAAAGTGACGACCTCGCGTTGGTCGTTGAAGGGTCGCCGTGCGCTGATCACCGGTGGGTCGATGGGTATCGGGTTGGCGATCGCCCGCGAGTTTGTCGACCTGGGCGCGAATGTCGCGTTGATCGCCAGAAATGACGAGCGGCTGCAGCAGCGAGTTGGTGAGCTCTCGCAGCGCACGACACGCAGCCAGGTGCTTGGGTTGGCCCACGATCTGAGCCGTCCGGATACCCTCGATCGGTTGCCCGCGTGGCTGGGCGATCATTGGGACGGGCTCGACGTCCTGGTCAACAACATCGGCACCAACATTCGGAAGCCCGCCCTGGAGTACGATCTCGACGAGTATCGGGCGCTGCTCGATGCCAACTTGACTAGCTGTTTCGAGCTCAGCCGGTTGTGTCATCCGCTGCTACGGGGCGGTGCCGAGCCGGCGGTGGTCAACATCGCGTCGGTTGCGGGGATGACCCACATGCGGACGGGCGCACCCTATGCGATGAGTAAAGCCGCTATGATCCAGCTGACGCGGAATCTGGCATGCGAGTGGGCGGCCGACGGGATTCGCGTCAACTGCATCGCACCGTGGTATATCGATACACCGCTGGCGCAAAGCGTGCTTCGAGATCCCGATTATCTCGACGAGGTACTGCAGCGCACACCGCTTGGCCGCGTCGGCCAACCGGAGGAAGTGGCCGCCGCTGTCGCGTTTCTGGCGATGGAGGCGGCTTCGTATATCACCGGGCAATGCGTGGCCGTTGACGGCGGCTTCATGCAGCTAGGGTTTTAGGTCCCGCTCCACAGCGCTCTCTCCCCGGTAGGCGTTTCTCCCACAATGGTCTCCGCCAGGCACTGACATCGTTCCACGGGTATCCCTGACTGACCTGAACGGGTGAGTTGGTCTATCGTGATTATGGACGCAAGGCCGAGGAGGTAGCGTGCAACACACGGCCACGTTGAGGAGCCCATCTATACGGGGTCAAATCCTCGGTCACATATACCGGCAGTACTTCGGTTGGTTTGTGGCCTTGGCAGCGGTCGTCCACGTGTTGGTGATCCTGTTTGCGGTCGTTCCGTCGATGGACCGAGGATTTGCGGCCAGCGGTGACGAGATCGCGGTCATCGATATCCCGCCCGAGACAAAGATTCCACCGCCGCCCGAAGAGCTCGCTCGACCGGCCACCCCGGTGATCGCGACGGAGTTTATCGAAGAAGAGATTACGATCGCCGAAACCGAGATCGTCGAAGACGCACCAGTCATGCACACCGCTCCGATGCCGGTCGCGCCCGAGGTCTCAGAAACGTCGTTTGTCTTTACGCCCTACACGGTGAAGCCGAAGTGTTTGACCGGGTGCACGCCCAAAGAGCTGCTCAGCTTCTACCCGCCGTTGTCGAAGAAGGCAGGCATCTCATGCGACCTCAGAGTTGGGCTTCGCATCGATCTGACAGGGAACGTGACAAACACGATGATTCTCGATTCGAGCGGCCACGCGCCGTGTGATCAGGCCGTGCAAAGGTGGGCCATGAGCACGTCTTGGTCGGTAGCTTACAATCGAGATCAACCAGTCATCGTCTGGATCGCTCAACCGATCAGCATTACCGCCAAGAAGTAGCGCCGCAGTCTACTCGGCCGGGTACTGAGCCCTCGGCTCGCCAGTCAACTCCAGCACCCACAACCCGCTCGACATGTCGGACACGTAGATCTTCCCCTTGTGGAGCTGGGCGCCGAACGCGAACGCACGGTTCTCCTTGTAGGCATCGCTACTGGCATCGGTAACGTACAGCGCGACCTCGCGACCTTGATCGTAGAGGTTGCCGCGCGTGTCACCCGTCACGTCGACGACTCGGACCCCACCTTGGTAGTACGCGCTGTACATCTGGCCATCCTCGACCCAATGGTTGTGAGCACCCGACTCGGGCACCTCGTAGCGCGAAATCTCGCGCGGGTTCTCGAGATCGGAAATGTCGACGATGTGGATGTAGCCGCGGGGTTCGATCGGCTGGGTGATGTCAAACACTGCCGGGAACACTTCGTCACCGACGTACGCGCGATTTCCTTCCACGTATACGCTGTGTGTCCCACGTGGTCCGCCGCCGCCAGGTCCGTAGAGCGCCGGAGCGTCGTACTTGAGCTGCCCGACGAAGACCGGGTTATCGGGGCTGCCGCCTTTGCCTGCGCCGCCGACGTCGAGAATGATCAAGCCGTCCTGCCAGTACGCGAGATACGCGATCCCGTCTTTGACGTAGAGATCGTGCAAATAGCGGCCCGGCGTGTCGGTGTGCCACTCGGCGACTTCACGCGGATTCGCGGGATCGCTGACGTTGATGATGTGGAGCGCACCATCGCCATCGTGCGTGGCGAAGATGTGATCGCCGTCGAAGAACGTGTTGTGGACGCCGCCCGGTACCGTCTCGGTATACTCTGATACGACGGTTGGGTGGGCCGGGTCGGAGAGATCGAGGATCGTGATGCCGTTGGCGCGGTTGGCCGCACCCTCGCGGCTAAAGACGCCGATCGTCGCATCTTCGTTGACCTTTACGTCGAGCACGTAGCGCGCGTCGGTGGTGATGCTGTCGGTCAGCACGGGTCGCGACGGGTCGGTGATGTCGAAGACCAGCACCGCGTTCGACTCGGCCGTCCCGAGATACGCGTAGTCGCGTCCGTCGACGCCAGTGAAAACCCGCAGATCGCCTGTAAGGCGATCGGTGACCGCGCCGCGGCCTAAGACCTTGAGATCGCGGCGAACCGACCGCGGTTCGACCGTGACCACGTGTTGGGCGGTCTTGGTACCGAGCACCGCTTCGATGAGATACGTGCCCGGTTCATCGGCTACGAGCACTCCCTGACCGTCGATCCACGCTCCGCCGGGTGACACAAACCAACGCGGGTAGACCGCTTCGCCACCGATCGAGAAGCGCCCCACCTCACCAGTCCGAAGCTGCTCCGGCCCGCTGATCGTGAGCGTGCCCGAAGGCGCCGGTGTGACTTGGATCGTGAGGCTCGCCTCAGCGCCTACGCCCGCTGCTCCCTCGGTCTCTAGTGCAGCCGAGGCGGAGCGATGGCTGGCGCTCACGGTAACCTGCCCGGGGGAGTGGGTGACCAAGTTGCCGAGCGGATCGATCGTTGCCACCGACGGATCGCTGGTCGACCAGACGAAGTCGGCGACGTCGGCGGCCAGATCATCGCCGGAACGCGTGCGTGCGGTTGCGGCTAGCGGAACCACGCCCCCGGCGGCGACCGCTGTCGGCAGCGGCCCGATGTCGACCGTCGTTGCCGCAGCCGGTGTCACGACGACGGCGACACGAGCGATGGCCCGAGACCCGGCTCGGAAAACGAGTTGGCCCTGGCTTGGCGGTCCGCTGGCGAACCGTGTGTTGTCGATCATCTGGCCCAATCCCATGCTGGTCACGAAGCCCTGCACCTGTGCGTTCGGGATGACGTTGCCGGAATCGTCGTAAGCCGTGATTGAGAAGGCCACGGTATCCCCCGAGGCAACGGAAACGGTCGTCGGTTGGACCTCGATCCGGGCGACTTCCTGGGCGATTGACGGTGAAGCGAGCGCCAGGATTGGCAGAGCGGCGATCAACGAGCGCATCATTCAGGGCCTCCGCGAGTCATGTTCTTGCTGTAGCAGGGATTGTAAATGCGGGCATAACCTATGCATCTGTCACGGTAACGACGAGCACAACCGCACTAGTGCTCAACCGACCGCGCTGGGGAGTAGCTCAACTGGCAGAGCGCCGCGCTGTTAACGCGGTGGTTGCAGGTTCGAATCCTGCCTCCCCAGCCAACTAGCGGCGATCGACCCACTTTGGCGCGGTGGGTGGTTTGTAATGCTCGATTCTCTCGAGCAAGGCCCCGGGTTCAGTTTCAACGATGAGCATCGAGCGGTGTTCGACGCCGATGAACCGGTGATCGACAGCGTGATCGAGAAAGGCGACGAGCGGATCGTAATAGCCATCGACGTTGAGGATCGCGCACGGTTTCCCGTGATAACCGAGCTGGGCCAACGTCCACACCTCTGCCAACTCCTCGAGCGTACCGAGGCCACCCGGCAAGGCCACAAAAGCGTCAGAGATGTCGATGATGTGTGCCTTGCGAGTATGCATCGTATCGACGACGCGAAGATCGGTCAGCCTGGCGTGGCCTAACTCCAGGTCCGCCAGCGCCTCGGGGATGACGCCCACGACCTCGCCGCCGGCGTCGAGCGCGGCGTCGGCCAACGCTCCCATAAGCCCGACTTCGCCACCGCCGTACACCAGCCCCAGGCCTCGCTCGGCGATGAGCCGCCCCATCGCCTCGGCCGCCGCTCTATACGAGTCGCGGCGGCCGTAGCTCGAGCCACAGAAGACGCTAATCCGCTTCATCGAGCCGTGACGGACGCTTCAGCGCTATGAGATCGGCCGGTCTCCGGTCGGGACCCATTTGTGGATCCACAAGCCAGAGTTGAAATCGGCCGAGAAGATCTTGTCGTCGTAATACATCGCACCCCAGTTCATCGGTGCGTTTGGAACCCGCACGTTCTCTCTCGCGCCGGTCAAGAAAAAGTCGATCTCGCGACCTTGCTCGTAGAGATCGCCACGTAGCTCGCCCGAAACGTCGAGCGCACGCAGCCCCGCGTTGTAGTAGCCGATGTAGAGTGTCTCCTGGTCGTCCTCGATCCACAAGTTGTGTGCACCGGCTTCGGGCACCTCGTACTTGGCGACCTCGACCGGGTTCTCGAGATCGGTGACGTCGAAGACGTGAACGTAGCCAGTCGGCTGGAACACCGACTCCGGGTCCCAATCGGGTGGGAAGATCTCGTCGCCGGTGAAGACGTAGTTTTTCCATCGCCAGGCGACGTGGGTGTTGCCCTGCGGGTAGTAGACCCGTGATACGAACACCGGTTCGGTGGGTGTGCCGCCCTTGCCGGCGCCGCCCAGATCGAGGATCACGAGTCCGTCATCCCAGTACGATAGATAGGCGATCCCGTCCTTGATGAAGATGTCGTGCAGCACACGGTTTGGGTTGTCGAGCCCCCAGCGACCGACCTCGCGTGGGTTGCTGCGATCCGAAACATCGATTATGTGCATGTCACGCGTGCCGCCGTGAGTGGCGTAGATGAGATCACCGACGATGAACACGTTGTGAACGCCGCCGGACACGGTTTCGGTGTACTCGCTGATGATCGTCGGGTGCAGAGGATCGGCGAGATCGAGGATTACGATCCCATTGCGGCGGTTGGCTGCTCCCTCGCGGGTTATGACCGCAAAGCCGGCGTCCGCGTTCACCTTGACGTCGTTGACACGCCGCGCGTCGACGACGATCGAGTCGGACAGAACCGGGTTTGATGGATCGGTGACGTCGTACACGCGCATCTTGGTGTCGTGGAAGCTGCCCACGTAGGCGGCGTTCTTGTACAACCACAGGTCGCCGGTGTGGGCCGCGGCCAGCGCACCGTGACCAATCAACTCGAGCTTGCGATCGAATTCGCGCTCGTCCACCAACAGCGTGGTGAGGGCTGTCGAGCCGGCGAACTCGGCTGCTACCGTGTACTCTCCGGGCTCCTCCGCGACAAACGCCGCCCCCTCCGTTACGTGAGCGTTCTTGCCTCCGATGATTGTGTAACGTGGAAACGAACCGCTGGGTAGAGGTTGACCGTCGAGCCTGGGTAACAACCGATACACGTCACCGGTACGCAGCGCACCCTTTCGGGCGGCGAGCGCCAAATCGCCGGCAGGCGCTTCCGCGACCGCGATTCGCTGAGAGGCGGAGACACCGCCGGTTTGTGCGGTGATCACCGCGGTGCCGGGCTCTAGAGCCACCAGATGGCCGCTCATCACATCGGCCACGGTCCGGTCGCTCGAGCTCCAGCTGATATCGGAACCCCATACCCGATGTCCCAATCGATCGTAGACTTCCGCGTGTAGGGGCATCCACGAGGTCGCCACGATCGATGTCGTCGGCATCGCGAGGTCGATCGAAGCCGGTGGCAGCGGCCGTACCGCGACCGGGATCGTAACGTGTTCCTCGCCAACCATGACGCCGATCTCCCGTTCACCGACCGAGTATGCGACGAACGTGCCGCTGGCATCGATCGTGCCCACTTCGTACGACGTAAACCATTGCTTCGGTGCCTCGATGACATTGCCGTCGCTATCGTAGACGGTGGCGATCAGGCGCACGGTATCGCCAACCGAGGCCTCGACCGAGCTCGGTTGGATCTCGACCCGAGCCACGTCCTGGGCTCCCAGTGGCCCGGACCATGCAGAGAGAATCAACAGGAACGCGAGGTTTTTTCTGAGCACAACGACCTCCGGTCAATCGATAGGAATGAATACAAGCGCTGATGCGGAACCAAGATTCTAGAGCGGTAGTCCCCGGAATGCCAAGAACGATCAGCTATTGGACATGGCTGCTGGCCTACGCGATGGTCTCTGCGGCGCTGCTGGCACCGCTGTACATCTATCGAGCCAGCATGCTCATCAGGGGCGCCTTTATCGAGTCGGTCCCAGCGCTGATTCTCGTCGCGGCCTTGCTGCTGTCGCTCGGCGTTGCGGTAGCGCTGCGCCGTTCGGGGCAACGCTTCGTGCCGTGGCTGTTGCTGGCGCTGCTTTGTCTGATACTGGCTGGCGAGGAGGCGAGTTGGGGACGTGAGGCGGTGATGGGAAGAATGCTCATCCCGGCCGACGACAAGTGGGATCTTCACAACTGGTTGGTGCACCATATCGGAGCGCGGGTCGCGGTCGTCGATTGGACCTCGCGGTTGGGGGTCGTAGTGGCGTCGATCGTCGGGTTGGTGGCCACGGCCGCCGTTTTGCTGGCTGCACTCAGGGCGATTCGGGGGGCTGCCGGGTGGGCGTTGTTGGCGATGACGGTCGACTTTACGGACCTGGCTCTGGCCCATTTTTACAATCGCGTCGGGATCTACAAGTGGGCGATCGAGGAGTCTGCGGAGATCATGGCGGTGACCGCGGTGACGTTTGCCCCACTCGCACGGGGATGGCAATTATGGCGCGGCCATTAGGTTTCCCGCGCCCTTAGACCTCGCAGCACATAGGGCAGAATGCCTCCGTGTCGGTAGTAGTCGAGTTCGACCGGGGTATCGATCCTGGCGACCACGTCGAACGTCTTGCGATCGCCGTTCGATTCGGCGACGACCTCGAGCTTCGTGCCCGGGGCAAGGCCCGAGAGGCCGCGGATGGTGAACTCTTCTTCGCCGGTGAGGCCGACTGTCTCCGCGTTCTCGCCGGGCGCGAACTGAAGCGGCAAAACGCCCATTCCGATCAGATTGCTGCGGTGAATGCGCTCATACGAGTCGGCGATGACCGCGCGGATGCCGAGCATGAGCGTCCCCTTGGCCGCCCAGTCACGTGACGACCCGGAACCGTACTCCTTGCCGGCGATCGCGATCAGCGGAACGCCCTCGGAGGCGTATCGAACGGCCGCCTCGTAGATCGTCATCTCCTCACCGCTCGGTTGGTGCCGCGTCCAGCCTCCCTCCGTGTCCGGGGCGAGTCGGTTGCGGAGCCGGATGTTGGCGAACGTCCCGCGCACCATGACCTCATGGTTGCCGCGCCGAGAGCCGTAGGAGTTGAAATCGCGCGGCTCGACGCCTTGCTCGATCAACCACTGACCAGCCGGGGATTCAACCGGGATCGACCCCGCCGGCGAAATGTGGTCGGTCGTCACCGAGTCCCCGAGCAAAGCCAGCGCCCGCGCATGTTCGATGTCGCCCGGTGGGGAGGGTTCGGCGGGTATATCGCTCAGAAACGTCGGTCGCCGGATGTAGGTGGACTCGTTGGTCCAGGCGAACCGATCGCCTTCAGGGGTCTCCAACCCGTGCCACCGCTCGTCGCCCTTGAACACCTGGGCGTACTTGGCGCGGAACTGTTCGGTTTTGACGGCCGCGCGAACGGTGTCGGTGATCTCTTGTTGACTGGGCCATATATCGCGGAGGTATACGTCGTTGCCTTGGCTGTCTTGCCCGAGCGGTTCAGCCGTCAGGTCGAGATCCATCCGTCCGGCGAGCGCGTAGGCGACTACGAGCGGCGGCGAGGCCAGATAGTTGGCCCTCGTGTCGGGGTTGATCCGACCCTCGAAGTTGCGGTTGCCCGACAGGACCGAGCACGCCACCAGGTCGTTGTCGTGAATCGCTTCGCTGACCGGCGGGGCCAAGGGGCCACTGTTGCCGATGCACGTCGTGCACCCGTAGCCGACGAGATGGAACCCCAACGCCTCGAGGTCCTCCATGAGGCC
>JBDHED010000073.1:0-10212 GCA_039591175.1 Gemmatimonadota bacterium | reverse complement strand
AATGACACCGCCGGTGATCTGATTCACGAAATCGTACCCTTCGCCGCGACTTCTCGGGATCAGCCGCACTTTGCAGTCACCGAACTGACCGCGCCCGCCGGTCTGTTTCTTGTAACGTCCCTGGGCCTCGCCGCGCCGCTTTATCGTCTCACGGTAGGCGATCTTTGGCTGTAGCATGTTCGCTTCGACGTGGAACTTGCGTTTCATCCGTTCGAGCACGACCTGCAGGTGCAGCTCGCCCATCCCGCGGATGATCGTCTGACCGAGCTCCGGGTTGTAGGCGTGGACGAACGTCGGATCTTCCTCGTGCAGCTTCGAAAGCGCACTCCCGATCTTCTCCTCTTCGCCTTCGTGCGTCGGCTCGATCGCCACGGATATGACCGGCTTCGGAAAACCGATGCTGCGAAGAAGGATCTGATCGTTGCGGCTGCAAAACGAGTCCCCTGCTGATCGTTGCGGCTGCAAAACGAGTCCCCTGTATGTGAATCCTTGAGCTTGGGAACGACCCCGATGTCACCGCTGTTGATACTCTTGACCTCGGTTCGCTCGCGGCCTTGCATGATACCGACGTGTGCCAATCGCTCGTCGTGTTGTTGCGTCGAGTTGTAAACGTCCTGACCGCTTTTGACCTGACCGCTGAAGACGCGGAAATAGGACAGCTCGCCGACGTGCGGCTCGGTCGTAGTCTTGAAGATGAGCGCCGATAGCGGCGCGCTGTTCTCGCGGGCCACAAACACTTTTTCGCTGTCGCCTGGACGCGTGGCCCGAATCTCCGGACGCTCGGCCGGGCTCGGACACAGCTCCACGACCTCTTTGAGCAGTGAGCGCACGCCCTTGAGCTGCTCGGGCGCGCCGCAGAAAACCGGGAACAGCTCCCCTCTCGCCATCCCTGCTTTCATCGCCCCGATCACCTCGTCGCGATTGAACTCCTCGCCTTCCAGATAGCGCTCGATCAGTGTGTCGTCGGTCTCGGCGACGGTCTCGACCAATTCCCGCCGATAGCGATCATAGTCGGCACGCACTTCATCCGGGACCTCCCCGATCTTTCGCTTCCCGGTCGCGCCATCCTCGTAGAGATGCGCGTTCTCGTTGAACAGATTGCAGATGCCGTGAAAATCGGAGCCCTGCCCGATCGGGATCTCGACTGGAATAGCACGTGGGGACAATCCATCGCGAATCTGTCGATAGACCTTCTCAAAATCGGCGTGCTCTTTGTCCATCATGTTGATGAAGATCAACCGCGGCAGCTTTTCGGCTTCAGCGTACTCCCACACGCGCTCGGTGCCGACCTCGACGCCAGCAACTGCGTTCACCACCAGGCACGCGCAATCCGCCACTCGCAAACCGGACACGACCTCACCGGCGAAATCGAGATAACCAGGCGTGTCGATGATGTTGACCTTTGTGTCCATGAACTCGGCGTAGGCCATCGCCAAGCTGACCGATATCTGGTGCTCCGTCTCGTCGGGCGTGAAGTCGGTCAGCGAAGTGCCATCCTCGACCGACCCCATGCGAGTGCAAGAGCCGGCCAACCACGCCATCGCGTTTACCAACGTGGTTTTGCCCGACGCGCCGTGTCCAACCACGGCGAGATTCCTTATGTGTGCTATGTTATCTCGTGCCTACATCTCTTCGGCTCGCCGAAGATCCTCGGTCACCTCGCCACCGGAATGCGCGCGCTCGGCGACGTACCAGAGCAGCCCCGCCAACCCACCAAATACGATCAACGAAACGGCCGTGCCGGCACCCTCGGTGACACCGGTGACAGCAGTCTGGAAGGCACTGATCAGTGCCGACTGCTCACCGAAGAACACCAGACCGGCGATGATGACGCCGACCAGAGCGGCCCCGGCGATCAACCCCGAAGCGAACAACACGCCGTTTTCTCGTTTCTCTCGCAAAACGTCGATCCGAGCGGTGTGGCGCTTCTCGATCGCCAATCGGACGATCCCGCCGACCAAGATCGGGGACATGAGCGAGAGCGGCAGATAGAGACCCACCGCCACGACCAGCGACGGCAACCCCACCATCTCGAACATCGCCGCCAAAAATATCCCCGCCACGACTAGCGCCCACGGCAGGTCAGCATTGACCACGCCGTCGATCACCAGTGCCATCAGCGTCGCCTGTGGAGCGGGCAGCTCTTCCGAACCGATCCCGATCCCGCCATGCAAAACCATCAGGACCGAGCCCATCACGGTGGCTGCCGTCAGCACACCGATCATCTCGCCGATCTGCTGGCGTCGCGGCGTTGCTCCGATCAAGAAGCCGGTCTTGAGGTCCTGTGAAGTGTCTCCAGCGATGGCGGCGCTGATCGCGATGATCGCACCGACAAGCAGGATCGCCATGCGGGGATCACCGACCGCGTTCTCGGTCTTGCCCAGCGCGACGAAAAGCAACGCTGTCAGCAGCAACGTCGCGATCGTCATACCACTGACCGGATTGGACGACGTGCCGACCAAACCGACGATACGCGACGAAACGGTAACAAAGAAGAACGAGAAGATGACCATCAGGAGCGCCCCAAGCGCTCCAGCGGGTGCGAACGACGCCGGCAGGAGAGCCAAGATCAGGGCGATCCCAAGCGCTCCAGCTATCACGGTGGTGAACGGAAGATCCCTCTCGGTCCGCTTGATCGAACCTTGGTCGGCGCTTTCACGGATCCCGCGCATCCCCATGCGGAACGAGCCGACGATCGTCGGCAATGCGCGTACGAGTGTAATGATGCCACCGAACGCGACCGCCCCCGCTCCCACGTACCGGATGTAGCGATTCCAGATCTCGCCCGGCTCCATGTCGCGGATCAGCGCTTCGGTCTCGGGATAGAGCGGCGTGCCGGCTGACGCCCCAAAAGTCGCGATCAGCGGAATCAATACGAGCCACGAAACGGCGCTCCCCATGAAGAGGATCGCAGAGATCCGCGGGCCGATGATGTAACCGACCCCGAGCAGCTCGGGGGTGGCGTCGATGCCGAATTCGGCTTTGGGATACCCACGGATCCGGAAAGACGGGTCGCCGCGCCAAAGCGAGAGCGCGTTGTTGTTCACGAAATACTGGTAGATCGCTCCCACCCCAAGACCGGCGAACAGCAGCCGCGCTTTGGCCCCGCCGGTGTCGCCGGCGGCCAGCACTTCGGCGCACGCCGTGCCCTCGGGGTAGGGCAGCTTGCCGTGCTCGTCGCGGATCAAGTAACGGCGCAGCGGAATCATAAACAAGACGCCCAGTAATCCGCCGAGCGAGGCCAGCGTGAAGATCAACAGTTGGCTGGGTGACAATCCGAAGATGAACAGCGCGGGTAGCGTAAAGATGACCCCGGCGGCCAGCGACTCGCCCGCCGAACCAACCGTCTGGACCATGTTGCCCTCGAGAATCGTCCCACCCTTGAGCGCGCGGAAAAAGGCCACGCCCATGACCGCTGCCGGAATCGACGCGCTCACGGTGAGGCCGACCTTGAGACCCAGGTACGCGTTGGCGGCGCCAAACACCACGCCGACGCCGATGCCGATGATCACCGCGCGCAGCGTGAACTCGCGCAGTGTGGCCTCGGCGGGCACATACGGTTGGTAGTCGCTGCCGGGGATCTCCTCGTAAGCCTCGGGCGGCAAGCCCTTGCCTTGACGGGTCGTTGATTCCGGCTTCGTGACGACGTCTTCGCTCATCGAGCCTCCCCGGATTGGGGTCTGTTGGAGCTGGAGCGGATGGTTGCCGCTCGCGTCCGAAGATGATCCACCTGGACGAGGATGTCGTCGGTCGGCGGCGGCGCAGCGTTAGCGCCGGCCCAACGGTACCGAATCCGGCCGGACTCGTCCACGACCAGGACCTGGGGCGTGACGTCGGCCCCGAAATCCGACCGGGAGCGGTCCCGATCAGGGGGCACGACGATCATGAACGACTGCGGCGGGCCGGCAGCGGCAGGATCACCGCCCAGCCAGACCCCGACCAGCGCCCCGCCACGGCGTCGCATCGCGGTCGCCAACTCGCCGAGATGGCTGGCGTAGCCCGGGCAGCCGTCGCACGCCGCATCCCACAGGACGAGGACCAGCGGGCGACCGATCAAAGCGCCCGTCGCGAGCGGTGGGCCGGTACGCCGCGGATAAGCGAAATCGGGCAGCGGGTCACGAAGCGGTCGAGCCACCAGCAGTTGTTGGCGCTCGTCTTCGATCCGGGCGCGCTCTGCGCTGCGTAGATCGTCGAGCCCCCGGAGCGAGCCATGGCGCCGCCGGTAGACCGTCTCCAGCGGTAGCGTGGCGCGCTCTCCCACACCGCGGACCTCGGCGTCGAGGAACGCGTCGATCGCGTCGTTCCACAGCCGGCGCGCGGCGTATACGCGTCCGAGGTGCAGAAAGTGCTCGGCGTAGCCAGTCGTCGTGCCGCGACTGTTGATCTCGGCAACGGCAGAAACGAGGGCGGCCTCCGCCTGCCTCATGTCTTGGCGACGGAACGCGGCCCAGCCGAGCGTATCCAACAGCCGTCCCCGGTAGGCGCGAAAATACCGACCGGGTGTCTCACCCTCTGGCAGCAGCGCTGGGTCCTCGAATTCGAGTCGGGCCAGCCATCGCTGTATTCGCGTTTCGAGTGCGGGTAGCTCGCTTGGTGGCAGTGAATCAGCAGCGGCGGCGAAGACGTTCGACAAGCTGTCGAGATCGGGCGGCAAACGAACGGGTTCGGCGGGAACGACTTCAGGCTCGGGTTGGGGCCGGACACCAAAACACCCCGCACCGATCGCCACGCAGACAATCCCCAACGCGATCCACCCCTTCACAAGCCCGCTTGTCGGTCCACGTGGGGTCGACCAGCTTTGGCGGTCATGCGCACAGCGACGTCCATTGTCAGATCGCGATTTCATCGAGGGACGGTGACGATAGCCGAGCCCACCGGCGGCGGCCAAACGTGAGGCGCAACACGACGCTGATCCTGCTCGCGGCTGCGCTCGTGCTGGTAGTCTCGCTCTGGCGTTACAGCACCCGCGACTATCGACCTGTGTTCAGTCGCGCCGCTGGAGAGCTCATCCAGGTCCGCGATTCGACCGGCTTCGGCCGCGCCGAAGACGGCAAGCAGTTGACCGAGGTTACGTTGGTCAGCGACACCGGCCTCGAGGTGCGGGTGCGCGTTCGCGCCATCGGCGAACGGACCGGTACCCGCTACCCGGCTGCGCTGTTGGTTGGTGGGATGAGGACCGGTCGTAAAACGGTCGATGTCCCCCTCGAGACCGAGAACCTGGTCCTGGCCAGCGTCGACTACCCATACGACGGCCCGGTGTGGCCTGAGGGTTGGCAATGGTTACGGTATCTCATTCCTCTTCGGCGCGGGTTTCTGGAGACGCCCCCGGCGCTACTTCTGGCGGCGCAATATCTGTACACCCGAGATGACGTCGACCCCGAACGGGTGTCGATCATCGGCGTGAGTCTTGGAGTCCCGTTCGCGGCGGCGACCGCAGCGACCGACCGGAGGCTGTCCGGTGCCGCGCTGCTGCACGGCGGTGCCGACATTCGCCGCATGGCGTACTACGCCTATGCCGATGAAGGACCCGCTTGGGTGATGAACGGTTTGGCGCTCGTAACGGCCTGGATGGTGGCGCCGCTCGAGCCCACCAAGTACGCCGGTGAAATCACGCCGCGCCCGACGTTGGTCGTGAACGCCACCGACGACAAGCGCATCGACCCGCAGAGCGGCGATCGGCTACAACAGGCGGTGCGCCAGCCAAAACGGGTCATCTGGCACGAAAGCGGTCATGTGCACCGCACTCAAACGGAGATCGTGGTCGAGCTCATGGAGATGACGCTCGACTGGATGGCCGCCAACGGGCTGCGATGAGGCCCATTTGATGCGGGTTGACGCCAGACCGGGTAGACGGCGACATTCATAAGACACGTCCAGGGCGCCCCCCCTGTGCGGCCTGGACGACCGGCTGACAACGACTCTTTCTTCGAACCCGGACCCTGGAGGTCTCCCGCATGCGGTTTTTGAAGCTCTTTCCCGTTTTTGCGTTTGTTGCGCTGTTAACGGTCGGCGCCTGTCAACAGGCCGAAGACGCCGCCGACAGCGCCACCGACGCCATGGACGACGCGGCCGGCCAGGTCGAGGAAATGGCCGATGACGCCATGGAAGAAATGGAAGGCATGGCGGACGACGCCGTGGAGGCAGTGGATGACGCCATGGAAGGTGAGAACCCCTGCAACCCCTGCGCGGGCAATCCGTGCAGCCCGGACGCGACTAACCCCTGTGCGGGCGACGACTCGCACTAACGCGGAGGCGCGAGATTATCGCGTAAACGTTTAAGCGGCCGTCCTTTTCAGGACGGCCGCTTTTTTTTGGTAGCTCAAAACGAGATCGAGGGCGATGTCAAACATCGATACCATGCTGCAAGAGGAGCGGCGATTCCCGCCGCCCACCGAGTTTTCCAACCGATCCCACATCGGCTCGATCGAAGAGTACGAGCGCCTTTATCGAGAGTCGCTGGACGATCCGGACACGTTCTGGGCCCGGATGGCCGAGGAACTCGATTGGATCGAACCATGGGAAAGAGTGCTCGAGTGGGACCCACCGTTTTCCCGCTGGTTCGTGGGTGCCAAGCTCAACGCTTCTGTCAACTGTCTCGATCGGCACCTCGGGTCGCGAAGTGACAAGGTCGCCATCCGCTGGGAAGGTGAGCCGCCGAACGAGCAACGCGAGTTGACCTACGCCGAGCTCCACGCCGCTGTCTGTCGCCTTGCCGCCGGGCTCCGTGAGTTGGGCCTCGAGACCGGCGACCGAGTGGCGATCTACATGCCGATGGTGCCGGAGCTCGTGATCGCGTGCCTCGCCTGTGCGCGGTTGGGTCTGGTGCACTCGGTGATCTTCGCTGGCTTTAGTGCCGAAGCGATCAAGGATCGGGTCAACGATTCCGAGGTTCGGGCTGTCATCACGTCAGATGGAGGATGGCGGCGCGGCAAGGTGCTCGATCTAAAGGGTAACGTCGATCGTGCGGTCGCTGATTGCCCGTCGGTCGAACACGTGATCGTCTTGCGTCGGACCGGAACCGAGGTTGACTGGACCGAGGGTCGGGATCATTGGTGGAACGACGTCATCCGCGACGCGCCGGCGGAGTGCGAGCCGGTGGCGTTGGACGCCGAGCATCCGCTGTTCATTCTTTACACGTCGGGTACGACCGGGAAGCCCAAAGGCATCCTCCATACCACTGGCGGCTACCTGCTCGGAGCCGCGTTGACCACCAAATACGTTTTTGATCTACGCGACGAAGACATCTACTGGTGCACGGCCGATGTCGGTTGGGTTACTGGCCACTCGTACATCGTGTACGGTCCGCTGGCGATGGGAGCGACGACGGTGATCTATGAGGGCGCCCCGGATTATCCCGAGCCGGATCGATTCTGGGACATCGTCGAGCGACACAAGGTTACGATCTTCTACACTGCGCCGACCGCGATTCGCGCATTCATGAAGTGGGGCAACGAGTGGCCCGAGCAGCACGACCTTTCGTCGTTGCGGTTATTGGGTACCGTCGGTGAACCGATCAACCCCGAAGCGTGGATGTGGTACCACCGGATGATCGGCAAGGAACAGTGTCCGATCGTCGACACGTGGTGGCAGACCGAGACCGGATCGATCCTGATCACGCCGTTGCCCGGCGCCACGGTGACCAAACCCGGATCGGCGACCAAGCCGTTCTTTGGCATCGAGACGGATGTCGTCGACGAAGCTGGCGAGTCCGTCGGGCCGGGTGCTGGTGGTCTCCTCGTGATCAAGCGACCCTGGCCGTCGATGCTGCGGACGATCTACGGTGACGACGACCGATACCGGGATCAATACTGGTCGAAGTACGGAGATCGTAACTGGTACTTCACCGGTGATGGCGCGCGCATCGACGAGGACGGGTACTTGTGGATCGTGGGGCGCGTCGACGACGTGTTGAACGTCGCCGGGCATCGTTTGGGTACCGCCGAGGTCGAAAGCGCGCTCGTCGCCCACGACTCGGTCGTCGAGGCCGCTGTTGTAGGCCGGCCCGATGAGATCAAGGGTCAAGCGGTGGTCGCCTTTTGCACGCTCGAGGCACGCACCGAACCGACCGAAGCGCTAAAGAGCGAGCTCAAGGCGTTCGTCGGCGAGCAGATCGGCGCGATCGCCAGACCGGCCGAGATCCGGTTCGCCGAGGCTGTTCCGAAGACGCGCAGCGGCAAGATCATGCGCCGGTTGCTGAAGGACATCGCGTCGGGGGCCGAAGAGGTCGGCGACACCACGACGCTCGAGGATTACTCGGTTCTGGCGGCGCTGCGCGAGTCTGAGGAGAGCTAGCCGCCGCGCCGCGAAGCCAACACTTCGAGCGCCGCGTCGATCACCGCTGCGGGCTCCGGGTCGGTGAAGGGCTTGAGGCCGGTCCGCGTCCGCCGCGGCCAATGGCGAGCCTCGGCGCCGGCGACCGCCACTCCCGGCAGGTGTTCCGCCGGGCCGTGAACCGCGGCGCTCGAGCGTCCGAAGACCGCTACCACCGGCGTCCCGACCAGCCCCGCGAGGTGCATCGGGCCGGTATCCATCCCGATGAACAAGTCGCACCGGGCGAGCAAGTACGTGAGCTCTCGAATCGTCGTTGGAGGGATCAGGTGCGCGTCGCCGAGCGCATCGGCCAGTGCCTCGGCCTCCTTTTCCTCCGCCGGGCCCCAGCCGATCAACAGCGTACCGCCCGAGCGCACTTTGACTTCTCTCAGCGCCGACTCCAATCGGGCCGGATCCCATCGCTTGTGGCTGCCGCTGGCGCTCGATCCGGGGTACGCCAACAACCAGGGTCGCGGTCGATCCCGGATCGTCTCGAGGAAACGATCGACACGTGATCTCTCCTCGGAATCGAACTCGGGACGCGCGGCGATGACATCCGGCACGTCGAGCCACTCCACCAGCGAGCGGTGTCGAAGGTGGCGGTTGATGTTTTTCCCCGGCGGGTAGCGCAGGCCGTGATACCACAGCCAGGCGAGGTTGCGCGCGTGGCCCGGGCCCCAACCGACGCGCACCGCTCGGCCACCGGCGGCGACCGCCCACACCGCTCCCTTCAACATCCCCTGGAAGTCGAGCACCAGATCGTAACCGCGGGCGCGCATCCGCGACCGTAGTTTCCAAGGGTCGCCCGATAATACCTCCCGCCAGCGCTTGAACGGGACGACGAAGAGCTCGTCGATCTGGGGGTGACCGTGAAGCACATCTGCGGCCTTCGATTGGACGACCCAATCGATCTCTGCGTTCGGAAAGCGTTGTCGGAGACCGCTTAGCATCGGCAGCACACGCGCCACGTCGCCGATCGAGCCCAGCCGGACGATCAGGATACGGCGCGGATCCGCGGGTAGCGTGCGAAGCATGGCCGGAAGGTACTTGGCACCCTGAAGGACGTGTATCTTTGTGCGCAGGAGGCACTGCATGAACCAGCGCGAAACGGGAACGATCGAGGTCAAACGCGGTCTCGCCCAGATGCTCAAGGGCGGCGTGATCATGGACGTGACCACGGTCGACATGGCGAAGATCGCCGAACAGGCCGGCGCAGTTGCGGTGATGGCGCTCGAGCGTGTCCCGTCGGACATCCGCGCCGGCGGCGGCGTGGCTCGAATGGCTCCAGTCAGCAAGATCAAGGAGATCGTCGCCGGGGTGTCGATCCCGGTCATGGCCAAGTGCCGCATCGGTCATTTTGTCGAGGCCCAGATCGAGGAAGCGTTGGGCGTCGACTACCTCGACGAATCCGAGGTGCTAACGCCCGCCGACGAGGCGCACCACATCGACAAGCACGAGTTCACGATCCCGTTCGTGTGTGGGGCGCGTGACCTGGGCGAGGCGTTGCGCCGGATCGGTGAAGGCGCGGCGATGATCCGCACCAAAGGTGAGCCCGGCACTGGGAACATCGTCGAAGCGGTGCGACACCTGCGACTGATCCGGGCACAGATCAGAGACCTCGCAACACGTCCGGCCGAGGAGCTGCTGGTAGCCGCCAAAGAGCTGCGCGCACCACTCGATCTGGTGGAGGAGACCGCACGGACCGAGCGGTTGCCGGTGGTCAACTTCGCGGCCGGCGGGGTCGCCATTCCAGCCGACGCCGCGCTCATGATGCAGCTCGGCGCCGACGGAGTGTTTGTTGGCTCGGGCATCTTCAAGTCCGAGAACCCAGCCGCTTTCGCGCGCGCGATCGTGCTCGCGACCACGCACTACGATGATCCCGATATCCTGGCCCGCGTCTCC